>DASWKH010000001.1:0-22126 GCA_036396715.1 Candidatus Nitrosotenuis sp.
TTGCCGTGGTAGAACGGCTCACACATGTCTGGAGTTGCAAGTCTGATTGGCCTTCCAACCGTTTTTGTTACCTTGCCGCCGTATTTTGCAAAGAACTTGTCTGTTTCTGCTACGTGGTTTTTCTTGTAATCCCCTGCACCAATGTGAGCCATATTCTTACTCAGCGGGAAATACCAGAAATAACCAGTCATGCCAGGAAACGGCTTTACAAAAAAGTCATCAATAGGTACCTTGTCGTCATACTGGATCTTGTACTGATATGTTGGAAGGTAAAAGTCCTTTTCAATTTTGGGCAGATAGCTTCGATGAAATCCCGTACAGTCTACAATCAGATCGAACTCTTTTTCCAAATCTTCAAGCTTTGGCGCAACACCGTAATGGATCTTGGCTCCCTTTGCCATCTCCTTGATTAGGCCAATTTTATCATATGTTACAAGGCCTTTTAGCTTGATGTCAAATTTCTGACTGTTACTCATGTCAATATGCAAGTCTTTGCCGTGGTGAATCACAAAATCATCAAAATTAATTCCAGATTTTGCGCAAAGATCCTTCATTCCATTTCTGGAGGTGCCCCAAGCGCAGATGGAATCATGGTTTTCCTCAGTCATGCGCTCAAAGCCTACTATCTCGTGATCTTTTTTGAGTCGCGAAATCAGATATCCACCCGCTACACCAATTCCAACAACGGCTATTTTCAATTTACTGGAAATTTCGTATCGCCTAATAAATACACTTTTGTGAATGCAGGATCATTCTATGAGTAAGGCAGGCTTGAATGGTCTTGCAGTCCTTGCCTTGTTTTTTGGATCGTATCTTGCAGGATCCGATTCTACAAAAGTTTGCAATTCTACGCCGAACTCTTTTTTTACCAACGAGGAAAGTTCCGCTTTTATGATTTGAGCTTCATCTATTGGTTCCATCTCAGCTTTTAATTTGCGCATCTCAACAGGCTCTGCCAAAATCCCACTAACGACTTTTTTTACAAAATCTGGATCCTTTTTGATGTTCTCAGTTTCCTTGTCTGCAATTAGTTCTTTGATTATTGCACCAATGTTTGTCTGGCCATTGACGACACTTTGTACAATTTTTTGATAGGCCTTGCCTTTCCAACGATCGGCTGTGTACAAAACAATTTTTTGTGGACTGATAATCTTGGTTATCTTCAAAATGTTTTTGATGTCGTCAAGTACTGACATTAAGAGATCTTCAGCTTGAATTGATTTTTGATCAATTTGGGCGTCTGGCTGGGGCCAAGATGATCTAGAAGCTAATCCGGAATTGCCAAGCCTTTCCCACATCTCTTCGGCAGCATGCGGAGCAAACGGAGAAAGCATCGCAATCCTTGTGCCAAGTATCTTGTGCAAAATTCCAGATACGTCGGTTCTTTGCTTTGCTTGGACACGCTTGAGGTACCACTGCAGATCCGACTCGAAGCTGAAAATGATGTGATGCAGTGCCTCCCTTAACCTCATTTTTTCTACGGCCCCAGTTGCCTGTACGATGAGATTTTGAAGTCGCGCCAAAATCCAACCATCCTCCGACTCTGCCTTAGAAGTAATGCCGGGTTTGTATTTTGTACATTCATCAAGCATGTTCTCAAGCCTATTTTTTATGCTGTTTACAGACTCTAAATTAAAATCAGCATCTTGTAATAGTTCTGCAGAAATAATTATGGCAAGTCTGATCGGGTCTGCACCATAATCTTTGATTGCCTGCCTTAGTGGAATGATGTTTCCCATGGACTTTGACATTTTTTTACCATCCATTAGAACAGAACCGTTTACTACAATCTGCTTTGGCCAATTCGCCTCTGGAAATATGGCAACATGGTTTAGAACAAAAAAGGTCAGATGGTTTGGCACAAGGTCGCGTCCAGAATGCCTTGCATCAACTGGATAAAAATACACAAAATCGTTTCGTATGTTGCTTAGAATGTCCTCTGATATTTTGCACTGTGCAGAAACCTGTTTTGGCTCTCCTAAGCCCAGCAAAACATAGTTGAAAAATTGGTCCGAGAGGTTGTCTGCAACAAGTTCTCCACTGTTTACATATTTTGCCAAAATATAGTATGCCATGTAAATTACAGAATCCGATAGGCTTTCCACAATCCAGCCCTGATCCCATGGCAGGGGGGTGCCAAGTCCATGTTGTCTTGCACACGCCCTTTCTTTTAGCCAGCCGACAACATAGTTAAATTCAGGCCTAATCTCATTTGGCAAAATACTCATCTTCTCAAAACACACATTGGCTTTTTCTTTCCATGATTTGTCAGAATAATTCAAAAACCACTGGTTGTTTAGGATCTTTACAACACACTCTGTGCCACACCTACAGCGGACTGGGGCATTGTTTAGCTCAAGCAAAATATCTGAAGTCCTAGAGCTTTGAAGCCACTCCCGTATGGCATCCTTTGCCTCGGAAACTTTGAGGCCTGCGAACTTGGCTGTATTTTCCTTTAATGTCCCGCCATAGAACTCTTTTGCGTACACTTCCTTTGTGGCCTCCTCAAGCATGGGGCTGTTTTGGTCCTGGATCTTGAACCTATCTACCACTTCCTTTGCTGGAATTTCGCCATATTCTTGGGTCTTGATTATGGAAATTGGTTTTAGCGAGCTGGCAAGCACCTGTATGTCTTTACTGCCGTTTTTTTGTATGTCTACTAGGGCTTGGTAGTCAAATGGTGCGTGGGCTGGAACCGACATCACAACCCCAGTACCGTTTTCACTTTTAACAAAACTTGCAGGAAGGATTGGGATTGATTTGTTATCTAAAACGCTAACGGTTTTTCCAACAAACTCCGAGCCGTCCATGTCCTCAAGGTAGGTTATTTTTTTGTCAAGAAATTCAAGTTTGCGCACACATTCTGGGCTGACTAGCCACGTCTCGTCGTTTACTTTGATTTTTTTGTATCTTATTGATGGATTAATCCAAAGATTTGTCACGCCAAAAATTGTCTCAGGTCTTAAAGTTGCAGTTGGGATGATCATCCCATCATAATGAAACTTGATCAAAATGTATTCAGTAAAGTCTGGCTCTACGTCTCCAAGTGTGTCGTGCTGGGAAACTGGGTTTTGATCCTTTGGACACCACCCAACGGGGTGTGATCCCTGTACTACCAAATTCATCTCCCTTAGCTTGCGGAATTGCCATTCGATGAATTTTTTGTAGACAGGATCAATTGTCGTAAATTCCCTACGCCAGTCAATGGAGTAGCCCATCTCTATCATTCCTTGCTTTATTTCGGCGTGAAAATAATCGGCAATTTTGACTGGTTCGACAAACTCTTTTATTTTGTCTTGCGGAACGTGGTAAAGCGTATTAAAATTTTCAATTAACTCCCTGTCGCCTTCTTGAACTCGCTTTGCCATCCCAAGAATCGGGGTTCCAGTATAATGAAACCCCATCGGGAAAAGTACGTTGTAGCCACGCATGCGCCAAAATCGTGCGTGGACATCAGCTAGCGTATAGGTTCTTCCATGGCCAATGTGCTGGGGTGAGTTTGGGTATGGATAGGCAACAGTGATGAATTTTTTTTGCCTTGCATCCGGGTCTATCTCAAATTCTTTTGATTGCTGCCACTTGGCTCTCCACTTTTCTTCTATCTTGTTCCAATCTGTCATGAGTTCACTGTCTTTTTGATTAATAATTCCGCATGTGCTAGCGCATCGGCAAGATTTGCGGAATCTTTTCCTCCTCCCTGGCCAAACCTTGCATCTCCACCACCAGAGCCGCCAAGCTTTGCAGAGATCTCTTTGACTAGATCCCCGGCTTTGAAGACTTTGGTAGCCTGCTCTCCTGCAAAAACAATAATCCTAATCCCTGAATCCCTCACAATCAATGCGCAATAAATGACTGCGGGGTTTTGTTTGACTGCTTCTTCGCCAACTGCAATGTGGAATTCTTCGTCAAGGTCCTCATCTATTATAGAATAAAACTTTACGGCGCCAAAACTCTTTGCAGATTCAATTGACTGTTTTGCAATGGTTCCACTGGTCCTTTTGATTAGCTGCTTTAGCTTTTTCTTTGCAGACTCTGAATCATTCATTGCATGCTCAAATGATTTTAGAAGCTTTTCTCTGTTTGAGCCAAGTGATCTTATTATTGCAAAAATGTCGCTTTCTTGTTTTTGCACATATTGCACCGCTGCCTGGCCTGAAACAAACTCCAGTCTTACAACACCATCTTGTATCCTCTCAGATTTTGTAATTTTTATTAGTCCAAGATCGCCTGTTCTTTTTACATGAGTTCCTCCGCAGGCTTCGACATCAAAGTCCTCAATACGTACGATTCGCACTGATTTTACAGGAACAACTCCGCCTTGATATATTCTAAAACCGAAGGTCTGCTCTGCCTGCCCCCGCTCGTATTCTTTGATGGTGACTGGGAGATTTTTTTGAATTATCGAGTTGGCCACACCTTCAATTTTCTTAATCTCTTCGTCAGTTAGGCTTGAGTGATGTGTAATGTCTAGTCTCCCATATTCTTGCTCTTTGAATGCAGAGTGTTGCCAGACCCACGAGCCGAGAACATTTCTTGCAGAGGAATTTACAATGTGGGTACTGGTATGATGTTTTGTGATGCCTTGTCGTCTCAAAGCATCTATTTCACATCTGACAGTGGAGCCTTCTTTTGGGGCTGTCCCACTTAGCTCATGCAATACGACGTTTCCATGTTTTGTTACATCAACTACTTGGGAATCGTTTATCTTGCCGTGATCTGGTTCCTGTCCGCCACCCCTTGCATAAAATGACGTTCTGTCTAGGACAACAAACTTGTTTTTGATTACTTTGAGGACTTTGGCTTCAAACGTCACAGGATCATCTTTGTAAAAGAGCAGATCTGTTTCTGGGATTTCTTTGAGCTCAAACTCTTCACCGGCTTTCTTTTTTTCGGATTGGTGGAGCTCAGATAGCTTGCTGTAAAAGCTGTCTGGTATTTCTGAAATTATCTGGTGTTCTTTGAGATAATCAGGCGTGATTCCATCTGATTCGTAGAGGCGTATCATATCATCTACTGCGAGGGTTTTCTTTTGGCTTTTTAGGCTGCCTGATATTTTTTCCATTCTTGATTTGGATTCATGGTAACGGCCTATCTCAATTCCAATTATTGTCTTGACCTCGCTTCGATACTGCTCGAGTTCGGGATATGTCTTTTTTAGATAATCAATGTGGCTGTCAATGAGCTCATCTAGGTCAAGCCTTAAGCTCAGTCTGTCCATCGTAGCCATTATTCTTCTTAGGATCATTCTTAGGTTGTAGCCTCCGCCAACGTTGCTTGGAAGGGCCCCATCAGAGATGGCAAAAATCAAGGTTCGAAGATGATCCGCTATTAGGTAAATGCCTTCCAGCGGGATTATGATCCTGTTTAGCTCTTCTTCTGAAAGTTCTGAGGCCTTGATTGCGGCCTTTCTTACCTGCGAGAGATCATGATATTTTTCCAGACTCTTTGCTATTTCTGTAAAGTATTTTGTTAGAATTTTCGAGTCAGAATCGATTCCTGCCCGCTGTAATAGTTTCTGCGTTATCGGACCAAAACAGCAATCATAAGCAGTGGGGGTGCCCATCGTAATCCAGGCAAACCTTTCAAGACCTGCTCCCATGTCGATGATTCTCTGATCAAGTGTTGTGTGATTTCCAAGCTCTCCTTGAAATTCTGTAAAGACCGCGTTTCCAAGCTCAAGACCTCTTACGTAAAACTCTAGTGAGGAGCCAAACGATCCTCCACCTACCCAGACGTCTTCGACAAAAACGATTTCATTTTTGTTTATTCCAAACGCTTCGGTCAGTAATCTAAAGTCAAGATCTACACACTCATCCTTCCAGTAGCCCTTGCCATTTGGTATGCTGTGCTGCCCAATCATGCAAAAGCTCGAAAAATGTCTGCCGGTAACGCCGACATTCTCAATGTCTTTGAATCGAAGACATATCTGTGGTACCACAAGCGGGTTTGCTGGAAACTCAAAGACAACCTTTGAGCCCATGACTCTTTGAAAGTCTACTATTGATGCGATTGTAAAGTAAAGGTCGTCTCGCCATCTGCACACAACTGGATACCTGCTAATGGAAGCATGGCCGTTTTTTACAAAAAATGACTCGACTTGTCGCCATGCCTCAGTATAGTCAAATCTTTTGCTTGTTGGAGGGTTGCCGATAAACGAATAGGTGTCATCTGCATGATCAGGGCAAGAATTTCTGTCTGGCTCCAAAGTCCAAAAAAATCTCTTACATGCAGAGCATGATTTACGAACAAATCCATGCTCGGAAAACAATTTTACCTTATAGTAACGCTCAGGCTCTGAAGAAAACTTGGCAAGAATTTCTTCCTTGTTCATCTTCTGAGATTCGAATTAACCAATATTAAGCAATTCGCTCGGATAAATTAAATACAATATTGTTTGCATTTTTCTCATGCTTGGTCGCAAGAAGGAACTAAAAGAAGGCGACTACGTTTTTGCACCAAGACCTGACGGTGAATATCAAAACATTGTCTTTGGGGTGGTGACTGGAATTGACGGTTCAAAAATAGGCGTCAGCGGATTAATCGTAAATCCAGTGGGTCTAAAAAACAAAGTCTCTCAAGGAAAGGCAGGGCCAAGATCTGCTGAAATTCTAAAAACACCAACTCCTGAAAACTGTATTTTGGCATTTATTTACAGAACAGAACATGAGACTTTCAACCAGGTCTTAGATCTGGACGAGGACAAGGTTGTCCGGATCCAATCAAAACTTTATTCCGTCTTAGATGGGTGGATAAGAGAGTCGCTATCTGAGATTCTCAACAACGTCCTCTCACTTCCTGAAGGAGAAGAACGACAACAAGCTAAACGACTCTTGAAACAACGAATGGAGACGCTTTACGATAAAAATCTAAAACAAAACCTCTATTCTGTTTGTCGAAGCTTGAAAATTCTAAACTAACCCGCATAGTTTTATATTATCCCCAAAAGACAGGCACGATACAATGGAATATGTTTACGCCGCATTAATTTTGCACAAACTCAAAAAGGAAATTAATGAAGCTAATGTTAGTGGCATTATCAAAGCCAGCGGAGCAGAAGTTAGTGATGCTCAAGTCAAAGCACTGGTATCAGCACTTGCCGATGTAAACATTGAAGAGGCAATCAAGGCATCACCAGTAGCCGTTGCAGCAGCGCCAGCAGCAGCCGCAGCAGCGCCAGCAGCCGGTGGCGAAGAGAAAAAGAAAGACGAGGCTACAGCAGCCAAGTCAGAAGAGCAAGCAATGGAAGGCCTCGCCTCATTGTTCGGCTAGAAAATTTCTATTACTATACATTCATTTTTTAAAAAATGCTTTTTTATAAAACCGGTCTGTAGCTCACGCTTTGTAAATAAATGCGTCAGCTCCCTCCCACCCATAATCAATAATTCCACCAAGTTCGCCGCGGCGTAAGGTCTTTCGTTTCACCGACTCGCTGATCAGCTGCAAAGAACTAGCTGCTCCGGTGTTTCCAGTTTCCATCATCAGATCATAGGTTAGTTGTGATTTGGCCCTTTCTATGCCGCAACGCTCTCTGATATAATCAACAAACACCCTTCCTGCCGGGTGAAGCCCCCAGACCTTGACATTTTCAAAGTCTGTTGGAAATGTCTGCTTGATGTGCAAAATGTTTTCCAAAGAAAGGCTTGCAGCCCTTTCCCTTAGAATTTTTGAATTTACGTCCATGTCGAAGACTACCCTAAACGAGCTGTCTGGTGCAAGACTTATTGTCGCCTTTTTGTATCCATCCGGGGTGGTGTCTTTGCGTGAAGACACAAACTCTGTGTTTATTTGCGCAATCTGTCCGTCCGACTGTGATAGTAAGGCTGCTGCCACCGTGTCGCTGAAAATCAAGAAATAAATAAAATTGTTAAAGTCCTTTCTATTCTTCATTGAGATGTGGCCAATTTGTTTTATCCTGTCCAAAAACCAACTTGTATAATACGTGCCAATTAAAACTAGCACGTCGCTGTCGTGGCCTAAGGCAAAATGCCCAGCTGCATTGAGAAGGGCCTCTGAGAACGAAGCACACGCCATTCCTTGAAAATTCTGTGTCCGAACATCTTTGTTTAAACCCAATTTTATTGCAATTTCAACTGTGGGTGCTGGGTCTAGATACTGTTGGTTGTCATTAATGGTAACAAGCAATCCGACATCGCTTGGTTTTCGAGATGGAGACAACGCCTTCTTGGCACTTTCAACATACATGTCATTGAGTTCAATATGTGGTGCAAGATAGCCAGTGTCATCAAATTTTACCTTGGATAAATCATATGATTTGTAGACTTTTTTTATGCCGAGTTCTCTTTTGCAAAAATCTTTGACCTCCTCGTCCAGCTTGTTTTTGAGCAAATCGTCTACAATCTCTTCTATGGTGTAGGCGTATCTGGCAAGGCTGATGTCTATGTTGGAGATATTAATAATTGGCATATCACATTCTGCCTGCTAGTTTTTGTAATTTTAAAAAAAAGTCGGCGTTGTAACCTGTTTCTGGCAAATCAAAACCTGCTACGACAGTTTTTATTCCAGTCCTATCTGCATGCTGCCTTATTTGTTCGGCGCATTCCTTGGCGTTGCCAAAAGTGGCCAGTTCTCTTACCATTTTATTGCTCACATGCCTTGCTGCTTCGGCCAAACCGTGTTTTGCAAAGTTTTGCCGTATTGCCAGCACTTCTTTTTTGTAGCCTATTTTTTCTAGCGGTTTTGAATAAAACTCGTTTGCACCAACATAGTTCGCTATTGTCATACGTATGATATGTTCAGAATTTTTATGATCTTCAATATATGTGGGCCTAATCGAAACAATGTCGAACTGATCGTAGCTCCTGTCAACAGTGGCAAGCGTATTTCTTATAATTTTGATACTGCGTTTGATCTCACTTTCAGGCCTGAGGAAAAATATGACTCCGTCTGCGTGCTCCGCAGCAAGTTTTGTTATCTTGTCTCCAACTACTGCCCAGTAAACGGGTACATTGTGTTGATTTTTTATGTAATCAGTATAGCCGCTAATTCTAAAAAGTGGTTTTTCAAATTTCATTTTGTACATGTTTTCAATAATGATCGGAGCACTTGTTCCAAGTCCGAGAACAAATCTTCCGCCTGATTTGCGATAAATCTTGCTAGCAAGTTGCAGCATTGTTTTTTTATCTCTAGAGTACACATTAACAATTCCAGTGCCCAGTGTCAGATTCCGAACTTTGTTCGCAATTGCCTCAAGAACCTCAAATGCATCAACTCCGATAAACATTGGATGGGTTTCTGGAACAAAATAGCAATCTAGCATGTTTGTGTCTGCGATTGTAGCGGCTTTTTTTATTGCAGTTGATGGCGCCCTTATGCCAAGCTCTACACCTGTTTTTGAAGGCATCATAGAGCTTGAACTATTTGGTTCTCATAAATGCTTTAAAATTGCATTTAGGATTTGACAAGTATTTTGCTTAGGACTTATTCTTCTTTAAGGGAAGGTGTATGGCGTGCCCTTCAATATCTCTTAGCGCATCAACAAGCGATTCTGGAAGGGTAGGGTGGGCATGTATGGTATCAAACACGTCTTGCGGCCTTAATCGCATCTTTATTGCAAGTGCTGCCTCACCAATCATTTCACCTGCATGGGGAGAAATTATGAATGCGCCAACCAATATGCCGTCATTTTCAAAAACCTTGATCATCCCCCTTGTGTCTCCAAGGCAGCTTGCTTTTGCACTAGCTGCAAGCGGGAACTCGCCCGTCCTACCTTCAAATCTGCCTACAAATGCCAGCTCGGGGTATGTGAATACGCAAGTAGGGACTACACTATAGTCCATTCTGCTTTCAACGCCCATCGCGTTTTGAGCTGCAATCTCGCCTTGTTTTGCTGCCACATGTGCAAGCTCGTACATCCCAGTTATGTCGCCGATAGCAAATATGTTTGGAATATTTGTTGACATCTTCTCATTTACGATGATGCCGTCCCTGTTGAATTTTACACCGATCTTGTTTAATTCATCCGCATTTGTGTTGGGTTGTCTTCCAATGTTTACAAGTATTTTTTCTGCCTCTATTTTTTCCCCATTAGAAATTACTGCATTCTCAGTTATTTTTTCTACTTTGGATTTTGTGATGATGTTGATGCCGTCCATTCTCATATATTTTTCAATCATGTCTCCAATCTCTTGGGGCTGAGCAGGCAGTAGGTGGCTTTGTGCCTCTATTAAAGAAACCTTGCATCCAAGCGCATTCAAAATGCAGGCAAACTCACAACCGCTGTAGCCTCCACCAACAATAGCTACGGAGTTGGGCAACTCATCCAACGCTAAAATTGTATCAGTCGAAAGTATCCGATCATCAAACTCGTATCCAAGCAAGCAAACAGGATGGCTTCCAGTGGCAATAATGATGTTTTTGGTCTCTATCGCAACTCCATTCACCAGAATTTTATTTTGCGAGACTATGCTCGCTTTGCCTTCTATCAGATCAACGCCATTACTTTGAAGAAGAAGTTTTATCCCCTGGGCAAGTTTTTCAACAGTTGCCTGCATTTTGGACTTTAAGGTCTTGTAATTTAGCTGGATATTGGCATCCAAGCCATTCTTTTTTGCAGAATTTGCCCTCCTTATCACATCTCCAGCAGAATGGAGAAACTTGGTTGGAATGCAGCCTCGTTGAGTACATGTTCCTCCCAAACCGTTCTTTTCTATTAGGCAAATGTTTCCGCCAAGCTGGGCAGCCCTGATGGCACAAGAATAACCTCCTGGGCCTCCGCCTATGATTACAACATCGTACACGAGTCAGAATCAAAACTCACAGCAATAAATCTTTGATTATCTTTTCCAATTCCATTGGTGGGTTGCGTATTTTTCTCTAACTAGGTTTTTTGTGTCCGCTTCCTCCTCCTCACCAAGTTTATCCATTACTAGTCTGGCATCAAATTTTTCGCTAAATCCAGCCTTTAGGGCAGCTGCTACCTCATCAAACGTTTTGTCCAAGACTGTGATTCTTTGTTTCACATCGGTGATCATCTTGTCTCTTAGCTTTTCAGAAGGAACCTTCAATACAGAAAACATCTCGTCAATATTTGCGTTTAATAATATTGTGCCGTGCTGCAATAGCGTATTTTTTTTCCTTGTCTGGGCATTTCCTGAAACTTTTCTTCCATTAATGGTTATGTCATTTAATGGGGAAAATTTAGATACAAACCCAAGCTTATTGATTGCAATTATTATTGCGTCGCAAATCAATTCATACGATTCAATTATGCTTTGCGGATATTTTTTTGTCAAAAATGAATAGGTCAGCTCAGAATCATGAAAAACTGCTCCGCCCCCAGTCATCCTTCTGACCACATCGATGCCACAGTGTTTGCATCTGTCTACGTTAACTTCCTGATCCATGTTTTGGAAGTAGCCAATCGATACTGCGGGGGGCCTCCATCCGTAGAGCCTCAGCACCGGCGTATCGTCCATCTTGTTGAGTAGTGCCTCGTCAAGTGCCATATTCCACGATGCTTGGTTGTAGCCTGTCTCTAAAACCCTGATTTTATCAAACTTCAAACTCATTTGTTTAAACATCCAAGAATTGCGTCTGCCATAGATTGCGAATTAAAGCCAAATATTTCTGAACCACTCAGGCTCTTTTCTATTACGTTAATAATGGAATCTCTATCTAGTCTGGCACCAGCTAAATCGGCTTCAAGCTTGTCTATTCTTTCTTCTGGATGAATAAAAAAATCACCAGTAATGGCTATCGAGTGTATTGTATTATTGGCTTCATCATATTTTAGAAAAATCTTGATTAGTTTTTGTGATTTGTATGTGTTATTTACTTCCTTCATGGCAAAACGGTCTTGACTTTATTGCTAGATCATTTATTATTTTGCAAAGACTGGCCCCATCTAAGATTTGGCTTTCTTGCAGCTGCGACTTCGTCTAATCTGCCAATGGGTGTATTGTGAGGTGCACTCATTACAACTTGGGGGTTTTCTTTTAGCTCAGACGCTATTTTCTTTAGGGCAGCAGCAAATTCATCCAGTGTTTCTTTGCTTTCTGTTTCAGTTGGCTCAATCATCAACGCCTCACTAACAATTAGTGGGAAATAGATTGTTGGCGGATGAAATCCGTAATCTAAAAGCCTTTTAGCAATGTTCAGTGCGCTCTTCTCACCCAAGTTTTTGGAAGAGATGACGAACTCGTGTGCACAACTTCGGTCATAGGGAAGATCATAGGTATCCTTTAGCAAACTGAGAAGGTAGTTGGCATTTAGAACTGCATACTCGGAAACCTTCCTTATGTTTGAGCCCCACGACATGATGTAAGAATAGGCTCTAACGAGCATGCCAAAATTTCCATAGAATGAATGGATCTTACCAACAGACTTGGGTTTGTCATTATCCAGCATGTATTTGGTATTTTGTTTGGTTACTCTAGGTATTGGCAGATAGTCTGCCAAAAATGACTTTACTCCTAGTACTCCAGCACCAGGACCACCACCGCCATGCGGTGTTGAAAAACTCTTGTGCAAATTCAAATGAATCATATCAAAGCCTTGTTCCCCAGGTCTGGTTATCCCAAGCAATGCGTTCATGTTTGCACCATCGCAGTACATCAGTGTGCCGTTTTTGTGTGCAAGATCACAAATCTCCAAAATATTTTCTTCATAAAGCCCCAACGTGTTGGGATTGGTTAGCATAACTATCGCGATGTCGGCAGTAAGTGCCTTTTTGAATTCATTCATGTCCATGTTGCCCCTCGGGTCGGTGGGAATGACAACAATGTCTAACTTGCAAATGGCCGCAGTGGCGGGATTGGTACCGTGGGCAGAATCAGGAATTATGGCCTTGGTTCTTTTTTCGTTTCTTTGACTAAAGTGGGCTTTTGCTATTGTAGCCCCCAAAAGCTCGCTTTGTGCCCCGGCCGCAGGCTGCAGGGAAAACGCGTCCATACCTGTTATCTCCTTTAGGTGTTGTTCTAATTCCCACATGAGCTCAAGTGCCCCCTGTGTACACTCCTCATTGGAATGAGGGTGGAGTCTGCTAAAACCATCTAGTTTTGCCATGTCCTCATTAATCTTCGGATTGTATTTCATCGTGCAAGACCCAAGAGGATAGAATCCAAGATCGACTCCAAAGTTCTTTTTGGACAAATTGGTATAGTGCCTAATCACATTAATCTCACTGACATTTGGAAGTGGTAGATCGTTTCTTGTTAGACCATCAGGCAGTCTTATTAAAACATCTTCATCAGAAAGATGCCCAGCTGTTTCTTCATCATACTCAAATATTGTCTTCATGATTCACTCACTACTGATGCAAAGCGTTCTATGTCTGCAATTGTATTCATTTCAGTGCAGCAAATTAGTAATCTATCTTGGGCAATTTTGAGACCCCCATGCATGCCGTTTTCAAACAACGCTGAAAGAATATTCTCAGCTGGCTTTGGTGTTTTCACAAGGAATTCGTTGTAAAACGGCTTGCTGTTCATTGTCTTAAACCCTAGGCCTTCCAGTTTTTCCTGCAACAGGTGTGCCCTTCCATAAGAAAGCCTCGCAACCGTTCTAAGTCCATTCCTGCCCATTAGTGCCAAGTAGATGGTTGAGGCCAACGCCATCAAACCTTGGTTTGTTGTTATGTTGCTTGTAGCCCTTTCTCTTCTGATGTGTTGTTCACGAGCTTGAAATGTTAGTACAAAACCTTTGTTTCCGTTTGAATCAGTTGTCATGCCACAAATCCTGCCTGGAATTTTTTTAAGAAGAAAATCCTTGACTGCCATGAATCCAAGGTATGGTCCCCCAAAGTTTATCGGTATACCAAATGACTGTCCCTCACCAACTACGATGTCTGCTCCATAATCTGCAGGTGCTCTTATTATTGCAAGAGATGTTGGTTCAACGACACAAACAACAAACAATGCGCCGGCCTTGTGTGCAATGTCTGATAATTGTGTCAGGTCCTCAACGTTGCCGTAAAAGTCTGGATTCTGAGCTATCACACATGATGTTTTGTCGTCAATTTCGTTTGTGATCTCTAGATTGGCAGCATCGCAATATGTCCGTAGAACCTGCAGGTATTGTGGGTGTAATCCTTCCTTGACAAAAATACGGTTTCTCCCGTTGTAAGATGCGGAAAGGAGTGCTGCTTCTGCTAGGGCAGACGCACCATCATACAGGGATGCATTTGCAACATCCATTCCAGTAAGAATGCACATAAAGGATTGGAACTCGTACATTGCCTGTAGTGTTCCTTGGCTTATCTCTGGCTGGTATGGCGTATAGCCAGTAGAAAATTCCCCTCTCATTAGCAGATGATTGAGGGCCGAAGGGATGTAGTGATTGTAGGAGCCGGCCCCAACGAAATACTTCAATATTTTATTTTTGCTGGCCAAAGCCTGCATGTGCTGTCTAATCTCAAACTCGCTCAAAGGTTTTGGAAGATTCAGGCTCGCTTTGAGGAGGGGCCTGAATTCCTTAACTAAATCATTTATCGAGTTTACACCAATTTGTTTTAGCATCTTGTCTCTGTCTTTTTGGGTTGTCGGTATGTAATTCATAATTGATCTTTTACTTTATTTGGCCAACGAACTCGTCGTATTGCGTTTTAGTCATCAGCTTTTCAAACTCACTGCCATTTGACGGTTTTATCTTTACCATCCAACCCAAGTCATAAGGAGATTGATTTATCCACTCGGGGTGCTCACGAAGTCCTTGATTGATTTCTACTATTTGACCGCTCAAGGGGCAGTAGATGTCCGAAGACGCTTTTATCGAGTCAACTATTGCCATCACTTGCATTTGTTTAAAGACGCTTCCAACTTTTGGTAATTCTACTGAAACAATGTCCCCCAGTTGTTTTTGAGCAAAATCTGAAATGCCAATAATTGCCAAACTGTCACTAATTTTGGCCCACTCATGTTCTTTAGTAAATTTGAGGTCTTGCAACACTTGCTCTCCAGTTTGACATTATAAAACCTTAATTTCTTTTCTGTAGAATCTAGTGTTGCAAACTTTAGCTTCATAGGACTTGCCGCCAATATCGATTTCAATTAATTGATCGGTTACAACATCTAATGGCACAAAACAAAGACCGATAGATTTTTTAAAAGTTGGAGAAAAACTTCCACTTGTCACAAAACCGCACTTGGCACCATTCCTCATCACTTTATTACCATGTCTTGCAATTCTTCTTTCTTTGACATCAAAACCAACAAGCTTTCTGGCTGGTTTTTTGTCAACAAGTGCTTTTTTCCCTATGAATTCCTTTTCCCACTTGACGGTCCATTTTAGCGGTGCCTCAAGAGGCGTTGTATCTTCATCAATATCATTTCCATAAAGCATGAGGCCTGCTTCTAGCCTCAGAGTGTCTCTTGCGCCAAGGCCAATTGGCTTGATATTAAATTCTGCTCCGGCCTGCATTAACTTGTTCCAAATTTCTGGTTTTGATGAGTCACAAAATATCTCAAACCCATCCTCGCCAGTATATCCCGTTCTTGATATCATGCATTTGATTCCAAAAATGTTTGTAGTAGCTATGCCAAATGGTTTTAACTGTGTCAGGTCAAACTCGACAATTTTTTGTAGTGCTGATTGTGCAAAAGGTCCCTGTAGCGCAAGTAAGGAGATCTCATCACTTACATTTTCGATATTTACAGATTTGGCATGTTGAGAGATCCATTGAAAGTCTTTTTCTCTGTTTGAAGCGTTAACTACAATTAGGAAATTCTCCTTATTGATTCTAAATACTATCACGTCGTCAACTATGCCACCTACCTCATTACACATGGGAGAATACAACCCATGATTGTCGCTGAGTTTTGATACGTCGTTTGTAACCAAATTCTGTATGGCATCAAAAGAGTTTGACCCTTTGAGTTGATAGCGACCCATGTGTGATACATCAAACATCCCAACAGAATTCCTAACGTTAGTGTGCTCATCAATTATGCCTGAATACTCCAAAGGCATCTCCCATCCATGAAAATCTACTATTTTTGCATTCGATGATTTGTGAATCTCGTAAAATGGTGTCCGCAAACTAATTTCGTAATGCCTTAACTCTTATTATTGTGTATGGCAATTTTTTAGAATATGGAGTTGATTCGAAAGCCTGACTGGATCAAAATGAGGATCCCGTCGGGAGAAAATTATCTTAGAGTCAAACAGACACTTGGACTGCAGCAGCTTCACACCGTTTGTGAAGAAGCAAAATGTCCAAACATATCAGAATGCTGGGATGCTGGAACCGCTACGATAATGATAATGGGTGATACGTGCACAAGAGGATGCAGATTCTGCGCCGTCAATACTGGAAAACCCACATTTCTTGATGCAGGGGAACCGCAAAGAGTGGCAGAAGCAATTAAGGATTGGGGCTTGCAGTACGTGGTAATTACTGCTGTTTGTAGGGACGATCTGGCAGATGGGGGGGCAGGACATATGGCAAAGACCGTGCAGGCAATCAAAGGACTGTCTCCTAAAATAATAGTCGAACCACTAATTCCAGATTATAATGGGGACAAAGAATCATTAAAAAAAATAACGAACTCCGAACCACAAGTCATATCTCATAATATAGAAACTGTAGAACGACTAACGCCTAAAGTAAGAGATGGGAGGGCATCATACGAACAAAGTCTTTTTGTCCTAAAAACAATAAAAAACATTGATTCAAAAATTTATACAAAATCTTCAATGATGCTTGGTCTTGGGGAAAACAAGGAAGAAGTTCTTCAAACATTAAAGGACTTAAGAGCTGTTGGGGTAGATGTGGTGACTATGGGTCAGTACCTTCAGCCTACAATTAAGCATCTGCCCGTTGTGGAGTACGTGCCACCAAAAAAATTCGACGAATACAAAAAAGAAGCTGAACATATGGGATTCGCATACGTAGTGGCAGGCCCGTTTGTCAGAAGCTCATACAAGGCATCCGAACCGTTTATCAAAAACATAATTCAACTAAAAACAAGATAGGATCTAATTGCGATGATTGGCTACGCCGGGGTGTAACCCTTTGCCTTTGAGGCAACTGACCGTGCTTGGGCATTTGCCTTTTGTAATATGGGCTCTTTTGTCTCATCGGTGACATATCCTGCCTCAACTGCAACAGAGCGTGAGCCTTGAGCTACTTTGGCAAGTATTTGCTTGATGTTATCTTTCGTGATGTAGGCTGCCTCAAGTGATAGTGAGAGTGCCTCTTGGTGGGCTCTGGCAAATAATTCTCGGTATTTTGCCAAATCAATGATTAGCTCTTCTTTTTTGTATTGAATGCCTTCTTCTAGTGCGGCCTCAAGCAGGATGCCTGCCTCAATTGTCTTTATGTCGAGTTTCTGAAGCAAGGTTGCTAGCTTTTCTGATACAGCGCCACCTTTCTTTACTGGAGTTGTGTCCTTTGTAATCCAAATTGTTCCTTGATCAATTTTTGTTGGTACGCCAGCTTCCTTAAACTCAGTCAGCATTGGTCCTGGAGCAATACCTGTGTTCTTTGCAGGAATCATGACATCAATACTTGCGATATCGCCTCCGCGGGCATACATCATCACTTTATTTTTTCCAAGCAAAACATTCAGCTTAAATGGAGACATATTCGTAAACATCAAAATACATTGGCCAGTAAGGGATTCTACCATTTTTGAAATTCCAGGAATGTTTAGAGCTGAAAATGCCTTCTTTACTACTTTGTCCTTTATACTTACTACCTCAACTTCACCGAGGAATTTTTTTCTTAAGGGTAATAGTTGTGATGATCTAACTTTTTCCATTCTAACTAGAGCAGTAACCTTGTATTTTTTTGGAAGCTCTTGCATCTGTTGATACATCTGCATTTTTTTCTGTGGATAAGTTGTTCTGTTTTCTTTCATACTATTTTCTTGCCTGTTGTAATTGTTTGATTGGTTTTCCCATTGATGTCTTGATTATTATTTTTCTAATGTTTCTTTCGCCACTTGGGAGCTTTTTCTCAATTGCGTTTAGGATGGCGTGTGCGTTTGCAGCCAAGTCTTCATCAGACATTGACTCATCGCCAATTTTGCATGATAGTGAAAGAGAGTTCTTTACCTTTACTCTGATTGATGATCTAAATCTGTCCAAAAACGAGTCTATTGGCGCATTAAATGGCACTGGCACAGGCATCTTACCTCTTGGACCAAGAAGCTGACCTAAGACCTTACCCACAGTTGTCATAAGCTGAGTGTCTGCCAAAAAGAAATCATAGTTGTTGATGAACTTGCGTGCTTTGCGCTTGTCTGCTGCAAGCGAGTTTATCTCATCGCCGCTAATTACACGATCGGCATTTGCGTTTTTTGCCTTTAATCCCATGTCTCCGCCAGCCATGATGCAAACCGTAGTTGGGGTGCTAAGCTTCTTTGGCAACTGGATGGTTTCATTCATCGCAAATCCTTTTTTTACATCAATATCTTTGAGAATCACATACATCTCTACGGACTGCTTGAACTTGCGTTCCTTGTCGGCAGCCTTTGCCTCCTTTATCATTTTAACTAAATCTGCTTCACTGATCAACGAAGTTTTTCCAAGAACGCCTATTTAAAATCGTTTGTTGCTTGCAAAATAAATTTTATCAAAAATTGTAAAATTTTGCAATTAGGGCGTGGTGCTTTGTATTATATGCAAATTCTTGTGCCTAAACCTACATTTATTAAGTTCAAATCCTTCATTTCGAAGACAATGCATAAACTAGATAATTTGGACATGAAACTTCTCTACGAATTAACAAAAGATGGAAGCATTTCTGTCCCGAATCTCTCAAAGAAGCTTGGAATCAACGCATCTGTCCTATACAGCAGGATCAAGAGACTTACAAAAAAGAAGCTAATTAAAAAATTTACAATCGTTATAGATGAGGCCCAACTAGGAATTGGCGTCAAGGCTACGATCGGAATTAACAGAGATCCAAAACAAAAGGACGCCATCCACAGAGAATTGTTGCAAACACCAGAAATTGCTTCAATTTCCGAGGTTACGGGAAGATTCGACATAATGGTTGGCGTTCATGCAGAAAACCTTGAAAGATTACACAACATAGTGATTGACAAAATTGGCAAAATAGAAGGAATTCAGAGTACAGAAACCTTTGTAGAGCTGCAAAAAACCGACAAAGAGCCCTCTTATCTGGTTTCTAAATAATTCACTTTAGTTTATCGTCCCATTTTCCTGCATTGACTTCTGCAGTGAATTCCTTTGGGCTCTTGCCTTCAATTTTAATTCCCAAACTCACACAAGTCCCAGCAACCTCTTTTGCAACTGATTTTACGGAGCTGGCATACGATGATTCTAGTTTTGCCTTGGCCACTTTGACTAGTGAGTCGACATTAATGTCGCCAACCCACGTTGATCCACTGGTTCCCGAGCCTTTTTGAATGCCTGCCTCTTTTAGCAACAAGGCTGCTGCGGATGGAATTCCAACTATTACTTCCCATTTCTTCGTCTTTATGTTAACAGAAACTGTTACTGGAACCTTCATTCCCTCAAAGTCGGAGGTTTTTTCGTTTATGGTGTTGATTATCTCCATTATGTTTACGCCTAGTGGTCCTAATGCTGGACCAAGCGGTGGACCTGCAGATGCTTGTCCTCCTGTCACTAGAGCAGAAATGGTTTGGGTATCGGACATGTTGTCACTTTTTGGCGTGAAGATTTAATCCTTACTAGGAAGCGCTAGATATTTTGAGATAGTTTGAATCTACGGTGACTGGCAACTGATAAGGCGCATCCAGCAGGATTACCGTTGCCTCTTGTTTATCGTTGTCAACTCGAGTTACGGTTGCCTTCATTCCTTTGAATGGACCGCCAATAATTTCAACTATATTATCAATTGCAATTTGTGGGGCTGAGGTCTTTGTTACAAGATATCCTTCTATGTCTTTGAATTCCAATTCGCCCCTTAACTGTCCTCGTATGTGTCGTATTCCTTGGAGTGCATCAAATGCGGCATTTGCGTCCTTTGCCTCAATTACAATGTATCCTTTGAGATTATCAACTATCAGAACGGAAAGAATGTTAATTTTGTTGGTCTTTATCTTGTTTTGTAGCAAATTCATCACTACTTTTTCTTGACCTCCAGTGGTCCTAACTGCAAAAAGATGCGATTTAATTTCTTGAGACAATTCCATCTATCTGAATACCGAAAATACAAACTGAATTATAAATCCAATCGTCCCAATCGAGGCGACTCCCAAAACAACCAATCTTAGATGTTGCATATAGTCGTCTTTGTCAGATTTTCTGGCAAGCTTCATTGTATTTGCCATGTTCTTGAGGGTGACTTTCAGATCCATGGTTGGGGATTAATAAGGTGTCTTTATATCTCTTATTTAGTGGAACTGCTAGTCGCATATCAAAAAGATCCTGCCGGTCATAACATGGCCAAGTTCATCTCAAAAAACATGAAAAATGACGGCGATGTTTTCAGAGGCAAAAATTTTGACTTGGTGATAATTCCGTCCCCAGCAATTTCTGCTGACTGGCTTGAGGAAAAATACCACTATGACGGATTTGTTTTCTTATCAAAACATGCAGCGCAGTCAGGCGATCTTGCACTGACGTGTCATAGTACGGGGAATTTCTCCGATGCGCAATTTGGAGGAAACAAAAGACAGATTGCTGTACCTCACCCACACCTTCAAAAGTCATACCTGCAGGCACTTTGGCAAAACAGAAAAAACTTTGAGGAATTTCAAATCACGATTGAGGCGACTCACCACGGTCCGACGGCCCTCTCAAAACCAGCCTTGTTTATCGAAGTGGGAACAACTGAAAAACAATGGAATGACGAATCGCTTTGTAATTCTGTTGCAAAACTGGTTTTGCAGGTTTTATCCGAACCGCCAAAGGCTAATCCAGTTGCAATCTGTTTTGGCGGCACGCACTATCCAGACAAATTTACAAAAGAACTGATTAAAGGAAAACACGCACTTGGCACAGTAGTCCCAAAACACGCCTTGGAGTTTGTAGACGAGGAGATGTTTTCACACATATTGAACCAAAACAGGCAGGCAGAAACGGCACTACTTGATTGGACGGGGCTTGGAAAATACAAACAAAAAGTATTTGATTTGCTAAAAACAACAGATCTCAAAGTGATAAAGCTTTGAGCAGGCTAGAACACAGGGTTTATCAAAAATTACTAAAGGTGCCAAAGGGCAAAGTCACCACATATGGGGAGCTTGCAAACGCAGTGGGGTTAGAAAATGGACAACGAATCATAGGGCAAATCATGAACAAAAACCCATTTCCTGTCATCATACCATGTCATCGTGTAGTAAAATCGGATGGAAAAATTGGCGGCTATTATTACGGTGAAAAAGTAAAAACAAAAATGCTTTCTGATGAAGGCGTTTCAGTCAAAAACGGCAAAATCCAAGACTGGGAAAAAACTGTCTTTAGGTTCTAAGTCTTTTGCTTTGCTTTGACTTCATCAATTAGGCTTCTTAGGTGAGCGATATTTCTCACGGTGTTGCCGCCTATTTTGCGATATAGCTCCCAAAACTGGGGATTTGTGATTTCTTTTCTATCTTTTGAGACCTTGAGTCTGTGGCGCAAGGATCGAACCTTTGCTACATAAACTCGTTTTTTGCCAACACGTGCACCTTTTCTACCCTTCTTTGAACCAGTTTTAGTTCCACGTTTTCCTTTTTGTATTTTTTTGAACTTTGCTCTTCCACGTGATGTGCCTTTGGCAGCTTTGATTGTAATTATCCCAGCAGAAATCAGGCTTCGTATGTTGTCTCTAGTGATTGCATCTGCGATATCATCTGAACTATCTGAATCAAACTTTATTCTACTTAGTCCAACACCGGCTACTCTTGAAACTAGGCGCTTTTTTGCCTTAAGATTTACTACCACTTGTCTTCACCCTAGCATTAAAAACTTTGAATTTCTTTTCGATTGCTTTTGTAACTATGTCTAATCTTTTCTTTTTTCCAACACTGTGGGCAATTCTTACCCCATCATTTTTTGGATCAAGTTTTGCTAAATCATTAACATTGTAAACAAGATTGTCTGTAAATCCTGATGGATGCAAACCGCGCACCAGTTTAGGACCACCGTAACCAATCTTCACTAATCCGGGCCTGCCTCTGAACTTTTGTCTTCTCTGATGGTTGTCAATACCCTTTGGCTTTCTCCAAGCCAAGCCGATCCTTCTGTATCGCCAACT
>DASWKH010000002.1:0-5053 GCA_036396715.1 Candidatus Nitrosotenuis sp.
ATTATACGTGAATCGTTGTTTAACATGAAGTGGTTCGAATCCGTCCAGATTCAGCACCTATTTTGGATCTAGTGCGACTTTTTTGTCGATGCGCTCACTAGTGAGATGACGTCTCGATCACGCAGCTGGTACGTGGTAGGAAGGCGCAAATTATACCGGATGTCTTTTGCATAAAGCAGGCCTCTTGTCAGATCGGAATGAATTTCTTTTGCCAAGTCGGCTACCGTCGCTCCGTCTTTTAAGAGTATGAGATCGGGCAGGACATTTCCCTTTTTGTCTGAGAGATTTTCTTCGTCCGCAACTGGATAAATCGCATTCATTTTGAGCAGCTTGAAAACTGTGACATTGATTGCAAACTGCACGCCGGTTCTCATGTACTCACCCATGATCTCCTTTTTGATAAAGTCCAGTGCGTTTTTTTGTTTTTGACTAAGCTCGTCGGGCTTGATAATATCAAACTGCTCAGAGCCCGGGGAATATTTTATGAGCCCCTTTTGCTCTGCGCGCCTCAGCGATAGCTCGCTGTCTGCACTTGCCGGAAGCACGATTGTGTCGATGTATCTCTCCCGTAGTCGCGCAAAATTCTTGTCTGCGCCATCTATGTCTATTTTGTTTGCCACAATCAGAGTCGGCTTGGAAATCTTGCGCAATATGCTTGCAAATTTTTTGCTTTCCTGAAAGTCAATTTCATCAAAATCCTTGTCCTCAAGGCCCGCTATGTGCAGTGCCTCCTTTACGTGGGAGTTGTGCACGCCTATTCCACGGTACAAATCCGTAATTGCAATTATTTTGTCTGTTCCAGAGTGAATTGTCTTTGAGACCTTCTCTCGGTTGCCCTCAAGTATTTTGAGATACCACATTATCAATTCCTCTTCAATATCAGCAAAATCAGAGATTGGGTCACCTGAGCCTACCTCAGTTATCTTACCAGACGAGTCAACACTTCCTGAGACATCAACTATATGCAGCAACGCATCAGACTGGGCGGCAACGGAAAGGAACTGGTTGCCAAGGCCCTTGCCCTGCCATGCATCTTTGATTAATCCCGGTAGGTCGATTAGCTCAATTGGAATGTAACGCCAGCCGTCTACGCATTTAGAGTTTTTTGGATTATCATGCACGTTGAACTCAGGATGTACACAGATTGTTATTGCGTTGGTAGTAGCAGATTGGGGTTTTTTTGTAGTAAAAGGATAAGTCGAAATTTCCGATGACGAGAGTGTCGCGGAATTAAAAAAAGTTGTTTTGCCGGTGTTTGTCTTGCCGATAATTCCTATCTTTATTGGCACATGTAGAATTGCGTTTTTAGCTATTTATCTGTGCCTTATTTTTGTCCTAGTTTTTCTTTGAGCTTCTCACATGTGTTTTTTAGCTCATCTATTGACCAAGATATTTCATCCAGCTCTTCTTTTGTCAAATCAGAATCCCATTTGTCCAAAGTTGTCTTTGATATTTGTGATGCGTGATACAGCAGGTTCCAGTACGGGTGATGTTCTGCCGTTGTGTATGCCAGCTCAGATACATCATCTAGTCCGCTTTTTGCCCTAGCTAGTGAACTCATGCCTTCTCCAAAAATTCTAACTATGTTTGATTGCAAGTCTGCATTCATTTTTATCATAAGATCTTTTTTTGTGTAAGAATCCACCAGATCCTTTAGCGATTTGTAAAAATCATCAAATGTAGTCATTAGAACAACCGCTGATGTTCAGCAAGCATACATCTGTTAAAAACCACATCTATTCCCGCCTTCTTTGCAAGTGCTTCTGCTTCCGGGTTATGGATTCCCTCTTGGAGCCAAATCACCTTTGGCTTTTTCTTAATTGCTTCTTCTATTACTGGTAGCACTTGGTCAGATGGCCTAAAAACGTCAACTATGTCGATTTGCTGCTCAACGTCTTGCAGGCTAGGGCAACACTTTCTATCCAAAATTTTGTCCGCAGTTGGATTAACAGGCATTACGTTGAAGCCTTGCTGTATGAGATATTTTGGGACATAGTGCGCTGCCTTTTCCTCGTTTTTTGACATTCCCACCACTGCCACGTTCTTTAGCGATAGAATATTTCGTATTTGCTCATCCGTATGGGAGTCTTGTTCCACAACAGATAGTACAAAAAAGAGAATTAAAATTTATGTGGAAAACGCTTTATACACAAAATTCGAAATTATGTCATGGAAGAGGAGCCAAAGGACATTATCGTTTTAGGTGCCATTAAAAAAGGCGCCAAGAAATTTGCCAAGATAAGGGACAAGACTGGCATCGACCCAGAGGAGCTAAACAAGATTTTAGAAAAACTCGAGGAACGGGGATTTATCCTGGTGGAAAAGAAAAAGGGGTTCTTGGGGGGAGAAAAAACAGAACTCCATGTAACCGATAAGGGATCAAATGAGCTAGAACAAAGAATCCATGAGATGGAGCAAAAATGGGACAAAATGGTCCAACTGTACAAGTCAGGTGATAAAAAACAGCTTCAGGAATACATGGACCAAAACAGAATGGATTTCCCAATGATGATGTTTTTTGGAATGATGAACATGATGATGTTTTCAATGATGTTCTCAATGATGGGGGCATCAATGTATGATTATGTCCCACAAGACCAAGTTCCACCGGGGGCTGAAAACCAGCCTGCCGATTCAGGAGATGCCGGCGGAGGCGCTGGAGGCGACACAGGTGATGGTGGATTCGACATTGATATTGGGTTTTAAAAATTCAATTCAAGTATTACATGCCCCTACACCACATTTGATTCGAATCTGAGTAAATTTAGAAATTTTAAATGAATCATATTATGAGGCAAGATATTGCTGTACACGTCTTATGATAACCTTGGCCTAGTCAAGGTTCTGCAGTTTTTGAAGGCACACCAGCTTGAATATCTATCAGGTGAAGACCTAAGCGAGGTACTAAAAATCAGCCGAGTCGCAGTCTGGAAGCACATCAAAAAAATCCAGACGCTCGGCTACAAGATAGAATCAAAACAAAACCTTGGATACAGGCTCAGCCGCACAACTGATTTGATGCTGCCATGGGAAATAACAGACGGATTAAAGACAAAACAAATTGGGAAAAAAATCTATTATTTTGATTCTGTCGATTCAACACAAAACTTTGCATCAACCATTTCTAAAAATTCTGATGAGGCTGGCTCTGTGGTAATAGCAGAAACCCAGAGTTCAGGAAAAGGAAGACTGGGTCGCGCTTGGATTTCACCAAAGGGCGGCATCTGGTTGTCAGTCATACTGCACCCGACATTTGATGTATCAAAAATCACACTAATACCACTTGCAGCAGGTGTTGCACTATCTAATGCAATCCTCAAAACACTCAAGATAGAAACTGAGCTAAAATGGCCAAACGACATTACGTTAAACGGCAAAAAGGTTGCCGGAATGATAATTGATGCAACGGTAGAATCAAGCAGTATTGAAAGTCTCGTTCTTGGAATTGGGATAAACTTTAAGATAAATCCAAAAGAAGTTGAGAAAAAAATCAAATCAAAAGAAAACTTTTACGGCATTGCCACGCTACTAAAAATAAATGAAAAGAAAAATCCATCTAAGCTTGTACAATCGTTTTTAGAAGAGCTTGAAAAAATTCTAATGCTCCTAAACGAAGACAAGACAAATTCCATAATCAGCCTATGGACGAAAAAATCTTCCACAATGGGCAGAATGGTTTCCATATCCACTCAAAATGGCAAAATAATTGGAAAGGCAGTCAAGCTGGACAGAGATGGCAGTCTAATAGTAAAGCAGAATTCAAAACAACTCAAGGTCACAGTAGGCGATGTAACCTACAAAAAATAGCTACTTTTTTCGCTTTTTGGTCTTTTTGTGTTTTTTGACCTTTCGCCTCTTGGTTTTTTTGCGTTTTTTCACCCTTTGCTTTTTTTGCGGTTTTTTGCGTTTTGTTCTAGATGTCTGGGCCTTTACTGCATTAAGGTCTGTCCGAATTGAAAGTAATGACGCTACGATCTGCTCCAATTGCTTTGCATATCCCTCATATGCGGAGAGCAACTCGGTCTTCTTTTCGTCTGTTTTTGCCAGGTATTCATTTGTACGCAGCAAATTGGTAGTATTGATGACTTCGGGATGCGGCGGTTCAGGTGCACCAATCTGTGCAAGTTCTTCTTGGGCTTTTTGTACTCGTCGCCTCAGATCATTCAAATTATTTCCAAGACCAGACATACACGATTAAATAAAATAATTCGTTATAATCATTTTTGTGGTTTTGCGCATCAAACAGATCGAGGCAAATGTAAATAGTCGTTTAATGCCGTCAGGTGTTTTTATGACGACTGTGTGTCTTGGTCGCTTTCGTTTCGAAGTTCTTCTACTAGCATTTTTGTCTTTATGATGGCCCTATCTATCATCTCAAAGTATGATCTCGTTTCATCATCTACGTATTTACCCATACATCTTGACAGTATTTCGTTTGCGTTTGAGATGACGCAGATTGGATCCACAAGTTCGTTTACTATGTCAGCCCGTTTTTTATTATACAGGTCACGGCTTGCAGAATTTGAATCAAGCTGTTTTGATTTGAGCCCCTCACAATAGACCCCCTTGAAGCCCATCATTGGCCCCTCACCTTCTTGGCTTTTGCTTCAACCACAATCTCAACTCTTTTTGATTTGTTCCACAAAAGTGTGCAAAGACTGAACATGTTGCTTACCATCTCCATAGAGTTTGTTTGCATTACGGAATCACTTTCGTCGTTGAGATCCATTGATGCGTTCAGCGCGCCAGACATGATAATCTGCTTGCTTTCCTCCACAATCATTCTGCTCTTTGATGGAAGCTTGCCAAGTCTTATCTCAGTTGGGTTCAGCCTGTGAATAAATGATAGTTCTTTGCCGCCAGACACTTCAGTCAGAATACGGACATCAGCGCCGTTTTCTTTTATTGCCTCAATTCTTTCTGGGATTGGGGTGTGATACATTCGCATCAGATCCTCTGGCGGCGCAACAATGTAAACAATACCTGAGGCCTTTTGGAGCAGTTTACTGACCCGAGAATAAATGTTTGAGCGGCCCTGAATAATTACAAAAGA
>DASWKH010000003.1:0-6354 GCA_036396715.1 Candidatus Nitrosotenuis sp.
ACAGGTTCGTCTGCGATTATCAGTTTTGGTTTTAAGACAAGTGCCCTTGCTAAAACCACTCTTTGTCTCTGACCCCCAGATAACTGGTGGGGATATTTTTCTAATATTTCGTCTACTGGTTCCAGTCTTACTTCGCGCAAAACCTCTTTTACTAGTTCTAATCTCTGTTTTGAATCGCCAATTCGGTGGATTTCGATTGGTTCTGAAATGATGTCCTTTATTTTCATTTGAGGATTGACTGAGTCATAGGGGTCTTGATACACCATTTGGCACTGCATTCGAATTTTTTTTAGATCCTCTTTTTTGTCTGTGATCTCAACACCGTCAAAAATAATTTTCCCATCGTCTGGCGTGATTGCTCTTAGAATCAATTTTGCTATTGTTGATTTGCCAGAGCCTGATTCTCCGGCAAGAACAAAACTCTCTCCCCGCCTCACAGAAAAAGATACTCCGTCTACTGCCCTAACTAGCGATGATTGCTTGCCAAGCCAGTTTTTCTTTGTAAAGTATTTTTTTAAATTCTCTACGCGGAGTATCTCATCCAACATCTGAAATTACTCGTAATACTATATCAAGAATTGTTAGTAGGCTCGACCAAAAATCACGTTTGCTACACTCTGCTCTTTACAGTAAATGCACTTGCCGTTCGTATTTTTACTCTCAAATGGAATAACGCGAATATCGGCCATTGTCTCTTCCTTTATTTTTTCTTCACAGCTTGTCTTTCCGCACCACGGCGCATCAATAAAGCAGCCCTCCTCTAGCGCAGATTTAAAGCCAGAATAATCCGATTCCTTTACAATTCGTTCATTAAGCGATTTTTTTGCCGTCTCAAACATCTCGACTTGAATTTGCTGCAAAATTCCATCAATTTGTGACTCGATTTGATCAAACGGCAGGTCGGATTTTTGCTTGGTGTGACGTCTTGCAACAGTCACCTTATTTTTGTCTAGGTCCTTTGGGCCAATCTCTATTCGGAGGGGGATTCCCTTTAACTCCCACTCGTTGTACTTGAAGCCAGGTGTGAGCTCATCTCGTCTGTCAACATGGACACGAATTCCCTTGTCTTGCAAAATCTTTTCCACATCGTCTGCCTTTGAATGAACTCTTTGGATGTCTTTATCTGAATAATAAATTGGGACAATTACAACTTGGATTGGCGCAATCTTGGGAGGCAATACCAAACCTTTGTCGTCGCCATGGACCATTATCGTGGCGCCAATTAATCGCCATGATACTCCCCAAGACGTCTGCCATGCATATGTCTCAACATTATTTTTATCAAGAAACTTTACATCAAATGGTTTTGAAAAGTTCTGTCCAAGAAAATGCGATGTCCCCATCTGCAGGGCCTTTCCGTCAGGCATCATGGCCTCCATAGTGGTAGTATATACAGCTCCAACAAATTTTTCCTTGTCACTTTTTTTGCCAACAATCACAGGAATTGAAAGCTCTTCTTCTACTGTTTTTTTGTAAATGTCTAAAATTTCTAATACTTCGCTTTCTGCCTCCTCTTTAGTTGTGTGAACGGTGTGCCCTTCCTGCCACAAAAACTCCGAAGTTCTAAGAAATGGCTTTGTTGCCTTTATTTCTGCACGTAGTGCCGTATTCCAAAAGTTGATCTTTAATGGCAAGTCGCGCCAGCTTTGTACCCATTTGGAGTATAGTGTGTATGCAAGGGTTTCAGATGTTGGGCGTAACGCCAGTCTGTCGCCAATTTCGGAATCTCCAGAATGTGTGACCCAAAAGACCTCTGGGTTGAATCCGGCAAAATGATCTTTTTCTTTTCCTAAAAGTGATTCTGGAATTAAAACGGGCAAAAAGCCGTTTTTATGTCCTGTCTTTTTGAATTTCTTATCCAGCGATTCTTTGATTGATTCCCAAATTGCATATCCATCAGGCCTAAGAACAATGAGTCCTTTTACTGGAGCATAGTCTGCCAGCTCTGCTTTTAGGACAACCTGGGTGTACCATTCACTAAAGTCGTCTTTTTTTGAGACTGTGATTCCAACACTTTCCTTACTCAATCTGATATCCTGCCAGAATTTTGCCTAATGAGCTTTTCTTAGTTGCTCCAATTCGTTATTCTAAGAATATGTAATAATCTAATCCGTTTAAATGATATAGTTCGATCCGCATTCACATGAAGACAAAAGTAATCCCTGCAGTTATTGCAGCATTATTTTTTGCAGTAGGGTTTTCTTCAGCTTCTGCAGACTCGAGCGAAAAACTCGACTTTGCATCATATCTAGAAGAAACACTAGGGCATTTTCATGCACTTGAGCTTAACTTGGATGATGACAATGCAGAACTTGCAATAGTTCATGCAACACATCCAATAGCAGAGCTGTATGATCTAATGAAACCCGAGCTTCAAGAACATGATCCAGAGTTTGATGCGAGAATACAGGACACGCTCACAAACCTACGCTCAAACACGGTAGATGTCACAAGGGAAGATGCACAAGCAGCACTTGATGAAGCAAGAGAAATCATCGAAGAGGCAAGAATGTTAATTGTTGGTGAAGAATTGAGCAACGATCCATCCTTTAAGATGTCCTTGATTAAGACGCTACTTGAAACATCTATTGTGGAATATGCCGAAGCAGTAGAGAATGGCGCAATACATGAGATGGCAGAATTCCAAGATGGCTCTGCCTTTGTGTGGAAGTCTCAGCAAATCTTTGACGAGATTAAAGCAGACCTTCCAGAGCACGAGGTAGAAGAAATCGACGAATTCTACGCTGATTTGTGGCATGCATACGATCAAAGAGCAGACCCATCAACTGTTGAAACTCTTGCAAGTGGGGTAATACATGAAATCGAGGAAATCGCAGGTGAAGAATCTGATGAGAAACTTGCGTTTGCAGGATATCTGGAAGAAACACTAGGCCACTTTTGGGCAATAGAACTAAATCTAGATGAGCAAAACGCAGCACTTGCGTTGGTTCATGCAACACATCCAATTGCAGAACTATACGATCTGATGAAGCCAGTGTTAACTGAGGCAGACGCGGAATTTGATGCCAAGGTTAAACAAACATTGGATGCATTAGGTGAAAAAACAGGTTCTGATGTATCACGAGAAGATGCGCAAAGTGCAATAGATGAAGCAAGAGATATCATCGAAGAAGCAAGAATGATTGTTGTGGGCGAAGAGCTAAGCAACGATTCTACATTCCAACTCGGACTGATCAAAGGTCTTTTGGAGACATCAGCAGCTGAATGCGCAGAAGCCGTAGAGAGCGGTGCAATCCACGAGATGGCAGAATTCCAAGACGGCTCTGCCTTTGTGTGGAGGTCTCAGCAAATCTTTGACGAGATAAAAGCAGACCTTCCAGAGCACGAGGTGGAAGAAATCGACGAATTCTATGCCGACCTTTGGGATGCATATGACAAAAGAGCAGATCCAACACTAGTGCGAACTCTGGTGGATGGAATAATTCATGAAATCGAGGGAATCGCAGGAGAAGAATCTGATGATGGGGGTCTACACGCATACTTTGAAAACATTGAGCATCTTCTAGCTGAAACAAGCGAAGAATACGCTGGAGGAAATACGGACCTTGCATTAAGTCTTGCAACCAAAGCGTACCTTGATAATTACGAATTCCTTGAAGGTCCAATCTCAGAACACGACGATGAATTGATGGTAGAAATTGAGGTAATGATGCGTGAGGAGCTTCGTAACATGATCAAAAATGGAGCTCCATTAGATGACATAGACTCACAGATTGATACCATCTTAGAAAAACTCGAAGATGCAGAAGTATTGGTTCTAGGCTCAATGGAACATGAGGAAGAGCATGAAGAAGAAAATACATACGCAGACCTCACACCACTCAAACAGGTTGATGTTGGTATTGAACCAGAAGACGTAGTATGCGCATCTGGAATGGAACTACTCATCAAAAACTCAAACGGCTCACCCGCATGTGTCAAACCTGAAACTGCAGAAAGACTAATCCAACTTGGCTGGGGTACCAGACAATAATCTCTTTTTTTATTACAAAATTTTACTTTAGTGCATTGCCCTTGCAGAGAACTTTGCCCATTACCCTGCTCTGAAAATTAGGACACACAAAGCACTGGACAAAGCCAACATCCTGTTTTAGGACCGGACAGTCGACATATTCCTGCTTCATTCGCTTTAGCATCTTTGGACTGACTCCTTTGAGCTTGATCTTTCCTTTGCCGTCCATCATCCCTGATGCCTTTAGCTCCTCTTTTACATTGTCTGGAAGCTTTTGTGGTTTTTCGGCTCCCTTGACTTCAACTTCGTATTTGTGTTCAAGCTCGCCCATGTTGTGAGTTTTTTACTACCTTGATTTATTATTAGCGGTTGTCGATCTCAAAATAAACTTCAACTTTTATATTGACAGCGTTTTGTCCAAAAGTTGGAAACAATTGCTTGCAATTTTCGATGTGGAAGGCGTTCTCTTTGATGCCGAATATCTACCAATCCTTGCAGAAAAAGTAAATAAAGAAAAAGAAATTTGGGAAATTACAAAAAAAGGTATACAGGGAGTTATAAACTGGGAAGATGGACTGAGAACCCGAATTGACGCACTAAGGGGCCTAAGCTATGACGTGTGCAAACAAGTGGCAGACGAGCTCCCAATTATGACTGGTGCAAAGGAGACGTGCAGGGTTTTAAAATCGGCAGGATGGAAACTACTTGCAGTCTCTGGTGGCTTTACAATAATGACTGACAGACTCAAAGAGGAGCTGAACCTTGACTATGTGTTTTCAAACGAGTTGTTATTCAAAGATGGTAAACTTGATGGTGTAAAAATAAACGTGACTTCGGATAAGGCAAAATCTGCCAAGATCAAAATATCGGAATGGACGGAAAAAAAGGAAAACATTGTTGTTACAGTTGATGGTGCAAACGACATGACTCTTTTTGATATCTGCGGCCTTGGGGTTGCATTTAGGGCACAAGATGTAGTAAAAGAAAAAGCAAATGTCACAATTGAAGAGAAAAATCTAACGAACCTAATAGACGTGATAAACAAGCATTATGATCTTAAATTACAGCTTCAGACTGTAGCGTAACTCAGACGCATCAAAAGTAACGTGTTGACTAGTTCTAGATGTATTCGAAGGTGTCAAATGTGTCTGGCTTGAAGCCTTTGCCACCACGTTCTTGGATGTATCTGTCAAGCTTTTCTAGTTGGATGCAAATTGGAGAATCGTCTTTTCTTAACCCGTAGATTTCTCCATGGATTTTTTCCAACTGCTCATGCTTTAGCTTTACTTGCATCATGCGTTAATACTGGTGGCAGCTTTATCTAAAAATGATCAAAAATTATTCGTTCAAATTAATCAAACCCGCTTTGAAACCTACATCAAGCCAATCCATATCTGGGATGATAAAATCCGAACAATTCAAGTTAAATTAGAATCCATACTTTCAATTTTAAATGCCAGTTGAAATCATTCCAGTCGTACTAAAAAAGGAAATACAAAAAGGGGATGATATTGTCCAACTCTTCCTTTCTAATTTTAAGGATCTGAGCGACGGAGATATTGTTGTAGTGGCACAAAAAATAGTTTCAAAGCAAGAAGGACGCGTCGTTGATCTGGCAGGCGTAATTCCATCGCTTTTAGCAGTTGGAATTGCGGCAGAATATGAAAAAGATCCCAAATTAATAGAGGTGATACTCTCAGAATCAAAACGAATTGTTAGAATGCACAATGGAATAATTATAACGGAGACAAAACACGGGTTTGTCTGCGCAAATGCAGGAGTTGATGAAAGCAACCTTCCTTTGGGATTTGCGTCAACGCTGCCGGAAAATCCTGACAAAGCGGCATCAGAGTTTCAACAAAAAGTTGCATCTAAGACACACAAAAAAATAGCAGTGCTCATAGCTGACACCTTCGGCCGTACATTTCGGGAAGGCCAAACAAACTGTGCAATTGGCATTGCTGGCATAAAAGGAATTGTTGATTATGCTGGAAAAAAGGATGTCTTTAACAGAATATTGCGAGTAACTGCAATTGCCCATGCAGACGAAATTTGTGGAGCAGCAGAGCTTGTCATGGGAAAAACAAAGGATTGCCCAATTGCAGTGGTACGGAACTTTGAATTCGAGTCATCCGATGGTGGCGTCAATAGCCTAATTCGCTCAAAGCAAACCGACTTGTTCAGGTAACCTGCACAAAAAAGATTATAATCATTGCCAAAAAGATTGCAATTGATTTGGACTATATCAAAACCGAGTTACACTGCCATAACTCATTTTCCAACTTTAACGTGGGTGAGGAGGAACCACCATACGACTGTAACATAACAATTCAAGAACAACTCGAGCATGCAAAGGCCTTGGGCCTTGAGGGGGTCTTTGT
>DASWKH010000004.1:0-56259 GCA_036396715.1 Candidatus Nitrosotenuis sp.
ATATCTGAGCCTACGAAACTTTACTCACCTATTGTTAAAATCAAGTCTCTGCCCCTATCACTGAGGCAAAATGGCGATGAGCAACTTGAAAAGTATGAATTGTTAGAGCTTGAAGACCTTGCCAGCCTCGCAAAGATAAGCTACGGCTACGATGAGGCTCCGTTTCCATTGTTTGCATTCCCTCACAAGGACAACAAGTGGCTTTTAGGGGTTTTTATGAATTTCAATGAAGAAGGACCTTCATATTTTTGCCATGTCGTGCTTGACTCAGAGCCATCTCGACCATTTCTCAAGTACGCAATGCACAATGGCAACATGCCAGTCTTTACCGACAATGTAAATGAGCATGGCTACACATACATTAAGATAATAAAATTGAGGGAAGCACATCCACTAGTTGATTATGTCTAGTTTCAAAGAACGGATTAAAAAGCTCGCCTCCGAAAAAAGCTCATTAGTTTTAGCAAATGACTATGAAAACCACAACACAATACTAGAATCCAAAACGCTTGGTAACATCAAAACATTAAATCAATATCTCTGTGCAATAAAATTCAATTTTCATCTTTTGTTGCCGCTGAGCCAAAAACAAATCACAAAGATAAACAAGGCAGCTCACGATTCAGGCCTGCAAACAATCGCAGACATTAAGCTAAATGACATTGGCAACACGAATTTTGTTGCAGCCCAAACCCTTTGGGATTTGGGATTTGATGCAGTGATAGTAAACCCAATGATGGGGCCATCAAGCCTTGAGAATCTAGTCAAGGTTGCACACAAAAACAAAAAAGGAATAATTTCTCTCTGCCATATGAGCTCACCAGAAGCCAAAGTCACATACGAGCTGGAGGTTCAAACGCAATCAAAGAAAACAAACCTCTACAAGTTATTTTTAGAATGGGCAACAAAAACTAATGCAGACGGAATAATTGTTGGTGCAACATATCCTCAAATAGTGAAATTCTGCAAACAAAAAACCAGCGGCAAGATTAACATCTACTCTCCTGGTATAGGCATCCAAGGGGGAGATATACAAAAGACAATCCGGTCGGGCTCTGACTATCTCATAGTTGGAAGGACAATATTGAAATCAAAAAACCCAAAACAAACTGCAAAGTCGTTATTTGATCTAGCTGGCAAAAACTAGGCTCTTTGATTTTTTCAAAAGTTCTTTTGCGTTTTGATACGTTGTTTTCTTGAATGCTTCATCGAACTCAAGCCATGCGTAATTGATGTGCTCATTAGAAAGCTTGACTGTAGTAGTATTGGTCTTTGCCAAAAAGAAGACGACCTCTTTTCGCTTCACTTTTCCACCAAATTGATAGCTGTACTGTATTTTTTGCTCAAAACCGTCTATGAATTCAATGTCCGTTATTCCAGTCTCCTCTCTTGCCTCTCGTATGGCAGCCTCCTTTGGCCGCTCATTTTTTTCTATTCGTCCCTTTATAAAGTCCCAATGGCCGGACGGATAATGCAAAAGCAAAAACAGTTTCTTGCCAGACTCTTCACAAAATAGTAAAATTCCAGCAGACCTCTCATCAAACTCTGACATTTATTTTCCTGTCCTCCTCTCCCTTTTCTGAAAAATTCTAATCGCCCTGAGTAGATCAATCTTTCTAAATTCCGGCCACAAAATGTCCATAAAGATGAGTTCACTGTATGCTGCCTGCCACAACAAAAACCCGCTCATCCTTTGCTCGCCAGACGTCCTAAGTATGAGGTCTGGAGACGGCTGTGGAAGGTGTGCAGTATAGAGGTTTGCCTCAATTACGTCCTTGTTGATGTCATTAACACCAATACTTCCATCCTTGATCCTAGTTCCAATCTTTTTTATGGCATCCACAAGTTCGTTTTGTCCTCCATACGCAATTGCAATGTTCAGATAGTGCCGGTTGTAACCTTTTGTTGCGTCATCGAGCCTTTGCAGAACATCATTGATGTAGTCAGGCAAAAGCTCAGTTCTTCCCATTGCCTTTACACGCATTTTGTTTTTGTGAATTCTTGCATCCGTGTAGAGTTTTTCAAGTCTTTGATGAATAAGCTTAAACAAATACTCCAACTCCTCGTCTGTTCGATCTAGGTTTTCAGTTGATAAAACATACAGCGTGATGATTTTGATGTCGAGTTCCTCACACCAGTCAAGAAGGTTTTCTACTGCATCAGCCCCCATAAAGTGGCCTTTTTGGCTTGTTTCAAGTATCTTTTTTGCCCACCTTCTGTTGCCATCCAAGATTACAGCGATGTGGTTTGGTATGTTGCCTTTTCTGATCTCTTTTTCAAGTCTTCTTGTGTATAGTCTGTAAAACCAAGAGAGGTAAAGTGTTGTTTTTTTTATTCCGTTAATACCTCGCCACCCTTCTTCTTCCTATATTTGCGGAATAAGAAGGTGGCAGATATCAGTGTTATTGCAAGACCTGCAAGGAATGGCGGAATCAACGTAAATGAACTCTCGTCGTGTATGAGCAGGTTCGTAAATTGGTGTACAGTGGGATACAACGAAACAAGCACAATCATTCTTAGAATATCAGTGATTTGTCTAAGGCTTCCCTTTAGCCAGTGACTGAGCAAAATTCCGCCAAAAACCGAACCCATACCCATCCACAAAAATGGCAGTGCACCTGCAATGAACTGACCCAGTGTTACCGTGTCTGCAAGTATGTTTGGAATGCCAGAGTCAAGAATGTGTGGATCAAGTATGTTTGTATTAATTGCAGAAAATCCAGAAAGAACCGCTGCCAAACCGATGATTATTCCTGCAACCATCGTAAATGCCCTGATTAGACTTGCCGGCGTTGGTTTTGCCCAGCTGGACAGGGTCCTATCTACATCAAATGCCCTGATCAAAAATGCGCCGCCCAAAATACTAACTAAAACTGCAAAGATTTCTTCAGTGTAACCAGAAATTGCCCCAATGCCTCCAATTAAGAGCAAGATGCCAGGTACTCCCAAAAAGAATTTTGAATACTTGGAATCGTATGCAATCATTTTCAGATATTTTCCAAACACTGCATACGAATACTCTACACTCCTGCTTACCCTCATTACCACACGCTGCACTGAAACAATTGGGACAACATTTTGTATGATTGGAATTACGGATTCGTCGTCCTCTCCGTCTGATACAATCACTGCTCCATTTGCAGAATAGCTTTGCAAAACTGCCTTGACTTCTCTTACAATTTTTTCGTCTGCCTGCACACCTCTTTCTTCAACTCCAGCTACTACGATTACTTCGGCTTGGTAGCCCTTTCGCGCCAAATCCTCGTATGTTTTTACTGCAAAGAAAATCGAGTTTGCGTCGGCATCTTCAGGATCCTCTAGAGCTAGTTTTTGTGCAGCTTCGATGCATGCATTTCTTCCAACAACGGGTGTCGCTATGCCTGCTTTCTTGCCAACATCATCGTCTCTGTCTACACAAATTACCAGTAACCTACTTGTTACCTGATTTTCTAAGGCCTTTTCCAGATTGCTATCCTTAAGAGACAATGCTACTGTATGTTACTAAATCGCCTATTAACAATTTCCAACGTTTGAAATTATTACTAATAGGAATACAGGCGTGGTTATGCTGGTCTTGCACTATTTGAGATTGCCAAGAACTCGTCAGCCTGCTTGAGGTACTCATCAAGCGCAGTCATATCCTGGCTAATGTCTGCCTGGGGATTCTCTTTTACCTTGTTTGCAATAACCATGGTTTCTCTTAGGTACGAGTTGTAGGCGCGCAAAAAGTCTATGTAGGACGAATAGCTGGTTTGCCATTCTTGCGGAACCTCACCTTCTATGATTTTGATTATGAATGAGTTGATCTGAGATGATGAAATCTCTGCAACACTGATGTAGCTGTCTGGAGTAGCTTGGCCAGCAAACATCTTGTCAAACTCCTCTAAAGTCGAGTCCGAAATCGTTTTTTGTTGCTCAATTAACGCATCCAACTCTTCTTCTGCATTTGATACAACAAACTTGGTCTGGGTGTTTTGTGGTACGAGCCAGACTGTAAAACTTGCAACTGTTATGGCGGCAAGTATTATCCCAGTGATGGCAAAGCCTTTTTTGGACTGCAACGATGTTTTATCACAAAGATCGCCGTTTATAATACAATTGAAATTCACACAAGTTTTGCGATCGTTTTCTGCTAAAATTTTCTGTTTTCTGATTACAATCAAGTTAATTGGCAAAAAACACAAATTATTATATAATAAATCAAAATTTGTGGCAAGTTTTAGATGATAAATTTAGACTCATCCATCGTGTAGTTAAATAATTTTTACAGCCTCGTGCTAAATACACGCACCTCGTAGCCAAATCATAATGGCTACAGCTTACTGTGTAAAATGTAGAGCAAAAAGGGAGATAAAAGATCCTAAAGTGACAAAGCTAAAGAACGGGCGTCCTGCCGTAAAAGGCACTTGCCCAAAATGTGGCACTAACGTTTTTCGAATCGGGAAACTCGATTAGTAAAGCTAATCACTCTTTCTTTTTGACTTAAGCTCATATAATAGAGTATTCTATGCTCAGCATTGGCAAAAACAGACTATGAAAAGCTCCTAAAACGAATGCAAGATAAAATCTCAATAAAAAAATCTGACAGTGGAGAGCGATTTGAGCTTCCTACACCTAATGTGATGTGGGAGGGCCAGCGTACAATTTTGAGAAACTTTATGGACTATCCAAAAATATTGCGGCGAGATCCAGACAAGGTCTTGCAGTATCTGGCAAAAGAGTTTGCTACACCAGCAGAACGAAGCGGTGAGCAGGCGATGTTTGTTGGTCGTAGAGACCCGCACGACTTTGTGAATTTGTTTGAAATTTACATAAAAGACTACCTTGAATGCCCAACATGCAAGAGCCCAGACACTAGAATCGAGCGGGAAAACAGGATCTCATTTCTTGTGTGCGAGGCGTGCGGTGCTAAATCATCACTCAAAGGTAAATACGCATAATGCGATTTTTTATTCGGACATCAAATTATCAAAATAGCAGAATGCTAAACATTTGCGATGAGGATGTTCTAGGAAAGGTTCTCAAAAAAGACCACCTGCAAATTAACATCAGCAAAAGCTACTACGGACAACGACTTATAGAAAAAGACGAAGCTGAAAATCTGATGAGGGATAGCACGATTCTAAATCTAGTTGGAAAAGAAACAATTGAGATGTCAATAAATCTAAAGATTGGATCACGACAGGGAGTCAAGGTAATTGAGGACGTTCCATTTCTAATTGTTTTCAAAATGTAAAGCACACAATTATATACAAAATTTTCTCTAACTCAATGATTGGGAAAGAGAAAGGTTCTAAATGAAAGTGAGCTAAAAGACATCCAGCTCCCACAACAAGGAGAGTTGCTGGGTAGAGTAATCAAGCTTTTAGGAAGTGATCAAGTACTTGTAAAATGTATGGATGGACTGACACGACGTGGACGAATTCGAGGAAAGCTCAAACGCCGGATCTGGATTCGGGACAACGATGTTGTAATTCTTGCACCATGGGATTTCAAACAAGAAGACAGAGGAGACATCATATGGAGATTTACTCTAGCGCAAGTAGACTGGTTAAAAAATAATGGCCATCTTCCAAAAGATTTCTAGCCTACATCATTCTTCTTTGTAGTATGTCTGAAGACGACATTGAAATTGCAGACGACGACTTTGATCCAAAGTTTGATAAAATCTTTCCAAAATCAAAACACAGAATTCTTCAAGATGGCTTTAACAAAGACAAAGTAGTCAGCCAAGTCCTTGACAGATCAACAATGCTTACAATGTATGAGATGATAAACCGCAAAATAATTTCATACGTAAATGGTATTGTTAAGGCAGGCAAAGAATCAGTTTTGTTTTGGGCAGTCGATAGTGCGGGAAAAGACGTTGCGCTAAAGGTTTACCTAGTTACCACTACCAGTTTTAAAAATCGCGCCAAGTACATAATCGGTGATCCGCGTTTTTCGAAAATCAAGCACGGCACAAGGAACCTAGTCTTCCTGTGGGCAAGAAAAGAATACAGAAACCTCAAGCAATGTGAAAAACTGAACCTGCCCGTTGTAAGGCCACTTTATGTCTCAAAAAATGTTCTTGCAATGGAGTTTGTGGGTAAAAACGGCATTCCAGCCCCAACTCTGCACGAAACCGAAATAGATGAAAACGATTATCGACAGGCAATACAGATCATTACGAGGCTTTACAAAGAGGCAAACCTTGTGCACGGGGATTTTTCAGAATATAATATTTTCAAAACGGAAAATGGTCTTATTCTCTTTGATCTCGGCTCTGCAGTCGATACATTGCACCCAAATGCTCAAAACTTTCTTGAAAGAGACATTAAAAATGTGTCTTACTTCTTTGCAAAAAGAGGCCTAACAGTTGAAAATCCGTCTGATGTACTCGCAAAAATAGTATCATGAGCTTTGAAAAAATAATAAGAATACCAGTAGACCGTGTAGGTGCGCTTATTGGAAAATCTGGCAAAGTAAAAATACAAATTGAAAAAACTTGTTTTGTCAAACTAAACATTGACAGTGAGACAGGAGAAATCGAAATCATAAGTGATGGCTCAATTAGCCAGATCCAACCCTTCAAGGCAGTCGAAATTGTAACCGCGATTGGTCGAGGTTTTTCGCCACAAAATGCAATGAAGCTGATAAGGGAAGACAATTTGTTGTACGTAATGGATTTGAGAGAGTTTGCCGGCAAGTCACCACAACAAATTGAAAGGATAAAAGGAAGAATAATTGGAGAGGGAGGTAGGGCTAGAGCAAACATGGAGAATCTTACTAATACCAGCATCTGTGTTTATGGCAAAACCGTTTCTATAATTGGAGAAGCAACACAGATCAAAGTGGTAGTATCAGCTATCTCATCTATTTCTAGTGGAAGTAAACACGGTTCAGTTTATGGAAAACTTGAGGCGAACAGACGAAAGCAAAGGCTAAGCAGATTACAGTTGTGGGAAAAAGACGATGGCTCTTAAGGAAACCTTTAACCAGATATCGCCAAGCGAGTTCTTTTATAGAAATCGAGACCTAGCTGGCTTTAGCAACCCCACGCGCTCACTATACACAGCCGTGAGGGAATTTGTGGAAAACGCACTTGATGCGTGTGATCAGCAAGGCATACTTCCTGGCGTGCACCTAATAATCAAGCCACTTGATGCCGAAAAACCAGACCCAAAACCCTACATTCTGACAGTCAAAGACAACGGCCCTGGCATGGAATCAAAACAAATCCCACTGGCATTTGGAACTGTTCTTTATGGTTCAAAATTTGGACTAAAACAAGCAAGAGGAATGTTTGGTCTTGGGGCTACCATGGCAATCCTTTATGGACAAATCACGACAAACAAGCCAGTAACAGTTGCGAGCTCTGCTGACGGTAAAACAGAACATGAATATGTCATGATGCTGGACATACAAAAAAACAAACCAGTAATTGTTAAACATCCGGCACCAAGACAAACAAACAAGAAGGGACTGTCTGTCAGTATAGTGCTAGAGGGGGACTACTCTAAGGCTGGCTCTAAAATCAGAGATTATGTTTACCAGACATCTCTTATCACGCCTTATGCCACCATAACATTTGATGGCCCAAAGGGAGAAAAATTCCACTACAAAAGAATCGTCGATACAATGCCTCCCCCACCAACCATAATAAAACCACACCCACATGGTGTTGATGTCGAAACAATACGACGTATGATAGTTGACACACACTATCAAATTCCTGTACTTGATAACACCATGATAGAAAAAGTTCGCAAGGAGCTTGGACTTTCAAAAAAGAATCTTAACTTTGATGGCATAATGGCAAAAGCAGAAAAGAAATGGGCATCTCTTTCAAGACCCGTGCGGGTAATTGTCGCACTAATGTCGTTTTTGGAGATGGACTTTGAAAAAATTATGAAGATTCGAATTGACGACGTTGACCTTGCGCACAAGCACATGACATACTGGGACTTTGGTGAGTCAAAATCAGTAATAGTGGATATGCCAAAATCAAACCCGTACTACAAGCAGCTTGCAAATACAGTCCAAGGAGAGTCTGTTGCCACGTTTCTGACAAAGAGATTTCAACGCATAGGACCATCAACTGCCATAAAATTTGCAGAATTTGCAAACCTCAAGCCAGAAAAACGAATAGGCTCACTTTCTAATGAGGAGCTAGTCCAGCTCAGTGACTCTCTGCAAAAATATGAAGACTTTCTTTCCCCAGACCCAAGCTGCCTTGCGCCACTAGGCGAAGAGCCGCTCAAAAAAGGAATGTCAAAGTTCTTTGAGCCTGATTTTCTAGAGGTGGTGCAGCGAAGCGCATCGGCATATTCTGGGTTTCCATTTGTCATAGAGATGGGGGTTGCATATGGGGGAAAGATCCCATCCGGCAAAATAACCGTATACAGGTTTGCTAACAGAATCCCTCTTCTTTATGATGAGGGCAGCGACGTCGTACTTCAGGTGGTAAATGAGACTGACTGGTCAAGATACAAGGTAAAAAATGATGCACCACTAGTAATTGTAAGTCATATCTGCTCAACTCGCATTCCATACAAGACTGTTGGCAAAGAAAATGTTGCAGACAGGCCGGAAATTGAAAAAGAGCTGCGTCTTGCACTGCTGTTTTTGGCAAGGAAGCTATCCGCATACATGTCAAAAAGAGGCCTTGCAGAGATAGAAAAAAAGAGAACCAACCTATATCAGAAATACCTACCACTCATCGCACAATTTGCAACTGATCTTGCAGGTAAGAATAAAGAGCCTGACTACAAGAAACTGATCAAGGATTTGAACACAAATGTCGAAATCAAAGAGTAAAACAGAAAAAGTAGCAACCGCAAAGCGGGACTCGCTACTGGAATTGCTCAAAGGTGAGGGCTCAAAAATTTACTCAGAATTAGACAAAGGACAATTTCCGCAATTTTATGTGCCAAGCAGGTCAGTAAACAATATTGTTTATGACAAAAAACTCCGACAGTATATTCTTGGCAAGGCGGCAAGCCTTCGAAGTTCAAGAAACATGGCGCAACTACGATCATTTACTCAGCTGATTTGGCTTGCGTTTTTTGCAAAAAAACTCGTCAACGAGAAAAAATCATCAACACTAAGAGATATCTACTATTCTTCACAGGCATTTGAAATAGACTTTGAGGACCAGCCAGAATCGGACAACATAATTATTGATCTTGAGGCAGTCCTGGCAAGGCCAAGAGAGGACTTTCATATTTTCCCAGAGGAGAGAAGCAGCGTTTTTGGTGATCTGACAATAGAGTACACGGTTCCAGGATATGAGGGAAGGAGGACTAACCTGTCTGACCATCCAGACGGATACCTAATTGGACCAAGCCTTAGCAGCGCAGAACTCGTTGACACAAGCGCAGAACTAGTAATTGCAATAGAAAAAGGCGGTCTTTTCACAAGATTCGTAGAAGAAAAGGTTGACAAAAAATTCAAGGCAATAATAATTGATACTGCAGGGCAGGCACCGCGCTCAACAAGACATCTCTTAAAACGGCTCCATGAGCAAATGAAGCTTCCAGTTGTGATACTCACCGATGGGGACGTTTATGGCGAACACATTGCGATGGTAATCAAGTCCGGTTCCGCAAATGCTGCACACCTCAGAGAGCTTACGGTTCCTGACGCAAAATGGGTCGGAGTCTGGGCATCAGACATTGAGAAGTACAAGCTGCCAACTATTCCAATGACCGAGTCTGACATCAAAAGGATCTACGATCTGCAAAAGGATCCTAGGTATCAGGAAGGGATATGGAAAAAAGAACTGGAGATATTTCTCAAGATAAAAAGAAAGGCAGAGCTTGAGGCATTCTCAAAGTACGGCCTGACAAATATTACAGACAAGTACCTGCCTGAAAAGTTGCAAATAGCTAAGAGCCTGTAGCTTTTTTGATTCTGAGGGTGAGCACACCGTTTCTGTACTTGAAGTCGGCAATTTGCATGTTTGCAGCACCTTCGATTGGAACCTCTTTTGAGAAATTACCAGAGCCGCGTATGTACAACACTCCTTCGATTAGTCTTACCATTATCTTATCATCAGGGCCTGGAACCTCTGCTACAAAGATTGTCTCATCATCCCCCTTGATAAGATCGTAAACCCAGTTTTTGCTTTCTGTGTCCCTGACTGAGTATTTTGGCTTGTCAGTCTTTGTCATCTTTTTGATAATAAAACCCCAGTAAATCATAGTCGCAGCAGCAATTCCAATTAAAATAAAGCTCACCGAGCCGTGGCCAGAACGTAGAGACATGATGTAAATTATGCCTAAAAACAGAATTATCATAATTGGTATTATGAAATTTATCGATTGTTCGTTAGAATACGTTTTTTTGTAGCTGGACACTTTATCTGAGTTCCTTTTTACTAAATATAAAGCATTTAGGCTACTTGACGATTAAAATTCTCAATTAGTAGAGTGGCAGCGTAATTGAAAACACTGTGGGATCTGTGCTTACACTGATCTTGCCTTTATGCTGTTCTACAATGTTTTTACAGCTTGCAAGACCGAGGCCTGTTCCCTCTTCTTTTGTTGTGAACAAAGGATCAAATATTTTGTCTATTATGGACTGGACAATCCCATTTCCGGAATCCTCGATTCTTATTGTTACAGATTCTTGGTACTTTTTGGTTCTTATGTTGATTATTCCTTTTTGATCTCCTATTGCCTGAATGGAATTCAATATCATATTGGCAATGACAATTTCAATTTTTTGTGGATCGCACAGAAAAGTTATTTCTGCTTTTGGCACGTTTACTGTAATGTTTGGGGGAATTAGCAAGGTTTGAAGCGCGGCCATGATTATCTCATTTAATGAGGAAGGTTTTTTCTTAAGTGGAGTTGCTTTTACATAATCTAAGACGCCATCAATTTGGTGCGTCATTCTGAAAATAGAGCCCTCAATTAGATCAACTCGTTTTCTTGTAGGATCATCGAGGCTCTCGTTTGTGTGTTTGATTAATTGAACCGTCGCTTTGATGACAGAAAGAGGATTCCTCAGGTCATGTGCAAGCCTTGAGGCCAACTCGCCTATTGCAGACAATCTTTCTGCCTGTACTAGTTTTTGCGTTTTTTCCCTTATTTCTCCTTCTAATCGATTCTTTTCTTTTTTGAGATTTTTTTCTATGCGGTTAAACTCCTTTAGATTTTCTCCAAGAATCTTTCTAAACTCATACGAGTTCTTTCTTTCCTCCTCGAGCTGGCTTTCAAGAACTAAAATGCGGTTCTGCACCTGTTTTTCCACAATTGATGTAATGTCCCCAATGATTTTTTCTGACTCAAACTCTACTCCCACATTATCAAACTCGTTTTTTTTAACTTGGATTGGAATCGACCGTCCTCCCGAATTTAAAATGCCGATTTCCTTTTCAAAATTATTCTGTAATTTCTTCATTGCATCAATTCTGGCTTTTTGGTCAACTAGGTGTTGACTTAATGAGCCAATGTACTGATCGAGATTTCGAATATCGTCTCCCAAACTCCCAAATTTTGCTTCGGTGGAATTGGAGCTGGGATCTTTTTTCAAAAAAATCTCCTTGTCAGTTTTCTCAAATGCATCAGTAGGTTCAGACTGCTTTTCATTTCTGTTTAGATATTTCCGGCTCATCTGTGAAGAAAATTCGATTAAATCGAAATTAAATTGCCAGTTGTTCGATTCGAACAGCTTGGGGGCAAGGGGGTTTAATTATACAAATACGCATCAAAACTAGTCTGCGCAATCTTGATTTTTATTATAGCCCTAAAACTATACGATCGTGGATAAAAGCAAACTCAATCCGCGCCCAACAAAAGGCATTTTTTTGAAGAGCTCACTAATTGGAGCGATAATAACAATTCCTTCGCTTGCGGCCTTTTTCATAAGCTGGTTAATCACCGGCGACAAGATTACCTCCCTCATAATAGGAATAATAGTCCACTTTATTGGAATGGGCTTTTCATTAAAGATATCAAAAAGACTCTTCAAAATAAAAACGCCCTGAGCTATTCAAACTTAATTATTCAAACACATTTCACTAATTGTATTGAACCTCAGTCATGTGGAAAGCGATCTAGTCAACGAAATCAAGCTAGCTCCACTTGAAGCCAAAGTTTTTTTGCTTGTTACTACGACTGGCAAAATGCAAGCAGACAAAATTGCTACAAGTCTTGGAGTCAGCGGCGATGAGGCACTTGCCACTGCAAAAAAACTTGTAGAACTTGGCGGGTTTATTGACATCTCTCCAACAGAGTTTGAGGCAATGCATCCAAGATTTACTGCGGTAAACATGTACCGCAAAATGTGCCTTCGAGAAAACATCACTTTTAAAAAAAATTTAGTTGTTGATAACATAGGAGTTGCCTTGGAAAAGTATTACGACCATGCAAGGACTAAATAATGCTTTTTTACCGAAAAAGACAATGAGTGTGGACACAGAAACCTGCAAGCACCAAATTGTCTACTTTGGAGTAATAAACATCAATTTTAACGAGCGAACAATTGGGTCCGTAGATGCTTGGCGATGTGGAGTGTGTAAAAAAAGATTTTGTGAAGAAAAACAGCTTGGAATTGAATCAATTGTGGACTATGTGGGGATGCCAAAAATTGAGCCAGATGAAAAATGGGCCGTTTTAGTAAGAAAGTTGCTTAAAGGAAAGGACAGGTGGAAGCTTGTCAAGCTCAAGCAAAATGGAATTCTAAAAACTGAAACACCGGACGACAAGGTCATAGATCTTCCAATCAAAGAGTACAAAGTCTATGACCCAAACCATACAAGCTTTCTAATCGATGATTACATCAACAAAGTAATTGAAATCTAGGTGTGTCTTTTGGACATTGAGGTTCACATCAACAACGTAAAGGGCGCGCAAATGGCGGCAAAAATTACTGGAACCTTTACCATACATAATAACACGTTCAAGTTTTCCGCAATTGCATTTGGAAGGATTGGAGGCCACAACATTGGGGCAAAGATATCAAAAACAACGGAAAAAGCGCTAGAAAAACTGGGCTACAATGTAGATGAGGTAATTGACGCCCTACAAAAAAGTCTCATCCATGGAAATATCATACTTCCAAAAGACCTAAAAAAAGACTCGTTTGCCGACGGCTAAAACTCTGCTTGCTCTAGCGCCTTCGCGCAAGAACAATTCCTTACTTGGGGTATCTCGTCTGGAATTGACATAAGGAGTTTTTTTGTGTTCTCCACGTTTTTTGAGAGCGTCTCCATTACTTCTTTTGCTGTTACGGGTTTTTCTGCCCAGACATCGTAATCTGTAACAGTTGAAATTGAGGCATAGCAGATTTGCGCCTCCCTTGCAAGCTGGCACTCTGGGACCAGCGTCATACCAATAATGTCTGCGCCAGTTGATCTAAAGAACCGTGACTCTGCCTTCGTTGAAAATCTTGGACCTTCTATGCAGACATAGGTGCAGTCCTTGTGTACTGGTATGCTCTGAGTTTTTGCAGCTTCAAGTATTGCGGCCTGAAGCTCTGGACAAAATGGGTCAGCTACAGAAATGTGGATTACCTTTCCCTCCTCTGAAAAACTTAGCTTTCGGGATTTGGTAAAGTCAAGAAACTGGGACGGCAAAACAAACTGGCCTGGGGCAAGCTCCTCCTTTAAGCTACCTACCGCAGATGGAGCGATGATTCGCTTTACGCCAAGCTCTTTGAATGCCCATATGTTTGCGCGATAGTTTATGAGGTGTGGGGGTATTGTGTGCTTTTTTCCATGTCTTGGCATAAATGCAATTTTTTTGCCCTTGAAAATTCCAACAGTGATCAAATCTGATGTTTTGCCAAACGGCGTTTCAACTGTTACCTCCCTTGTTTCCTTTAGAAGGCCGGAATCATAAATGCCGGTTCCTCCAAAAATTCCAATCTCTGCTTGTTCCACTAGTATTTCACCAAAGACTGACAGTGGTATTTTGCTATCTTTTTTATTCCCTGCAGCTCTGTTAGCTCAACAATGAACGCGAACCCTACAACCTTGCCACCAAGCCTTTCGATCAGCTCTGCTGCTGCCTTTGCCGTGCCACCTGTTGCCAAAAGATCGTCGCAAATTAGTATTCTTTGGCCCTCACTGATGGCATTTTTTTGAATTTCCATTGTGGCCTTTCCGTATTCGATGCTGTATGATCTTTTAACGGTGGAGCCTGGAAGCTTGCCTTGCTTTCGGATCATCACCATTCCCTTGTTATATCTTAGGGCAAGAGCGCACGCAAACGGAAAACCACGAGACTCGATTCCGGCAAAAAGGTCTATGTCATTTGTGTGGTAATGCCTTGCGAACTCGTCTACTACATGTGAGAGTGCTGCAGGGCTTTTTAAAATTGGACTAATGTCACGAAAGAGAATTCCTTTTTTTGGAAAGTCTGGATATTCCACAATGATGTTTTGAAGGTTCACATCGATTACGTCTTAGCGGAGTAATAAAAAGGGTTCCTAACTTTTACTGTACGGAAAATGTTGTCTCTGCAACCTCGTTTGCAATCTTTGTTTCAATTTTGTACGTTCCAGGTACTGTGTCTGGGGGGACTGACCAGAATGTCTGGAAGCTTCCATTTTCTGTGGAGAATACGATTAGTTCCGTAATCTCCACGTCACTTGAATCAAATATTTTTATTATGACTGTTTGTGTCTTTCCTCCACCACTACCAGTTATTGTCATAGTGTCGCCAACACTGTATGCTGTGGATTTGTCCACACTTACGACAAATGCCTGGGTTACTGTGCCTACGACATTCAACTTTACGTCTGCAAGGTTGGATCCACTACTTGCCTTAATTGTCCATATTCCTTGCTCTGCATCACTTGGAATTCTAAACGTACCGTCTGAAAACTTGCCTTCTTTGTCAGAAAAAGCCTCTTTTCGTTTTACTACATTTCCCTGCGGATCACTCATTTCTAATACGAGTAGTACATTTTTGTTAGTTGAACCCAAAATCAGTATGCTGTCTCCAAGCTGGTATGTCTGCTTTGTTACCTGTATGGTGATTTTTCCAGAACCCTGTTGTAGGCCAACTGCAAATACCGCGTTCGTCTCAGAGTGAAGATAATTTAAAACTATGGTGAAGACACCTGATTTGTATCCACTCAGACTAATCGAATATTCTGCACTTCCATCTGCGCCCAAAGTAATGGTGTCCGCGGATCCGGGCACGACCTTGTCTGAGGGGTCAAGTATTAAAATTGAGATATTTGCCTTTGCAGGACCAGTTAATACTACCTTTGCATTTTCAGATGTGGAATAGTTTAGCTTGTCAAATTTTGCAACTACTTGTTTGGTTGGAGCGACACCGAGTCCAACGTACAAAATTTCTGTGTCATCACCCTGTGACATAATGATAACATAGGTTCCTTTCAAAGAGATTTGCTCTGTTGGAAATTCAAAATCAATTATTCCAGTTCCGTTCATTTTCAAAAGATCATAAAATATTTCCTTTCCTATTGGATCTTTGATCACAATTTCGACTGATTGATCTGATGTGGTAGTGCCATTGAACCGCATCGTTTGGCTAGGCTCATATCTTATTGCGGACGGTGTCACGTGTATTGACTTTGTGATGGATACACTTAGTATCTTAGTTATTGTATCTGCACCATCGCTGAATTCTACTACCCTTGTGCCAAGAGGGGCGTCTGGCGGAATGACTCTTTCATGCGACCAGTTTCCCTGCGCATCAACTTCAATTACTGCTTCCTGGATTTTAATTCCGGTGGCATCCTTGTAGCTGATTGTGATTGTGGAGCCTGGCTTTGCAGTACCGTTAACGCGGGCAGTCTCGCCTGGTCCAACCATCTCAGTGATCTGGGTTATGGCAAGACGTGCCGCCGGCTTGGCTGTTATCTGCGTATCTCTATGATCAAGTCGTATGCTCAACGTCTTTTTGTTTCCCTGCTGGTCAGAAAGTACAAACTCTACTCTATCTGCTTCTTTGTTAACTGGAATTTTTGTCCTTCCAATCAAGTTTCCGGAGCTATCGGTTGTAAAGTCTTCCAGTTTTTCACCGTCTATGTAAAAGTCAACTACGGTATTGGGCGGAAAGCTGTTTCCAATAATCCTGATGCTGTCACCGTTTTTTGGCGACGCTGGAATTATTTTAAATTCGGCATTAGCAAAACTTGTAGCTGGTTTTTGTGTATCTTGAGGGGGAGTTTGAGTACTGTCTTGAGGGGGAGGTTGCTGTCCTGCTACGGTTCTTCCAGTTGTAAGCTCGTTGCCACTCAAGTCCAAGGTTCTCCAGTTTATGCCAGGATTTTGAACCTCAGTCTTGATGCCAAACTTTACAGAATCGCCAGGCGGCAGTGGTTCTTCTGATGTGAAGATTAGTAGTCCCTGGACAGATAGGGCGCCAGTCCAGCCCTTTTCTGTTTTAAAAGACTTGAAAGTACCGGCGTCTTGGCCAAGCCACATCCTTACGGTCTTTATTGGAACTCCCTCATTATTGACATATTCAATCAAAGTAGTCTTTTCAAAGCTTGTACTTTTTGCAACGGTATCGGCAAAAACAGGCGAGCTTAGACTGGCAACAGTAAACACTGACAAAATAATAATTCCAAACAGTGCTAGTCTTGGGTGGGTCACAATTAATCTACCTACTTTGATGAACATTATTTATTTACCCTTTTTGAGGGTTGGGGATTATTCATAAGTAAAATACTTTAACGACTTAGTGTGACTTGCTTCTTTGGTATTTGTTTAATCCCACCTGCGCCATGAGATTTTGATGTTGCCTAATTCTTTCCGCAATTAGCCTGTATAATCCCCTGAACTGGTCCTTTGTTTTATCAGACAAAAAGTCGGCTTCTTTTAGAGCTATTTTTTCGCAGATGTATCGAGATATTTCCTCAATGTCAAACTCGTTCCAACCATCGTCTCTGTGTTCGGCCCAGATGCTGCGCAGGTTTTCCACAATGCCTTTTTTGCTTTTTGCAAGAACCTCTTCTTTTGTGAGGTTTCGAAAACCCTCCTTTCTTAGCTTGATCTCATAGGTTTGGTTTACTGCGTGCAAATAATCGTCTGGGACTATTAGGTCTTCGATGGATTCTATTGCTTTTCCACTTTGCTCAAGATAAATTATCTGCATGTCTGTAAACTCGTTTGTCTTTAGGTGTTCTGCAATTTTTTTTGATTCCTGGGTGTTATCAAGTATGACAAAGACGTTGTGGCCGTGGTTTCGGTAAAATATCGCAAGGGGTAAAGCCGAGTCCTTACTAAATGCTGCAACAACGTTTAGTGGGTTCATGGATATGTTTGGATCCTCTAGGAACTTGTCAAAGGCGTTAAGGTACATTGCGTCAGCCATCGTCTCTACAATTATGACTGGCCTTGAGTTGGTGCCAATCTCTCTGTCTACTATTGACTCGACGAGGCCTCTTGACAAACCATACAAAATTGGAATAAGCGTTGCATCGTCAGCATTCCAATAATCATAGTAGATGCGGCTTAGGTGTCGTCGCTTGTCAAGCTCAACTACTAGTAGGTTTCCTGGAGTATAATCAAATATCATAAACGGTGAGTGTGTTGCATAAAGCACTTGGTTTGATCCTGCCAAGTTTTTGAGAAGATCAGAGATTCCCATTTGTTGCGCAGGATGCAGGTTTCGCGCCGGCTCATCAAGAAGCAAGATTGCCTCTTTTAGCTCAGCACGTTGCGTCTCTGCGGCAAAATTTACAATAAATGAAAATGTCCACTTGAATCCTTCTGCTCTTCTGCTAAGAAGACCAGTGTTAGTTACAGTCCCATCCTTGTGTACATCAGATATTACTACACTCATTACATTGCCTGGGTTGTATCTGAGGTCAACATGTATTGGGTCCCCCTTCCATGCTGGGTTCAGCCTGTCTGTGAGCCTCCTGCTTGCGGCGTTTAGCAGTTTGATAAGCTTTGGCGGGCTGCGCTTGTATTCTTCAAGTTTTTCTGTGTCAAGCTCTGCTAGATAAAACAGGTTTCTTACGGTTTCTACTTTGTCAAACTCTTCTGAGTAGGTAAGATCTTCGGGCCGCTTTATCTCCTTTATGTACTCGTCCAAGTTTATGTTTCCGTAAATTTTCTTGTAATCTGAAAAATACACGAACCTTGGGTGCAAGTGTTCCAAAATAAAGTTCTCAAGTGCAGTTTTTTCGGTGGTTCCAACTAGGAGCTCGTTGTATGTCTTTTCGGCGTCCTGGTAATACCCAGACCACTCTGTTAGGATTTGTGGTTCGTCTGCAGCTAGTACATTTAGGATGTTGCTGAACTCTGTCATCTCTCTAAGATACGTCTCCTTGTCTGGTGGAGGGCCCTCAAAGAACTTGGTGTCAAACTGGATTCTTATGTGGTTTGGAATAGTTGAGATAAAATCAAGAATCTTTTCAGTATAATTTTCCCACGAGTTCAATGTCTTGTTTAACTCGTCGCTTAGCTTTACTGAGCCAAAGTCGTACTGGACATCTACTATCTTGTTGGTCCTAAAGATCTTCAGGGCTCTAATCTCTGGCAGGTGTGGGAATCTTTCTTTTATGAGGCTAGTCTCATTTGAGCTGAGGGCAAACTCGCCTTCAACAAGTGTGACTTCTGATTTGAGTTCCTCTGTCATCTCGTCGCAAAGGTCAAGCTCAGAGACCAGTTCTTCTTTGTTGAGTAGCGTTAGTGCCTGCAAAATTGTGGTCTTGCCGCTCTCGTTTCTTCCTACAAAGGCTGCCAAATCGCCTACTTTGATTTCGCCAGAGTCCTGGATGCATCTGTATGCTCTGACTCTGAATTTTCTTAATCTCATCTAGCGCCTATTTGCTTGGCAGCGATTTAACTTATTCGACACATTATTACGCTCAATTTTCGCTAAAAGATATAAAGATACAGAACACCTTAGAAAAAATATTGGCAGCTTCCGGTGTAAAAATTGCAGTATTTGTAATTCCAATTGTGTTTTCTTTCATCTATGGAGGTGCAGTACTCTCACTGTCACTGCAGGAGCCAAACCGAGGAATTGACTTTCAAGGAACTACTCAATTAACCTCGATTGAAATTACTTCATTACAGGATGAATATTCTAGTTCGGATGCAATCACTGCCCAAGTTTTGGTACGTGATCCCGGATTTAGCTGCGGAGATCTCTACATGACGATCTACGATGTATCATCAGCTCAAAGAAAGGCAGTTGCACAAGGCGCGTTTTTTGATCAATGCTATGATTCTAGTGGTACACTTCCAGTAGGTGACCAGTTTTCACAAAAAGTTGATGCTGTAGGACAGTATTTGCTTGAAGTACAGATGTTTGACCAAAGCGGCGACAAGTTTCTAACAACAAGCCAAAAATTCAGTGTAAGATAGCATCTTAATGCGATATTATATATTGAAACCAACTATGAGTACCTGATAAGTACACGTGAGCAAAATGGGAAGGCCAAAAAAATCTGTAATTGATTCTACCGAAATAAAAAAACAAGACAAGAAAAAAGAAAAGAAAACATCAAAGGTAGAAAAGAAAACACAAAAAGAAGACAAAAAAATTCTGCCAAAGGAAGACAAGAAAGACAAGAAAAAAGACAAAAAGATAGCAAAAGAAGACAAGAAAAAAGAAAAAAAGGCCAAAGAAGAGTCGGAAAAGACACTAGAAGAGGAACTAGAAGAACAACTCACCGACGAAGAAATTGAAAACTTTCAGATCGAAAAGGTCGACATGGATAAGCTCACAAATCGCGTGTGTTTGTTTTTAGCAAATTATGAGGACGGTATTGTTCAAAGCGAGCTTTGGAAAAAATTCAAGCTTACAAGCAGGGACGGCTCGCGTCTTGCGCTAAAGCTTGAGAGGATGGGAATAATCACACGTGAGAAAATACTAGAAAACAAAAGATGGACCTATGTTCTCAAAATAAAGAAAACACCAGTTAGCACTGCATCCATTGAAAATGCTCCATGCCTTGTTTGTCCAGTTGAGCAAAAATGTAGCCTTGATGGTGAAGTAAGTCCAAGAACCTGTCAGTGGATTGAGGACTGGACAATTATTGAACTCTCAAAACCAAAGAAAAAGAAAGAACAATGAGACTAGTAGATGCAAAACGTGATCATTATCGGAAGCTTGCGCGTGAACGTGGGTATAGAAGCAGGGCTACCTACAAACTACTAGAGCTAAACAAATCATACCGAATAATCGGACCTGGGTTTTATGTTGTAGATTTGGGGTGTGCGCCAGGGGGCTGGACACAAGTGGCAGTAAGGCTTGCGGGAAACCGCGGCAAAGTAGTCGGCGTCGACACTGCGTTTGTAGAAGAAATTGAAGGGGCATACATCCTCAAAGGGAGTGTGGAGGATGAATCTGTAGCAGATGAAATATTAGAATACCTTGAAACTAAGGCAAATGCGGTAATATGTGACATATCTCCAAACATTACTGGCCACTGGTCAATGGATCATGCAAAACAAATTTCGTTAAACTATTCCTGCTCAAAAATCATGGACAAGATACTTGCAAGCAAAGGAAACGCGCTCTTTAAGGTATTTGATGGAGAATATTCAATAGAATTTAGGGACTATTTGCAAAAAAAATTCTCGCGCGTGCACCTAAGAAAACCAAACGCAAGCAGAAAGCCAAGCAGCGAAATGTACTACATTTGCCTTGGATACAGGGGCTAGTGTGCAAGCAATTCTCGTATCTTGCTTATTTTACAGTCGGTTCTAAATCCAGTCGGATTAAACGATGTGGGGCTGGACACAAATCCATTTTCTTGCAGACGCTTGATTGATTCTTCAAGTGAAATTGGCGAAGACTTGTTCATTTCAGCAATCTCATCAAGGGTGTAGTAACATGCAGGCATATTGGATTCAAGTACGCATTTTTGTATGATTTTCTCACATTTTTTGTCCACTGAGAAATTGGGAGTCTCGCTTTGCATCGATTCTACGAACTCTTTTTCAAAGAGCTGGCCAATCCACAGCGGCCCGGCAATCTCTACTTTGGAGCCACAAAACTCGCAGCATAGTGGAGGTTCACGTGTGGCGCACCTGTTCCCACAAGCCCTGCAATGTGCAATGAACCCAATTGTGTTTCGTGTATCTGGTTTGTTTAGGACTCTTACATAGACGCGATAATAATGCTGGTTGTTTTCAACAAAGATTGGAGTTATCTCTGCATCTAGTCTTGCTGCAATCATGTTGATGCAGCCAAGAATGAGCCTAATTGAAATCTCATTGGAATATGTGGTCTTAATTGGTGTGCCGTGATACTTTTTTTTGCACGCATCTTTGAACAATCCGTGCAAGACCTGAAGATCTGTTGCAGTAACCGACAAGAGCCCCTTGTGAATTGTTGCGCGTATTGCACAGTCAATGTGTTTTACTGGCGAGCCAAAGGGGTCGACATCGACTATTGCTCCGCGCCTGCCCTTTTCTGAAAAACTGCTCAAAAACCTGCAAATCTCATTTTCTGAAACCTGGTAATTTTCAAGATTGTTGAGGGCAGCAGATTTTTTTGACAGCTCAAGCGCACTGGGATTAAGGTCATTTACAAAAACTTGAATGCCAAGCTCATTCGCAACTCGCAGGCCGCGTGCACCAAGACCTGATAGACCATCAAGAAAAGTTTTTGGACCCTCAAAGTTTTTCAGAAATGCCGAATAGGCAATAATGGAAAGGTCCCTGCTCAGCTTCGCACGCGGATTAAAAAATGCTGGATCGCGCGGCGGAACTTTGTTTTTCAGAGAATCCTGCGGAATGAGTATCTGTGTCTTTCCCTCAATTATTGTGACGATTTGGTCATTGAGTTGCATACTGGTAGTTAGTTTTTGTACGTCTCTAACGGTTTAATACGTTAGGCCATTGTGGTAGGTGTGATTATTTGCGGCGTAGATGAGGCAGGAAGGGGTCCAATGATTGGGCCACTCGTCGTAGCCGGAATAGCAATAGAAAAATCAAAGATAAAAAAGCTGGCTGAGATTGGCGTACGCGATTCTAAGAAGCTAACTCCACTGGCAAGAGAAAAAATGTACAAACAAATCACAAGGATTGTTGATGACTATGCAGTATCAAAAATAACTCCAAAACAGATTGATGTCCATGTTCTAAAACACCAGCTAAATCATCTTGAGGCAATACAGATGGCAAAGATAATCAGAAAACTACAACCATCGGTGTCATATGTTGATTCGTGTGATGTGAATGCGACGAGGTTTGGCCAAGTGCTAGCAAAACTTGCAAAAACTGGAAAAATCAAATCGTACCATCGCGCAGACAGCAGGTTTTTGGTAGTTTCTGCCGCATCCATAATTGCCAAGGTGACTAGAGACAGGGCAATTGCAAAACTCAACGAGAGCTTTGAGATTGGGAGCGGATATCCGTCTGATGCAAAATCTGTTCAATTTGTCAGAGAGTGGTTTTGCAAACACGGGCAGATGCCTGATTTTATTCGCAAAAGCTGGGCACCTGTAAAGCTAGTTGTAAAGAATTATGCCTTGGCGTGATATATCGCTACGACCATGGCGTGGTCCTTGTCATATGGCTGCAGGTCCATGTTCTGAATGACTGAGAAACTCTGGTGCAGTTTTTTTATCTCATTTTCAATTATTTTCTTTGGCGACTGAGTTACATCGATGCTCCGTGTTTTGATAGTCATAAACAAATAACCACCGTCCTTTAGGAACATTTCGCAGTTCGTTATTGCTATCTGTGTTTGGTCTGGCTGCGCAATGTCAGAATACACAACATCGACTTTGCCGTAAATTGAAAAGTATTGCTTTGGATGTCTTGCATCCTGCAAAATTGGAATGATATTTTTTCTAAAATTTGCAACACGGTCCAAAAAGTCCCGCGCGACCCTGCTTGTGTGCTCTACTGCAAAAATCATTCCATTGTGTCCGACAATGTCTGAGATGTGGCTTACAGTCGTGCCAGTCGAGGCGCCAAGGTACAGTATCTTGCTTCCTTGCTTTATCGGAAATACGTCTAGTCCAATCATTAGCGCTGCTGCAAGCTTGCTCCTAAATGGATCCCACATCCGGTACTCGACTCCGCCTTTTTTGTATAATTTTTCGCCGTAGACCTGGTTTCCCTCAACATAGTTTATGGTGGCAAGTCTTTTTTGGCCATCCACTGTCAGCCAAAAGATTTGATTATCTTCTTTTTCCAAACTTTTTTCGCTTTTTTAGATCCGCTCTAAAATCTCTTCGGGGACCTCTGTGCCTAAAGTTGTCCCTTTGTTTTTCAATTCTTTGTGGCGGAATTGGTCGGTGTGATGGCTCTTTGTATTTTTGTCCAATTTCAGTTACCCGGACATTTAGCTTTTCAAGCAAGGTGTGGTTGATGCCTCCTCCATACACATCAACTCTGGCTGCTATGGCGGCCTTTGATGCAATTGCCCGTGCCATCTTTCCTCGCTGCCATTTTGGTGAAGCGTGAACAACTGGGTGTTGGAACAGGATTCCGTGCTTTGGTGGCTGCGTTCCAGTCTTTAGCGACCTAAAGAGCGCCTTTTCTGCACCTAGGATCTGGATGGTACTTGCAGGCATACATGCTAACTTTTTGAGGCTTCCTGCCTTGGCAAGAATCCTTGCACCAACTGCGGTCCCCAAAATTATCGCCAGGTTTGGTGCAATCGTTTTCATTTCGTTTTCAATGTGAGACTCAATCTCCCTTCTAATTTGTGCCATCTCAAGGATCTGCTTTGCAATTGACTGGACAATTACCAAGTTTTGATCCGAGATGTCGCCTCCCTTACTTTTGTCTTGAATGACAGATAACATTTCTACTTTGGATTCTGGAAAGCCTGCGTCCTCGTACACCTGCTTTGAGAGCATATCGCGCTTTCCAGTCATGACAATCTGCGCATATCCGTTGATGCTATCGATAATGTTGTCGAGCTCTGGAAAATGAAGACCGTACCACTCTCGAAGCCTTGATGAGAGACCGTTTACCATGACGTCAATTTCGTCTAGTGCCTTTATGGACTGGATTATGTGCAAGTCTGGGCTTTGCGAGACCTCAGTTACCTTTGCAGCCGAAAGCTGCAGCGCAAAGTCGCGCAGTTTGCTCATTGCGTCAGCCTGGTCTTTTGCAAACCCGCAGTCAATTAGGATTTGGGGCTTGTTTGTTTGGATCTCTTCCATCTGTTTTTCATCCATTAGCTGCACATCGAGAGATTCTTTTTTGAGAGTCTTTAGGAGCGATTCGTCACTTAACAAAAAGACGCTATTGGTCCTTCTTAGAAAATCAATCAGAGAGCCAAGCCTGAGCTGGCCTTCCTTTACTTTTACAAAATCAGATGCCGGTTGTGCAAAGGCAAACGAGTTGACCATTTTGCCATTCTCCAAAACCACAATGCCAAGTTCTGTTAGAACTACAAAATACATACAGCATTCTCTCATTCCCTCATTAAAAAAGCTAACAATCGCAATTCATAAATCAAACATTATAAGACTACAAAATCAACTCAATCAAGTGAATCCAGACCTTTCTGTCTTGATTGGATCAATAAGCCTCAAGCGGCCAGCAATGTTGGCTTCAGGAATTTTAGGCATCTCCCTTGAAGTCTTTGAAAGAATTCACAAGAGTGGTGCCGGAGCAGTAGTGACAAAATCGCTAAGCAAGGAGCCGTGGGACGGATATCCGAATCCGACCATAGTAGGAATCAAAGGCGGATATCTTAACGCAGTCGGCCTCTCAAATCCCGGCGCCCCGTACTTTGCAAAAATGATTTCAAAAAATACGGACGTTCCAATAATTGTGAGTCTTGTTGGTTCTCTAGAAGACGAATTTGAATTCATGGTAAAACAGTTTGAGGGAATCAAAGTTGTTGCATATGAGCTGAATCTCTCATGTCCGCACGTAGACAAAGTCGGACTCGAAGTCGGTGATGATCCAAACTTGGTCACAAAAATTGTAAAGAGAATAAAATCAACAACCAAAGTCCCCGTAATTGCCAAAGTGGGGCTTGGCACTACTAACTATCTTGATACGGTGGCAGCAGCAATAGATGGGGGAGCAGACGCAATTACTGCCATCAACACAATTAGGGCAATGGGAATAGATGTGGAAACACAAAGGCCGCTTTTGAGCCACAAGATTGGCGGGCTGTCAGGTACTGCAATAAAGCCAGTGGCAGTAAGGTGCGTCTATGAAATAGCATCAGAATATGACATTCCAGTGATTGGGTGCGGCGGGGTGTCGGGCTGGGACGATGCAGTCGAGTTCATCTTAGCTGGAGCATCGGCAGTACAGGTGGGCAGTGCAATTGGTGATCGGTGGATTGATGTGTTTTCTGAAATTAACGACGGAATTGCAAATTACATGAAAAAAAAGGGGTTTTCAAAAATCCAAGAGATGGTGGGGCTTGCAAAACGCTTCTAATACTCCGTCGATTAGAATTATTGAAAAGGTAATCGATGAAACACCGACAGTAAGGACGATGATAGTTTCAGATGAAAAATTAGCCGACGTGTTGCCTGGGCAGTTTGCAATGGTCTGGATTCCGGGTGTAAATGAGCTTCCAATGAGTGTGATGATAACAGAACAAAAAGGAAAAGCAGCGTTTACCGTTCGAAAGCGCGGCGAGTCGTCTACTGCCATGTATGATTTGAAGGAAGGGCAGCAAATAGGCGTTCGAGGCCCATATGGAAATTCTTTTGACATCAAGGACGGCAGGATTTTGCTTGTGGGAGGGGGGACAGGACTTGTTCCGCTTATGCGGCTTGCCAAGTTTGCAAAACCAAACAACGACGTGACGATTTTGATAGGCTCTAAAACAAAAGAAGAGGTCTTCTTTGAGGAACTCGCAAAGAGGATTTTAGCAAAAAATAAACACAAAATAATTGTTGCAACAGAGGATGGATCTTACGGGGAGCAAGGATTCGTCACAGATGTTTTGGAAAGACTAGTACAGAACGAAAAGTTTGATGCAATCTATACGTGCGGGCCGGAAATAATGATGTACAAAATAGTTCAGCTTGCAAACACAAAAAAAATCTTTGTGCAGGCAAGCCTTGAGAGAATGATGAAGTGCGGAATAGGAATCTGTGGCAGCTGCTGCATGGACCAAGTGCTTGTATGCCATGACGGAACTGTCTTTGATGGCGAGTTTTTGAAAAACTCAAAGGAGTTTGGGCACACACATAGAAGCAAAGCGGGAATTTTTGAGAATTACTAAAGTGCCACAAAGTACCATCCTACGGGCGTAAAAATACCTAAAGGTTTAAAATAAATAAAATAAGAGACGCGACAGGAGAAAATTGGCACACCCAAAGATCGTACTTACTGCAGATCGTACACTAATGTCAAATTATCGTGGTATATCGCTTGCAACATTTTTTGGCTGTGCGCCTGCACTTGACCCACACAGGGATCATAACAGCTTTTGGTACAAGATTCTAAAAAACCAAGTGACTCCAAAGGTTCTCTTTGATTTTATATGCAACACGGTTCCTCACACAAACGGCGTTGCAAACTATGCGCCGTACGGCCTCCGAAAGGTGGAAGCCGGGCTTTTGCGCGACGGCTTTTCGCGTCAGGACGTGGTTGTAGCACATCCAGATCACGTTGACAAGTTTATTGGACCTGAGACCGAAGTCGTCGGAACATACGAGATGGATCCACTTGGCATGGGCCCAGTCACCATGACATTTACCTATGGAAGAAAGCAGATCTCATACGATGAATATTACAACATTTATCTTCACAAAAAAATTAACGAGGCCAAAAAGAAAAACGGCAGCCACGCCAAAGTGATTTCCGGGGCGTCTGGAACCTGGCAGTACAACTATGACCCAGAAAAGATTGAGGAATTGGGCCTGTACGCCATACTAGAAGGGGAGCTTGGGGGGATTGCGCCAGAAATCGACGGGCATGCGGGCAGATTTTTCAATTATCTGATTAACGGCGAATTTGACAACATGAACCCGTTTAGAAAAAGAAGCGACTTTAAAGTTGACATCAAAGAGTACCAGCGCGGGGATCGTACCATTCACGGAAGATTTGTGAACTTTTGGGATCGGCCAGAAATAGACGAGATTCCAGATATAGTCGAGCCATCAATGCACGGGATGGTTGAGGTGATGCGCGGATGCGGACGGGGCTGCAAGTTCTGCGACGTTACACTGAGGGCACTGAGGTACTATCCTCCAGAAAAAGTCAAAAAGGAAATCGAAGTAAATATCAAAAAAGGCGGACTTAAAAACGCCTGGATTCACAGCGACGACATTTTTGTCTATGGGATGGATCCGAGAACAAGCAAGCAGATGGAGCCAAACAGGGAGGCACTAGAGGAATTGTTCACAGCAGTAATGTCAACTGGTATAGTGCACACCAATCCGACACACGGAACACTTGCTGGCGCAATTGCAGACGAAAAACTAATTCCAAACATTTCAAAGATAATAAAGGCTGGCCCGGCAAACCTAATTGGAATCCAGTGCGGATTTGAGACTGGAAGCCTTCGACTGATTGGAAAATATGCAGACAGAAAGCTTGCACCATTTATGCCAGAGGAATGGCACTGGGTAGTAAAAGAAGGCGTAAAGACACTAAACGAGAACTATTGGGTTCCGGCATTTACGCTAATCATGGGACTAGATAACGACGAGACACCTGAGGACTCGTGGGAGACAATCCAACTCATAAGTGAACTAGAGCGGGAGCAGCCAGAGGCGATGTTTACAACAACACCACTCACATTTGTCCCAATCGGACTGCTTGAAAAATCGGAATTCTTTAACATTGGCAACGAGATGAGCCCTGCCCAGCTTGGCGTAATGTATAAGACGTGGCAGCACAACTTCAAGTACGGAATCCAGAAATTCATGACAAAGACTGGTGCTAGTCAGACTGCCATGCAAAGAAAGTTCTTTAACGGACTTGCACGCTCTCTTGGCGGCGTGCCGCTTTCTGCAATGGAGAAATTCGCAAGAAGAAAGAGCAAAGAGCACGAACAAGTCATCGAGAAAATCAAAGTCAAGTACTGGTAAACCCCTAGTAAAGACTCATAAGTGCAATTCTAAGACTCAATACACATGGCAACTCACGGATCGATTACAAAGGCAGGAAAGGTAAAGGGCCAAACACCAAAAGTTGAAGGACGAAAGCGAATAGGAACAATCGCTATTTTGCGAAACAAGAGCAACTTTAGGAAAAGATTCTCACTACACAGGACTCCTGGTCAAAACAAGCCCGGCCAAAGAAAGAGAAGACGATAAACACACTTTTTTATTCATTTTGTAGGCTCGGATCATCAAATTTCTAAGCAAACCTAATTTACTTGGGGGTACATAGATACTGCGGCACAGAATTGACATGCCGTTTTTTAGAACGGAAAATGAACAAAGGCTTGGGACGTGCGAACCCCCGGGCTTTTGCTCATTGATTTATTCTGTGTTTGTTTGATTCGAATAAACTATCTCATAGATTCTCTACCAGATTAACAAAAATGGAATATGGGACTAGGTATAGCGATAGCTGGTGGAATCATTTGCGCAACTGTACTTGCGGTATTCTCTATTGTTTTTTCTACTAGTGGGCAGATCTACGAAATCAATTCGTCTAGGACTTCTGCTGCAGACCTGCAGAGTGTAGTTTTTCAGACAGACATGGCAGTTAGTGATCTCACGGCCCAATCAGGAAGCCAGTTTGTTAATTTCACCCTGACTAATACTGGAAACGAAAAACTTTGGAATTACGAAAAATTTGATGTCATAGTAAATTATACGGCAGATGTACTAGGTTTTCCCACCCAAAGAATAGAGAGCATTACCTATACGACAAACTCTGATGACATCTCAATTGAAGCAGTTTCAAGTAATTCACAAACTTGTATTTCATGTACCCTATCACATACCGTTGCTGGGACAAACAAGCTGCTGGTTGTGGGCATATCAATATCGGACGATACGGCTGTGAGCTCGATGACATATTCGGGCCAAAGCCTTACTCTGATTCGCTTTGACGAAGTTTTATCAACTGATAGGCGCTCTGAGCTATGGTATCTAGTTGATCCTCCTTCTGGGACAGCTGATGTAGTGGTGACACTGGATCAAGTTGAGAGAGCGATTATCGGGGCAATCTCGTTTACCAACGTTGATCAGTCAAATCCAATTAATGTCGATAATGGTGCTATTGATTCGGTGGGGGCGACTCATCCTTCGGTAAGTCTAACGACTACTGTAGATAATACCTTGATTGTTGATGTGGTCAGCACGGTACAGGGGTCAATGACGCCTAGCACATCTCAAACAGAACGATGGGACTTGGTTCGAGCGCAGCTGGCTGGCAGTGGAAGCACAAACCAGACAACTACGGCAAATACTTACACGATGAGCTGGACAAACGAGGGGGGACTGGATCAGTGGGCAATGAGTGCTGCGGCTATACGGCCTGCAGACCCAGCATGTGGTCCAGACGGAACCATCGCGACAAACAACTGGCTACTAAACAGCATTTCAAATGATTATGCAGATCCAAATCTGGTTAACACAAATGAAAGCGCGTTGATATGCACAAGTCTTGCGTATCCAGTTTATGCCAACGGAGATGTGAAAGTTACCGTTTCAACAGACAATGGCTATACCAAAAGCAGTTCTACAACAGCAACCTAGTCTGTAAAACAAAATTTCGAATCAGATAATTCTAGTGGAATCCGCCCCAAACTAGAAATCAATTTAATGTAAATCATTTCCAAATCTGGAAATCTTACAAGTCTTTTGTATCACTTGTGCAAAAATTTTGATCAAGTTTAGAATAAACCTTATCACGCATAATGTATGAAGATAAGAGGTATACCTTGAAAAAATGTGTTGTGTGTGGAAAGGAGTTTGACGGAATAGAGCGCGATGTGTGCTCTTGGCAGTGCGATGAAAATCGTCTTGCCCGACTCAGAAAAAAACTAGATGATGCGGTAAAAAACGATAAAGGGCATACAAAAAAGTTGAGCGAAGATTCTAACGAAACGACAAATAGATAATTTAAGTTGCATCCTTTGAAGGTCAGCTGTTAGCTGATCAATTACATTTTATCGAAAACCGATCTTAGATAATCCATGTCATATGTATGCGATGAATGCAAAATCATGTTTTTTCGCAAGATGGTCTTGATGCTCACAACCAAACAAAACACAGAAAAATTGAAGAAAAAGACGACAAAGTTTTGGATTCGTTTGTATGAGTACAAATGAGCACAATCGTTTTAAAAAAATACAATTGTCTGCAGCAATTTCAAACAACTTAAAGAGCACGACCTGATAATTTTATCAGATTCGTGCGAAATGAAACATAGAAAATGGTCTTGACCGGAGCTTGGGATCGTCTGCTGTTCTTTTTCTTAGGCTCTGGCCTTCATTACCAATATAGTAACAAGCGGATCGTAGAGCATAACAAAGTCAAAAGGGGCCCGGTATTAGAACCAGTCATAAACAACACGATTTCATTTTTGAAAACCGGCTGAGCGATTAAATACCTTAAAGCTCTAGTGATTCCATAACTAAATGAGCGACAATCTACTTTTGGTGAAATTCCGGTTTGACGGCGAAACAAAATCCCAAGTTGGCAAGTTCACCTATGAACAATATGATAATCTACGTTCCCTTCCTATTACGGTAGAGTGCAAAATTATCTCTAATGAAAAACCCACCCTGAGTAAGGAGGAGATTGATATCATTAATCAAAAGGTAATTGACGCTTGGAAGGCAGACAGGAGCCATACCTCAAAACTTGCAAAATAACTAGTTCGTAAGAATAACAAAAACTACAAGAAAAAGTATAAAGAATGCATACCAGAAGATGAATTAGGCTATGACATTAGCCTTGGTTTAACCACCTAAACCGAGTCTGTGACTCTGATAATGTCTACTAGAGGAGAAAATGGTAGGCATGAAAATAATAGAACTTGCATTTTTGGCGATAGGTGGAGTCGCAGGGACATTCCTAAGATACAAGATTTTGACAGCCCCATACTACATCGGGGCGCTGCAAGCCAACGTGTTGATTGTAAATGTAATTGGCAGCTTCATTCTTGGGATTTTTGCGGTTTTATCACAACAATGGAACCTTGATGGGAAATATGCGCTGCTTGTCGCGTTTGGGTTCTGTGGGTCACTTACTACGATGTCTGCACTGGCCTATGACGCCCATGATCTGTTAAACAACGCCAAGCTCGGTCTTATGGCAGTAAACATTCTTGCAAACGTTGGCTTGTCTGTGGCAGCCATATTTGGCGGAAAAGCTTTGTTCAACTTGATACTGGGAAACGATCCACTGCAATGATTGATTGATCCACCTGAAAAATGAGTACTAGAATCGAAGGCCAGAATAAACGGTTCACCCTAATTCAAAACACCTCAGCAAAAAACACTTAAATTTTATAAAAACTTGGTCAAAACAGTGTCTACAAACTATTTGCCATAAACAGTAGTATTTTGGATTCTTTGCGACACTAGATTTTGTAATTTTTCAATCATTGTCTTGTTCGTAAACATCCTCAAGTAGACCAATTGATGTGATATGGAAAAAAAGAAAAACACAGCAAAAATTGTGGACAGATCAAGTGTTAACTATACTTTTAAAAATAACAATCCAATCTATCTTCAACCAAAAGACAAGCAGAATGATGAATTAAACCAAAAAAAGTCACAGAATCCTACCAAAAGAGCAATTAAGGATGTAAAAAGTCACAATCGCCACAAAGTAAATAGTAAAAAGATCAAGTCATTACAAGGCCATTCACCAGTCTACGAATAAGATCAACTAAAGAGGCAACAATTCTCACTACAATAACCTTATAAAGTACTAGTACGGTACCTTACGGTATGGTAGACGACATAAGATTAGACAGTCTTGATGGCGTAGGGCCAGTTACGACAAAAAAACTAAGCGATGCGGGAATTCACAACATTTACGATCTGGTTATCAGGGGTCCAGTAGATGTAGCCGAAGTAACTGGCATGGACAGGGACACAGCCGATAAAATTGTGACCAAGGCGCGACACCTTTTGATGGAACAGGGCTTGATCACAAAGGACTTTGTTACTGCAACTGAAATTTACAAAAGAAGACTAGACATAGGCAAGATCACAACCGGAACGCAATGTTTAGATGACTTGCTTGATGGCGGTCTGGAAACCCAGGCACTAACCGAAGTTTATGGCGAGTTCGGTTCTGGAAAGACACAATTTTGCCTCACAATGTGTGTGATGGCACAAAAAACTAAAGAAGAAGGCGGCCTTGATGGCGGAGTCTTGTACATTGACACAGAAAACACCTTCAGACCAGAAAGAATCGTATCAATTGCAAAAGCAAAGGGAATGGAACCGGAAAAGGTTCTAGATAACATCATTGTGGCAAGGGCGTACAACAGTGCTCACCAGACACTAATTTTAGAAGAGGCAGGTCCAATAATTGAGCAGCACAAAATAAAGCTAATTATTGCAGATTCTGCAGTGGGGCTGTTCAGGTCTGAATACCTAGGGCGTGGGACACTGTCTGAAAGACAACAAAGACTAAACAGATTTGTACATCTTTTGGTTCGAACTGCAGAGACATACAACTGTGCAGCAATTGCAACAAACCAAGTCATGGCATCCCCAGACGTATTCTTTGGCGACCCGACAAGACCAGTTGGTGGAAATGTCGTAGCACATACTAGCACATACAGGATTTACTTTAAGAAATCCGGCAAAAAGAGAATCGCCAGAATGGTCGACAGTCCTCACCACCCAGAAGAAGAGGTAATCTTTACTGTAACTGAGGGCGGGGTTGCGGATCCTGAAGACGACACCAAAAAGAAGAAAAAATCTGAAGAATCCGAATAGTCACGACGATGTTTAGACATCTATGGAGCTTAGATTCGGCCCAAGATCTTCTTTTTCTTTGACTGAAATTCGCTTTCAGTAATTATTCCGGCCTTTCTCAACTCGCCAAGTTTTGCAAGGGTTTCTAGATCCGCTTTATCAGTTGATGCAAGTCTCTTTGCAGTCGATATACCTTTGATGATTTCCTGCTCTCCTTTTGACTTTAGTTTTGCACCTTCAATCTTTGCCTGTTTTCTAAGATCTCTGCTCTTTCTGTCAGCTTCCTTTGCTGCAATCTTTCCAAACTCCACTGCATCTGCCAAAATCTCGTCGGCTCGTTTTACTCCTTGGGTTAATGCTTCATCTACTGCCTTGTCTGCCCTTTTGAGAAATTTTTCAATATATCCTGGCTGTTTACGTTTTGCCATACTCTATAATTTCATCTTCTAGTATTATTATTTTTGATGTTTTGGCTAGACTTTAATAGAAATGGCATGTAGAATAAGATGAATTTTGGTCAACAAGGATTACAAGAGCCAAGTGATTGTGGTTCGAAAAAAAATCGACGAGGGCAAAACAAGACAAATGGTGGAAGAAAAAAAGACAAGCCTGTTTCGCTCACTTCTCAAAAAACCTGCCAAAGACGAAGTGCACATACACTCTATTGGTCTTAACTATGAAGCAATTTTGATGATTTCTGGCAGATATGTTGCCGATTTTTATCGCAAGGCAACACACCCAATCAAAGTGGATTACAACGTAACACAAGTTGTTCTGGGGGACGGCGTCTTTCCAATCCAAATAAAATCTCGCTGGAAAACAGCGCTTGGCGGAAAAAAAGGAAAAAACAAAGTTGACTTGGAGCTAGAAGAACACGTTTCCATTGATGATGAGTGCACACTTTATTTTGATCACCATGGCCGGCAAACCAAACTTCCACTCAAACTGGATCCTAAAAACATGGAAAACTATCCAACAAAAATACTGCAAAACACAAAATTCATAGTAAAAAAACCAGAGCTTACCCACAAAGATGCAATTAGTAAACTTGAGGAGGAACTCAAAAAGCCAATAGGGACCAACGCCCGGAATCTTAACGAAAAAATTACAATAACTGAAATCTCGGAAATCTATATCCCGATTTATGAGGCTAGGCTGGTTGGGCCAAAAAAGAAAGTAGAAATTTTAAGAATTGACGCAGCTAAAAACAAGATTCTTTGAGTCTTTTTTGTAAGTCTTAAAATATGGGTTTAAAACCCAACTTTTCATGACCACTAAAAAGCCATCCGGCCACTCTCACGGTTTTCGACACAAGTCAAGATCAGCCCTTACAAAGGATGCGCCCCGCGGAGTATCGTTTTTACTAAGAGAGTACCATGTCGGAGAACAGGCACTAGTAATCATAGATCCAAGACAGCACAAGTCCCTCCCGCACAGACGGTACCACGGAAAGGTGGGTACAATCACCTCGGTGGGCAGAAGAGCCGTAACAATGGATGTAAAACTGGGTAACAAGACGAAAACCTTAATCACTAGATTAGACCATATCAAACCGTTTGGGGTAAAGTAAGATGGAACAAGTAAAGAAAAGCCAGCCAATATCACTGGCCGAAGTAAAGGACATTTTGGGAAAAGAGGATGTTGAAAAAATGGATCAAATTCAGCGCTGGACTTATGATTATGTTACCAAATTTACCAAAGTTGACGCTAAAGCCGCAAAAAAAATAAAACAGGAGCTAAAAAAGGATTGTGGCCTCACAGATGAGGAAGCAACTGAAATAGTGAACATAATGCCAAGCTCGCTTGCAGAGCTCAGAGCGTTCACCTTCGGATGGAAGAAGCTGATTCTAGCAGAAACACTAGAAAAAATTCTACATATACTTAAGGGGAACTCCTAGAATAGGCAAGTGGTTTTCTTGGAAAGGAGCACCAGCCCACCACGTAAGTATGAAGAGTATGCATACGTACTAGACTATGTTACGCGCGGCAAATCAACAACAGTCAGAGGACGCGAGGGAATAATCATAACTGCAATAGGGGAGGACAGGCTGACACTCCTAGAGGTGCTTGGGGTACCAAACGCCGCATTTGAGATAGGCGAGCGAATCTATATTGGAAAGGAAGGCCGCACTAAGATCTTATCAGTACTTGGCAAGCTGGAATACGAGAGGATCTCAGCAGCAGCCCAATCTGAGCTCAAAACCGTAGTGCAAACGATTGTGACAAACAATGAAAAAAGATTCATAGATTACATCAACCACTCGCAGCCGCTGACGCCGAGAATTCACGCACTGGAGCTCATACCGGGAATCGGCAAGACCTACATGAAGACAATACTTGAGGAGCGAGAACGACAGCCATTTACGGACTTTGGCGACTTGCAAAACCGCGTCGGACTAAAAGAGCCTGCAAAGCAGATAACGCAGAGAATAATGGAAGAGATAACAGGCGAAGTAAAGGTAACACTCTTTGTCAAAAAATGAATAAACGGCAAAGGCTTGGGCAACACTTTCTCAAATCTGTAAACATTGCAAAACTCATAGTCGAGTCCGCTCAGCTAACAAAAAAGGATGTGGTGCTTGAGGTGGGAACAGGAAGGGGAATTCTGACCCCGTTGCTTGCCAGAAAGGCAAAGTCTGTTGTCTCTGTCGAATCAGATGAGCAGCTATATTCTGATGCCATCTTGCAGTTTTCTTACATCAAAAACCTTGAGCTGATGTATGGTGACGGCTTTGAGACGGATTCTGATTTTACGGTATTTGTATCAAACCTGCCGTATTCTGAGAGCAGGCATGCAATAGAATGGCTTGCGCAAAAAAAGTTCTCAAGGGCCGTAATCATGGTCCAAAAAGAGTTTGCAGACAAGCTTGCCTCGATGCAAAAAAGACAGATGCGTGCAATCTCTGTTATTGCAAATTATGCCTTTGAGATTGAAAAAATCATGGCAGTAAATAAGAACAACTTTGAGCCGCCCCCAAAGGTGGACTCTGTGATACTGCGCCTAAGGCAGAAAAAACAAGTCACGCCAGAGCTAATCGAGTCCGTAAACGGCCTTTTTTCATACCGGCGCAAGACCATATCAAACATTGCAAAAAAGTTCGGCAAAAAAATACAATCGGATAAAAGGCTAGAGGATTTGAGCGGAGATGAGATAATAAAACTTGCAAAACAAATCCGCTGAGACCTACACTCCTGCAGAGGATACGTTTTTTTTGGCAGAACATATCGCAAAAGAAAAGGGCGAGTCTGCCTTGGAAATAGGTACGAGCTCTGGTTATCTGTCTGGGGTTTTGCAGAAAAATTTTGATTTTGTAGTATCTACGGACATTGATTTTGGCGTACTAAGCGGCCAGAAAGGAAAAACTCAAAACAAAATATGCTGCGATGGCGCAAATGCGCTGGGCAACAAGTTTGATCTTGTGGTTTGCAATCTTCCATATTTGCCATCAGAAAAAATAATTGACAAAACTACAGACGGTGGTCCTGAGGGGCTACTAGTTCCACTTGGCATAATAAAGTCGGCAAGCATCTGTATAAAGTCTGGAGGAAAGGCACTTTTTCTTACATCGTCTTTGGCAAACTATCAAAAACTAATTGAAAAAGCCCAGTCCTTGGGATTTTCAGTCACAATTACAGCAAAAAAGAAGCTGTTTTTTGAAGAATTGATAATAATCGAGATGAGGAACTAAGTGGTAAGGGTGGCACGGCAACAGGGGCATCTCCAATACTTTGAAACAAGATGCAGCTTGCAAAAATAACACCATTTTCTAAATGTTGTATGGTTTGCATGTCTTGGCGATTCCGCATTAAAATAAGAACAAATTTTTCTGCAATCTCTTTCCAAGTCAGATCATCCTCTTCTTTACCCTTGCCTTGGTTCGAAGCTTGATGTTACAACAAGGGCAGCGTATTGTGTCTGACACAAGGAAAATGGAGCATACGGAGCACCATTTCTGCCCTTCCCCATACTTGGAGTGTGTAGTTACTTGTCTTGCCCTGTATCTTTGACAGATATCGTTACAGCTTTGCATCAAAAAACCACCTCAAAAAAAATGGAGTTTATTTCTCCAGAACAGATCTGAGCATCCATGCAGTCTTTTCATGTTTTTCTAGCAGTCCTGTGAGAAAGTCTGCGGTTCCAACATCACTGTGTTTTACACATGACTCCACATCTGCACGCAGGGTGCGAATTATGGATTCGTGGTCTGCTACGAGGTTTGATACCATTGCCTGCGCATCTGGGTATGAGCCGGGATGTTCCTCTATTGATGAGGTCTTGCCAAACTCTGCAAGTGTTGCAGGTGTTTTTTCACCTAGTGAGCGAATTCGCTCTGCTATCTCATCAATGTCGCCATCTAGGGCTGCGTATTGATCTGCAAAGAGCTTGTGGTACTCGCTAAAGTGCGGTCCTACCACATTCCAGTGATAGTTTCGAATCTTTGTGTACAAGACATACTCGTCTGCAAGTATTTTGCCAAGGATGCGATTGACTTCTTGTCGGTCTTTGTCTGAGATTCCAATATCGATTTGCTTCATGCCACTTATTAGGAACTATTCCTATTTAATTGTTATTATTAGTTAGGAATTATTATTAATAAGGATTAAATACCGATCAGAACAAGTAAGAACATCAAACATGAAGCAACACCTCGAAGAGCTTGTAACATCGCTAAGAAAAGAAGGATTTAGAATAACTCCGCAGAGAATAGCAATCGTTGATTACGTGATGAACACCGAAGAACACCCAAGTGCAGAACACATCCACAAGGTGATTCAAAGGCAATATCCAATGGTGAGCCTCTCTACGGTATACAAGACACTAGAACTACTAAGAGAAAAAAGACTTCTAAATGAGATCGAAGTCAACGGCGAATCAAGGTTTGATCCAAACACTGGGGAGCACGTCAATCTGGTATGCCTCAACTGCGGCATAGTGGAAGACTCTGATGAAGGCGGGCTAAGAGAAATCCAGAACAAAATTGCCAGAAAGTCAAAATATCTCATAATACGAGGCAGCCTTGATCTGTACGGTTACTGCAGCAAATGCAAATCAAAATTTGAAAGATAGGTGACGCACTGCATTTCACTGTTTTGAAACGGCTATATGTACATATACGTATTATAGTACTACATATATACATGTACGTACATATTAAAACCAGATGAGTAAAGTTTTACAAAATAAAAAATCCACACCTTCTCAAGCAAAGACTAAGACTAGCACAGCTAATCCAACTCTAGATACAATCAAGATGGTAGAACAAGCACTTTCTAAAATGTCAGAATACACATCAAAAAACAGGCTCTGGAGGGCACTGCCAAGACAAGTACAATATCCAACATTTAAGGCGATCCTGGACTATCTTGAGGAATCAAATAAGATAATGTATGACAAGGATGGTACAATTATCTGGATATTTGCGGACAATCCAAAACTAAAGAAGCTAATGCGAACCTCAAAATCATTATTGTAGTCTAGTAACCAAATCTTTTCTCATATTCTTTATGTGAAAATGCTTCAATAATACAAACAACAAAACCGTCTTTTTCTCCCATTATTGTGTACACTAGTCTCCAACCTGAACGCAATGGGAGTCTCCAAAGATTTTTTATTTTGTATTTTTTGATATATGACTGAGGCCATAGGTCGTGAGTAATTTTATTCCCACACAAACAGTCCTCCTGTAAAGTTTTGAATGCATTATGCAATTCTCTTTTTTGTGGCTCATTTTCAGAAATTTGATTAAAGAGTTTTCTAAACTCCTTAGTGCCAATTACATCCTTTGCTCTTTTTGACACATAACATCTAACATATATCAAAAAGATAAGATTATCTGAGTGTAAAGATGATCAGTTTGGTTAAGCATTGATGTAAATTATGAGATTTGACAAAGCTATTTTCTTAGCTTGCTTTTTACAATTCTGCAGATTTCATCAGTCATTTGTGTGGTAGTTGAAGTTCCGCCAATATCATATGTGACGTATTTTCCCTCATTAATCACCTGCTCTGTTGCATCAAAAATTGCATTTCTTATTTGAGGTTCTCCAAGATATTCAACCATCCATGCCCCCGATAGTATGGCCGCTGTGGGATTTACCTTGTTCATTCCTTTGTACTTGGGAGCGCTTCCATGTGCTGGCTCAAACATGGCATATGAATCTCCGATGTTTGCAGAATACACATTTCCTATAGAGCCAATGTTCCCAGACGCACATTCCGATATGATATCCATAAACAGATTTGTGCTAAGAAGTACAGAATTGTTGAATCTTTCTGGATTTTTGACCAGTTGTTGGGTCATGTTGTCAATATAATATTCCTCAACATCAATTCCGGAGTTTTCTTTAATTGCCTTTTCAACCTCGCTCCAAAATATGCCATCGGTTTCTTTGAGTATGTTTCTTTTTGTGATGGCAAAGATTTTTTTTAGATTGTGCTGCTTTGCCCACAAAAAGGCCGCCTTTACTATTCTCTGGCAGCCCTTACGTGTGGTTTTTCTTATTGCTATGGCCGCATCCTCAGATATTCTAAACTCGATTCCTGCATAGAGTCCTTCTGTTGCCTCCCTAAAGCAGACAAAGTCGAGTTTTTTGTCTGGAGAGAGTCTATCATATGTCTTGATTGGTCTGATGTTGCTGTAAAGCTCAAACTTTTGGCGAATGGTGACTGCTACACTTCTTGGCGCATTTGGTTTTGGTATGGTAGTGGTTGGACCTTTGTAGCAAGCATTGCTTTCTTCAAGTAACTTCATTGTTGAATCGGGGATATATGTAGCGCCTCCATGTTTTTCCCATTGTTCAGAGCCGGCATCACACAAAATTAGCTCAGCTTGTGTGTTACATGATTTCAAAACATGTAGCATGGCATCAACAAGCTCGGGACCGGTGCCGTCTCCTTTTATGATTGCAGCTTGCTTTGCCAAAACAGCGATGCTTGTAGATCCAGTATATTTAACTCTAACTAGAAAATTTTCACTTTTTTCTGAATGTATGATCCCAACGCATAAATTTCTGGAAAATTATGCGCCAAGATCGTACAATTTCAGAAAACTAAATTACTACATTTCTGTTAAAACGTCTGATGATAATAGTCCAACTATCCGACATTCATGTGGGCTCCCAATTCCGGGAGGATGTTTTTGAAAAGGTAATCAGGGAGGTAAATGCGCTCAAGCCTGACGCAATCATAGTGACAGGCGACCTTACAAATGAGGGCCTACCAAAAGAATACGAAAAATGCAAAAAACTACTCTCAAGACTTGAGACAAAAAAAATCATTACAATATCAGGAAATCATGATTATAGGAACACGGGGTATTTGTTGTTCAAAAAACACTTTCCATTTGAGACGGTAAACGAGCTTGGCAGCGATATTGTGGTAGTGACGCTTGGTACTGCAAGGCCGGACAGGGATGAGGGCGAAGTAGGATACCGACAAAATTTGTGGCTTGAGAGAACCATGCAAAAATACAAAGACAAGATAAAAATTTTGGCAATGCACCACCACCTGATTGGAATTCCGGACACGGGATCAGCAAGAGTTGAGGTAATTGATGCAGGCGATGTGTTGCGGACAATACTTGCAACAAAGGTTAACATGGTTTTGTGTGGGCACAAGCACCGCCCGTGGATTTGGAACTTTAAGGAGCTGTCGATTGTTAATGCAGGAACTGCTGCTTCTGAACGGGTAAGGGGCTTTTTTGAGAACACATACAACATCATCACCATTAAGAACAAGAAAATACACGTTGATCTGAAAATCGTGGGCGGAAAAAAGATTCCACTGGAAAGCATCGTTGAGCATTATTCAAGATCTGAAGAGTGAATTTATTTACAGAACCACCTTAGCAACCCTTGAGCGGGGGTCGCCTAGCCTGGTAGGGCGTGGGATTGCTAATCCCATGTCCGCAAGGACACGTGGGTTCAAATCCCATCCCCCGCGCTTTATGCTTAAATTTAATAGGGTATGCCAGACCCATATTGGAATATGGGACGCAGAAAAACTCAGAAGATAATTAGAACCGCCCCAAAAAACGTCACAACGGGCCTTTGTCCCAAATGTCAGACGGTTGGTCGAATCTTCCTTTTGGGCCAGGTTGGTGCCGAGCATGCAAAATGCGCTGCGTGCAACCAAGAGTTTGACCTGTAGCAAGTCAGGCACAAAAATTTCACCCATAAATTTTTAAGCTCTTTTTTAGTTTGTACATCTGGACATGAGTACAACCGAAGGCGAGACAATTTATGAGCGAGTAGCCAAACTCGAAGACGAAGTTGCAGTACTGCGCAACGAAGTTGACATTTTAAAAAAGGCACTACGCAACAAACTGGCTCGACATGAAATCTCACAAATTAGAAAAGGAAAAGACATTAGCTCAATTATCGATTAATCTTTTCTCTTGTGTTTCGTATAAGCTCCAAGACAAAATCAACGTCGGGGGCCTCTGGGGCAATCTCCAGATATTTGTTTAGGTATTGTAGTGCGTCCTCGTAGTTTAGCAGCCTTTCCTGGATTATTCCCTTGTCGCGTATCTCATCAGGAGAGTCTGGCTCTACTGCTAGGATCATGTTTGCACACCTCAGCGCCTTTTCGTACGCATATGACTGAGCATACGAGTTTTTCAGGTTCCGTATTATTCTGATGAGCACCTTGTCTTCTGGCAGCTCGTCTAGAAATTCCGGCGAAAACTCGATCTCCTCCCCAAAGTTCCTGTACAGGATTTCCTCAAGATCCTCGACGCTGAGTGGCCTTCCACCCCCAAAGGGGTCTAATACCATCTCCTCGCCGTACTTTACAACTACGTGGCTTGGAAAGCCGCAGATTTTCAGATCAAGGCCGATTCGTTTTGCGACCTCGACATAAATTATCGACAAGATAATGGGTATGCCGCTTTTTTTGTCCAGTACCTCGTTTAGAAAATTATTTTTTGGGTTGTAATAGTCCTCTGTGTCGCCACTAAAGCCAAGTCTGGTGAATAGGTGTTCATTGAGCATCGAAATCAGATATGTGGGGTTTTTGACATCAGAGAGCATTACTTGGAGCGACTTTGCAATCTGGTTTATCTTTTCAACTTGATCCTCGATGTTTAGGTCCGGATACTCTAAGATCTGTCCAAGCTTGAGGCATTTTTCCACCAAGTTGTACTTGGAATCAGAAGAAAAGGAAACCCACTCGGCGACAAAGGGGTCAAATTTATCATTCATTGATCTTCTCAGATTCTCTTTAGATATAACTCGGTCTGCTTTAGCTCGCGTGTAGTGGGTGGGTTTTGAATCAAAACTGAAAATGCTGACTTGCCTAGCTTGGAAAATGCTGCCTCAACTAGGTCCTTTCCCATGTGCTTTCGTACCTGGTACGATGAGACGTCGGTTCCCATGAATGTGGTGAGGTACTGCGCAAAATCATCGTCATCTTTTAGTATGTTTTGTACGCAAAATTCGGCCATTCCCTCCATTGTGGAAAACGCTGCATGGTGCCTTTGAATTGGCTCTAGCCAACGCTGGTAAATATCGAGAAGCTGGGGTACAAGCTGGGATATGCCGGGGTCGACTTCGACTTTGGTAAACGTCATGACGTCTGGGCCTAGAACATTTACAATAAAGTTGTCCGGATTTAGCGTAAAGAACAGGTTTGCGCGCTTTGCTAATGGAAAGTCGTCTGGCACTGCAGGCAGCTGCAGGTAATCTGCAAGCTTTGTCGCAGTGGAATCATCAAGATTCAAAATTATTTTTGCAAGCTCTTCGTTTATCTTGTTTACCTCGATTACTGCCTTTTTGTTTTGCTCGTAGAGGTTTTGCTGAATGGAGTGAACCAATTCTTCTAGCACAGTCATCTTTAGTGCGCCGATATATCCAGATTTTACAGTCTCGTATTGCAGCTCGTATGGCTTGCCTTGCTTGTGCAAGATGATTTGCGGATAGTTTGACAAAACGAAATTGTTGATAAATATTGTAAAGTCCAGATAATCGCCGTATGTAGTTGAGATCTTTGAGATGTAGGCCTTGGCATATGTGGAGTAGACTAGGAACTTGGTAGTGTCCTGTTTTATCAGCTCGACAATTGCGCCACTATCTTGTTTTGCAAGTGCTGCAAACAGTCTGGCTACAAACTCCTGCGAGTCCTGAGTGGAAAAGACCTTTCTTCCCTTGATGTTTTTTAGCTCCTCAAGATCGGGGTACTGTATTTTGAGATCAGGCACAGAAATGCCGGTAAATTCCGCTACACTCTGCTTTAGTCCTGGGAGGACTAGCTCTGTTATCTGCCTTGGCGAGTCAAATCTTACCTTAAAGTCTGGGTCCTCTGCGATTTTCGAGGCAAGGCTTGCGATGTCTTTTTCCTCGTTTGTCTCAACTGAGATCTGGTCAAGCAGGGCATCTGCAAACTCCTCAAGCTCGCTCATCACGGTTTGTCATTTTTTGTCACAATTTAACGGTAACTAGCACATAGTATTAATCCGATTTAGAAACTGATCAAAACTATTGCACAAATTCAGCTTGGGTTATCTGAGGTGTGTTAGGTGTCACTCCACGCTGGATGTGGAAATTCTAAGGGAGGGCACACAAATAGAAGAAGGCTTTCTTTTATGCCCAAAATGCAAGATGTATTTTCCAATAATTAATGCGATTCCAATCCTTTGGAATGATTTTGCCAATTATTTATCAAATAGGCCAAGGCTTGGAGGCGAGTTTCTAACTAGTGCAAATACTTCCAAGATGCGATCCTTTGTCAAGCAAACACTATCCAAAATCCGCAAAAATCCGTCCGACCAATCCATAGTTGAAAAGCGCTGGTCTGAAATCTACAAGCAAAACAAAAACTCGACATTTTACTGCAAAATCAAGGAGCATCTAAGACCAATTGCAAACTCTGGTGTGGTGTTGGAACACGGCTGCTCAATTGGTATTATGACGCAACATCTGGCAAAAACTAATCGGCTCGCTTTTGGAATTGACAAATCATACTATGCTATCTCTGAAGCAAAAAAATCCAAGCTAAAAAACCTTGATTTCTTTGTGGCAGATTCTCTGGAACATCCATTTGGAAAAACAAAATTTGATTTGGTATTGGGGCTGAACCTCTTTGAGCTAATCGAACCAAAACCGTTGCTAAAATTGCTTGCAGGCCAAGTGAGAAAAAAAGAATGGCTGGTACTATCAGACCCATATGATTTTGACAGGGGTGCAAAATCTGTCAAAGAACCTCTCTATGAGGACTCGATACGAAAGGAAATCACAAGACAGGGGTTTGCCATATCCAAGAAAACGACAAAGCCAAGTCATCTTTTGTGGGATTTACGGCTTTACAGCAGAGCAAACTTGCAGTATAAGGTAGATTTGATCATAGGCAAAAAGACTAGATAGATATCAAAGCAAGCTTGTTTGCTTTAACCATACAACATCATTTGCTCATTTTTACCACATGATGAAATTGTATGGGTTTTAGCCACGTCGTTACTGCAGGCATTGTCATAATACCCCTAATGCTAATTGCGATGAATATACCAAACATATCAAATACGATTTTGGAAATAAACGAAGCCGCGCTAGATGTGAGCGAGCTAGAAGATGCAATACTGAACACTCACTTTCAAATTTTAAACCTTCAAACAACCGGTCTCAACAATAGGATCTTCTTTGATCTAACCAACACTGGAACCACCAAACTCTGGGATTACGAAAATTTTGATGTAATACTCACTTACGAGGGGATTGTAAATTCTGTTGCCACAAACGTAACCGAAGTCCTTAGCTATTCTGAGCTCGCACCATCTGATGACCCAATACTGTTTGATGCTGTAACCAGTCATACTGACAGCTGTCTTGTGATACTTAATCCTTGTACATTTTCTCACACTGTGACCAATTCTGGAAGCGACAGAATTCTAATTCTTGCGATAAGCAAGCAAAACAATGCAGTGCTAAGTACAGTAACATATGACGGTGAAGATCTGACAGAACTTCGAGCCGATGACGTTGATGGAAATACTAATGCGCATACTTCGTTGTGGTATCTAGTAGACCCGCCAACCGGTTCAAACACTGTTTTTATTGGTGTAGGACTCTTTGACACAGATGTTGTAGTTGGTGCAATATCTTTTACAGGAGTTAATCAGACTGATCCGTTTGACGCAGTAAATGGTGCAACCGGAAACTCGGCAACTGCGGCGACAACTCTGACTACTACAACAAATGAGGCATGGCTAGTTGATGTAGTGGGGACCAACGGTGGAACAGTCTTAGTCGGTGCAGGCCAGCTTGAACGCTGGAATGATGTTCAAGCCTCAGTTAGGGGGGCAGGCAGTACCGAGTTTACAAGCTCAGCTGGCACATTTTCAATGAGTTGGACAAAAAGCGCAAGCTCAAACTGGGCAATTACTGCAGCTGCATTAAAGCCAGCTAATGCTGCATGTTGTGTGTCTGTAGGGAATTGGGCCATAAACAACATTTCAGACGATTACATTGATCCGGGAATAATCAACAAAGATGAAACTGCGGCAATCAGGGCAAAGACATCATATCAAATCATAACTAACGGGGATATGTACGTAACAGTTGCTGCAGAAAACGGGGTAAGAGCCTCATCATTTGTAAACGCACAGTGAGTTTATGATCTTATTTACTGCAGAAATTGATTTTCCATTGAGATTATCAATTTCAATAATCACGCTTACCATTAAGTATCACAAGAAATAACGATTCACAATGGCAAATTTCAAAGCGCTAAAGGAATCCCTGGACAAAAACGGCGAGTTAATGATAAGACTAGATACTGGCGAGAAAATCGAGCTACACAAACACAATGTCAGCTTCAACGACTCTACACAAGAAGTCATAGTCGATGCGGCAACTGAGGCTTACTGGATTGATGCCGGCAAAATCGCCTATTACTGGATTCACCGAGAAGGAATAGAAGGAAAAGAGTAAACCCACCCTACAATTTTTTTGTTCTCAAAAAGATACAAAGTTTGAATCGATGAGAGTCAGAACAACATAAATGGATTTGTGTCCTAAGACTAAATACCTTGAATGGGTACAAAAACATCTTCAAGGTTTTGTACCCATGGCGTCCAGATCGGTTTCATGTGTGAATGCCCAGCCATGTAAAAGTCAGCAAAATAACAACCGGTATCTTCCAGACCATGTGTGTCAACACCTCGTCTATCTAACAATTCTATGGTTTTTTTCATTTCCTCCTCATTGTAAAACTGTCTTTGTTTTAGGGGTCCAATCTTTGTCTTGATTAACTCAAAGTTATTTTTTTTAAAGACTCTCTCTATTTCATCCATGTGAAACATTCGAAGAACAGTGAAGGCAAAAATTGTAGATGAGTTTTGATCATCGATATTCTCAAACATCTTTTCAAAAGATTTCCATCCAATATACCCAATACAGCCAGTAGAAATAATCAAATCGATATTGCTCAAAGTTAGTTTGAATTCTGAGGAAAGTGGCTCTTTTTCCATATTTACACAAAAACTCCCTTCACACAGACCAGCTTTTTCAGCAAATTCCAAAGCGGGTGAGGAAGTATCAACTAGATAAAATTTAAGGTTAGGGTTTTTGCCAGGTAATTCATCAAAAAAGTCTTGAACTTCCTTGATGGAGGGTCTGGGATTCTGTTGAATAAAAAAATCATTCAATTCTGACATTATCAACTCATAATTTAACAATGCAGAGTTGATTCCATAGGAGCTTCCCAAATCAAGAATGTTAATTGATCTTTTAAGATGGTTTCCCATCCGCTCAGTAAGGTGTTTGTAAAGCGGTCTTGTTTGATCAGGTATTCGGTATTCAACATGATTCATTTCTTCTAGGTACGGTGCTGGGTATTTTTTCGTATAAATGTCTGAAAAATCTTTCTTAACTACTAATTCCTCCATAGTGGATAATGATGAAGCCTCATCCCTTATAAAAGAACCTCAAAAAAATTTTCTTAAACTAAAAACATGATTTGAATTTTTGATTATTTTTCGTATTCAAGAATTATGTGATTTAAGACTCTAAATTTATCTCACAGATGATTTTTTCTTTGCGGCCTTTCTTCTTACAGTATATTTTCTTCTTTTTTGCGTGATTCTGCTTATTGTCTTTCCACGAAGTTGTGCCTTTCGCCTCTGCCCAATTCTGATTTTTTCATGTTTTCTGTCTTCTTCCATCTTTTTGAGAAGCCGTGACCGCGTTTCTACGTCTTTGTTTGAAAATCTCAATATTTGCCATGATTATGATGCTAATTTTAAGTTTTTAATACGCATTAAATGATGTGTGCTTTCTTCTAGGTCTGCATTAAAGGAAACACCTAATCGATAACCATAATACAAACTATGACTTTACTAAATGAATATTGAAAAGCGGACTGTCAGTTATTCTAGTTAAAGACATCATGTCAAGAGCACTAATAACTGTGGATGCTTCAACAACGATTTATCAAGTAGCAAAGATGATGGAGCAGGGGAGGCTGGGCGCCATAATAGTAAAGAATGATAGCCACCAAGGAATAATCACTGACAGGGATTTTGCAATAAAAATAGCTGTAAACAAACATCCTTTGGACACCCCAGTTCATAAGGTAGCGTCATACCCTTTACAGACAATTAATTCAAGCGAGTCGATTTTGGCCGCAGCGGATTCCATGTCTGCAAAAAAAATTCGAAAACTTGTGGTAGTTGAAGACGGCAAAGTGGTCGGGATCATCACATCAACAGATCTGGTAAACCAGTTAGCTAAAATGAAAAATGATTAGAATCTAGGCACAAGACTGGACAAGAATAGATTATTGTAGAAAATGACTGTGTTCTGTTTGAATATTAAACAGAATTATGTTCGCTGTTTTGGGCTAATTTTAGGCCCATGAGAAGCAACTGGTCAAAAGTTATTAGCATTCACAATGATGTTAAAAGAGATTGAAGGTTTACTTGGATACTTCTGTCATAATCGCGCTTGCTGACCCTTTGGATGTGTTTCACGAACAGTCGATGAGTTTTGTTAACAAGCTGGTCATGTACACGATTGAATGCATGTCTGGCAGTCCGCTTATAATGGAGCTGGGAAAATTAGTTGAAGCCAAGGGAACAAAAAGATGTCTAGATATCATCAACTCGATGGAAGAATTTGGAATTCATCTCAAAAACATAGACATGAAACAGGCCTGGAAACTATCCGAGATTTATCTTGATGAAGGTGTGCTAACAAAAAGACATTGACTTGATTTGCTACATTATGCATCTGCATCATTACTTGGCTGCACACATCTGGCATCATGGAACAGCAGACAATTCAACGACAGGATATCCAAGAAGGTAAGCAATGCAAATGCGAAACAAAGACTGTCAAACTTAATAGCAGGCAAACCAGAGTATATTATGAGGCAAGAAAATCTTGACTAAACACGACAACCTCAAGATGCTGGACCAAATACGCAAAGAGCTATCACAAGATCTGGAAAAGATGACGTCACAACAACGCGAGGAATTTTTCAAAGGGACAGAGGAGATTTATGAAGGTCTAAAGAAGATGGCAAAGGTTAGGCAATCTATTACTAGATAATCACAGAAAATTTACGCATGTCAGAGTTTTTAACACAATTATGTATGCCGGGGGTGGGTTTTGAACCCACGACCTCCAGATTATGAGTATTGCCCCTTTTATTGGGAGGATAGAAAGACTGGCACTCTAACCAGGCTGAGCTACCCCGGCACAAGAACGGCTAATTTTATGGCGCAATTAAATGATTCTGAAATTTGTTATGTAATTTGAAAAAGTACAATCAGTTATTGCGCAACTATGTCATTCCACTTGGCATCTGCGTTTTTGACCCAGAGGAATTTTCGCTGGAGTGATGTTGTGTAGAGTTTTTCCCAGTCTGCCTTTACTTCGGCTGTCCACGCCTTGAAGACCCGGGGATCGATATAGTTTCGAAGCGACGTTCCCAGATTGTAGTCACGGGTTTGTCTTTGCAACTCTATTGCCAGCTTTAACTTTTCCCTTCTTTCTTTGAGCTTTTCTTTTTGCTTGTCGGTTTTTGGCTCTGTATGCTCTAGTTTTTTGAGCTGTTCTTTTTTCTTTTCTAGTGTGGCATCAAAGTTCTTTGGGATGGTTCGCTTGTGGTTGCACATCATGGCTGCCTGGAGGTTTGCCATTTTCGCGATGTAGAGTTTTTCGTTTTCCGACTTGCCTTTAACATTGGTGTTGTTTTTGAGATAGTTTTTGACCTCAGTTGTTGCCAGATACGTTCTGAATACCTTGGCAGTCATGCCTTTGACTACTTCGCCCAGAAATGCATTGACGTGCCTTGATGTTATGCCATCAAAGATCTCGTCCTGCGGCTTTTTGTTTGAGATGAGCTTTTTGATGTTTTCATAAAGCATAACGTCGTTTCCCTGACATTTGATGGTCTCCTCCCATCGGACGGAATCTTTTCCTAAAAAGTCAAAGTGGATGCTGTCGTTGCCAAGATTGATGTGTTCTTTTCGGAGTGTTGTGGCGCCTACCGTGTCCGCCTCGTCTGTGTCTTTTTCGTCTCCGACTCTCATCGACGTTCTATAAATCAGATAGCACGCAGTTGCAATTTTTGATACCCTTGGGTTCCTGTCTTTCATTGCCGAAATTATTTTTTCTTCGACCTTTTTGATCTCTTTTCCAAGCTTTGCCGCCTTGTCGTACTTTGCCTGGTCGCGCTCCTGCTTTAGGCCTGCAGTGTCCGCAAGCCAGACGTACTTGATCTTGCCAGAGATAAAGTCATCCCAGCATGCAAGCCACATGGAATCGTGCTCATGGACAATCTTCTTCCAGTTTCCTGGCGGAACCTTGGCCTCCTTGCCCAAGTTCAGCGTGACGTCCTTATGCGTTATTTTTGGCTTCCACTTGCCACGCAATGGGTGGTCACCTCGGCCAATGAATATTCCAGGCGGCTCTGCCATGTAGTTTGCTACTTCGACTTCATGCCCATCAAGTATTGCCTTACCGTAAACTGACTTCATTTTTTCCCGCAGCTCTTTTCGTTTTTGGGCAAGGGATTTTTTCTCCTCCTTTGTTACCAGAAGCCTTGCGTCCTTTTCCTTATCGACAAACTTGAATGCCTCAGAAAAATCAATCTCAGAAATGCTAATGCCTTTGAACTTGCCCCCAAAGGTGGCAGCAAAATCTGCAACAAAGTTTTTTTGGAAAACCGTATCCTGCACGTAGGGCGTGTCCTTTTTCTTTGCCCACTGGTATATCATCTCTTCCTGTAGTGTGTCTAGTTTGACTGGCTGGCCCTTTATTTTGACAGAGATGCGCTTTGACTCAAAATCGGGCGGAAAGATTATGCCGTTGTGTTCAAGGGTTTTCCATTTCATGATTCATCATTTGTGGTTTAAAGTGAGGACTTTGATAAAAACTGGGTTTTTTGGCTATATCAATTTAACCCATCAAAAAAGCTCTTTTTTTAGATAATTTTCAAACTCGATGTCAGTCTTCATCTTTTTTGCCTCCAAGAACATCACTGCGTCATTTCCAACTGGGTATCGGGGCAACGGGTCTTTTTCCCTTAACGCCTTGACTATGACATCGGCAACCTCTTTTGGCGGCGTGCCCATTTCTGCCATCATCTTTATGCCATTTACGACCTTGTCTGTGAGGTCCTTGTATGGGGAGTCAGGCTTGGCATTCTTTGGCATTCTCAAGGCTCCAAAAAAGTTGGTCTTAATTGCGCCAGGCTCTATGATTATGGTGTTTATTCCAAACGGCGACAGCTCGTAGCGCATCGACTCGCTTAATCCTTCCAGAGCAAACTTGGAGCTGATGTATGCAGGCGTTCCAGGAAACGCGATTCTTCCTGCAACTGAGCTGACATTTACAATCGTTCCTGCCTTTTGGCCTCTCATGATTGGCGCAACCTCCTGAATAATTCTGATTATTGAAAAAAAGTTCGTCTCAAACTGTTCTTTTATCTCATCGATGCTCAGGTCTTCAAGGCATCCAAACAATCCATACCCTGCGTTGTTTACCAGAATGTCGATTCTTTGTTTTTCTGCCATGATCTGGGAGATGGCTGACTTTACTGATTCTGGCTTGTCAACATCTAGGGCAATTACGGAAACTGGCAGGTTTTCTTTTTTTGCCTCATCTAAAAGTGGTTTTGATTTTTTTGTATTCCTCATCGACGCGTAGGTATAGTATCCCTCCCTGGCAAGGGCAAGTGCTGTTTCAAATCCGATTCCACTTGAGCTCCCAGTAACGAGGGCCACTTTTTGCATGGTTTTTGTAAATTACTCACTCTTAATTAATTATCTTGACGTTGCAAAATCATATACTAGACAAGGGGCCTGTCTCCTTCGGTGGGGTCGATTATCTCGGTGACCTCGCCATCATTTATTCTCTGCAGGATTTCAAGTGCTGATCCTTTGTGCAAAAACTCGTTGTTGTTGCCGCACCGATATGAAAAGGTGCACCGCGGACAGCCTGCCTCGTTTTTGCAGGGGCACTCCCTTACAATTGAGAGGCTTCGCTCAAATGCCTTTTCCAATCTGTCGTATAGTGCCTTACTTGCCCCGTTTCCGCCGATTGCGCCATCATAAATGAAGATGAGTCCTGATGTGCCAAGAGATATGCCGCCTAGGTCCTGTGACACACCGCCAGTCACCATGTTGCTTCCCTCAATTATGATGTGCTCTGTTGCGTGATATCCGCTTGCCTCTACATATTCCGGATTTTCTGCTAGCTGGATTTGGTTTTGTGGCACTGGTGCATGAATGACAATCCCCTTTGTGATAAAATCATACTCTAGTGGCTGCTCTAGCAGAATTTTCTGTCCCTGGTTTACCTCCTGGCCCAGCTCGATATTGACATATCCGTAGACCCGTTTTTGTATGTGGAGCTTGCAAAAACAGACCTCTATTCCAACTGCCTGCCTTTTTTCGTATACGGTCTTAATTGTTGGCCACTCCTCTGTTAGCGCCTTGGTGTAGTAGGGATAGTTGGATGGAAGAGGTGCTAGCTTGGCGTATTGTTTTTGTGGGTATCCAAACTCCTTTACCTTGTAGCGGGTTCCAGCCAAAAAATAGACTGCGGACTCATGCAGCTCTTCGAGGGCCATGGGGAGGACCCTGTCGCCTATTTTTTTGTCGTTGTAAAAAATGTCAATTGACTTGCCAATTCCCCTAATGGAATAATCAGAAAAAATGGATTTTACCGAATCAAAATTGGGGACGTACCTGTCCTCTTTGAGAACTAGGTTTCCGCACTCGACGTGTTTTCGTATTACACCCACATGCTCGCTCAGCTCGTGCCTGGCAATGGGCTTGTCTGCTGCCATTGCAAGGACGTGAAACTCTTCAACAAAGGGGTTCTTTGGGTCGATGTACGTTTTTTCAACGTCCTCAAAATAATCGTCAGGATGGTTCTTGTAGTATTGTGATATGGGGTCGTTGCCAAGTGCCAAAAACGCAAATCCCTTTTGTCCTTTTCTTGCGGCTCGTCCGATTCTTTGCAAGAGCCTGTTAATTGGAATCGTTGATGAAATCACACCATCAACATTTCCAACATCGATTCCAAGCTCAAGTGTCGGTGTGCAGGAAATTGCCATCAGCCTGTCTTCTTTGAATGATTTTTCAACAAAGCTCCGATAGTTGGCCATCAGTCCGGCCCGATGGACCCGAATGTCAATCTTCTTTTTTTTGGCCTGCATTGCCACGAGCTCAGAATTTAGGTGCGAGTTGGAAAACACCATGGTCTTGTGCTTTTTTGCGGTGAGCTTTTCGAGCAGCTCAACTGTCAGGGCCCTCTGGGTTCGAAGCGACGGAAATATCATTACAAAGTCCGTCTCGCCCTTTTTGCCAGAGCCCACAATTAGCTGCATTTTTACACCAAAGAGCTGCTCGCAAAACTCTTTTGCGTTCTCTAGTGTTGCAGATGATGCAACAAACTGGATCTTTTTGCAGATTCGCTTTAACCTTTTAATGATGTAGTGAACGTTTGAGCCAAAAATTCCGGAATAAACGTGGGCCTCATCCACTACGAGGAATTTTGCAGTGCTAAATGCAGATGCAAACCGCGTCCTGTACATCATATGATAGTGCAGCACATCAAAGTTTGTGACAATTATCTGGGGCGGCTCATCGAGGATTTGGGCCCGCTCTTTTTGTTTTGTGTCGCCATCAAAGACTTCGACTCGGACTCCGACTCTTTGCGCAACCTCTCTGAGCTTTGGCAGCTGGTCTCGCGAAAGCGCCTTTGTGGGGTAGACAAAAATTGCTAAAATCGCGCCTGACTGCACCTCGTTTGCAATCTTTTGGATGATTGGGATTGCAAAGGCCTCTGTTTTTCCAGAGGCAGTGGGCGCAGTAATTACCACGTTTTGCCCAAAAATGATTTCATTGATTGCCTCTTCTTGGAACTTGTAGAATTGCTCTATCTTTTTTTGCTGCAAGTGCTGGATTATTCCGTCATCGAGGCCGCACTCATCTACTGGTGCACCAAGGGCTGGCTCTGGCTCTTTGATTGCTTTGTAAAACGAGACATAATCCTTTTTTGAGAAAAGAACGTCTCTTGTTATTTCGTCTGGACTGGAGTCTGCGATCATCTTTTCAATTTCTTTTTTGTCGCGAATTATTCCGGCAGTCTTTAGCTCCAGTCCAAGCTGTTTTTTGGTGGGTGTCTCCCCCTGGTCGTATCGAGCTAAAAACTCCAAGTACACCTCGTCGATGTTCTTTGTATAGTCAACTAGGTCCTGGAGGTCGCATTTTTGGCATGCGATCATGTATTTTTTGTTAAATGTCTTTTGGATCTGCAGCTCCGACTTGCATTTTGGGCAGGAATACCTCAACTATATCACACCTATTTGGGTGCAGTATGGATTTATTGTTTGGTTGGTGTACGGCACTGATCTGGGGGTTGTGCCATGCTATACTGGGCAATCATCCGACCCTCCAAGTGTTTACCTGCATGGATCTAGTCAACCTTAACTCATCAATCATGATAATATGATAAACACGATCCAGTTATCTATGAGGATCCCATCTACAAAACCATGGGAAATAGTTCTGGAAGCTACGTCAGAGGCGTAGCTGCAATTCACAAAAAATACCAAACAGCCCTAAAACACGCAAGGAGCAGACAATCAGTTCTTAATGCTTATTGGAGGCACAAAAAAGAGTCTGAACGGCTGCTGGCAAAGCATCTCAGAGACGAGATGGCCGAAGTAAAGCGCATAAAGGGCAAAATGGAATACAGATAGTCAAATATGGGATTGGGACGCAAGCCCAAATTCCGTCCTTTTTGTGTTTTTACGCCTTGACGCGATACATGTTTTTGTCAAGCCTCTTTTTTGCAAAGTCGTGGTATTTTTTGACAATCTCAAAGCCAAGATAGTTCCGCCCCATCTGCTTTGATATCATCGCCACCTGGCCTGATCCTAAGAACGGATCAAATACCACATCGCCCTGCCTACTGGAATATTCTAGAATTTTTCTGAGAATCTCTGCCGGAAGCTTTGTCGGCGTTTTCTTATCACCAGTCCAGTACTCGCGCTTTATGTCCCAGACGTCTTCTTTGTCTTTGTAGTGGAGGCTGCGGCCCTCAGATGTTTTTTGTTTTTGTGAAAACCTTGTGAATGGGTAGAACTTGCGCTTTTTTTCGTTTTTGCACACATACACGCAATGATAGTGAGACGTGACAAACTTTCTTGTGGTTACTACGCCAAACTGGTACTTCCAAATTATGTGGTTTACAGTCACAAACCCGACGTCGTCTAGCGCATTGAGGATGTCCTTGAGATTGTTCCACCCAGAAAAAACGTACATACTTCCAGACTCTTTTAGAATTCTAAATGCCTGCTCCATCCATTTTACTGAAAAATCATAATAGTCTTTTTGTTTAATCTCGTTGTATCCCTGCATGACCCGCGATGCGGTTCTGTTGTAGTTTTGTTTTGTAGCCCTAAAGTCAATTGCAAACGGGGGATCGGTGACAATTAGATCAATTGTCTTTGGTAGTATGTGCTGCATGCCATCAATACAGTTCATGTTGTATATCTGATTGAATGTGATTTTTTTCAAAACTAGCTTCTGTCCTTTTGGGTTGTATCGGATTGAGTGGACATTTTCTCCGAAATGATCTTTTTGAGCTCATCGTTTGTCTTTCCTGTAAACTCCACGCCAAGAGATTTTGCGATAAACTCCAGCTTTTGGCGCTCGTTTTGTACGGGAGCAATCACATCAAGATTTGTATTTACAACGCCCGAAATCTGGCTCTGAATCTCTTTTTTTGTGCGGTTGTATTCGCCTACTACGCGGCCGAGCTTTTTTGTCACCTCTGGAAGCCTGTTTGTCCCAAGAAGGGCCAAAAGTGCCACAAATATTATGATAATCCACTCGCCTCCAAGTATGTTCAGCGAATATTCCAACATGTCTTGATTTTGCAAGGTGCGAAATTAAAGCCTAGTGGATTAGTCGAAATGTACTGATAATTTGATAGAAGAATTGCTACACAAGCTAATTAAACGTCTAAAGACCAATTAGTACGCTAGGTAAAGATTGAAGGGACTAATTGCCATTTCGGCTATTCTGATAGCTACTATGGCCATCGCACCGGCATACGCAGTAATCGTAGAGTTTCAAACTGACAAGACGTCATACAAAAAAGGTGATGTCATAAAATTCAGCGGAAAGACGGACATTGCACATTCAAACAAGATGGTCTCAGTAAAAGTCTATGGCCCTGATGGTGAATTTGTGATGCTTACTGGCGGAAGATCCGATCAGGATGCAATTCTCGTACTAAATCCAATTGATACATCAAAGGAAAAGACTGTGGCCAAATTTTCACAAAAAGGAATCTATAACGTGACTGCATTTTATGATCTAGAGCCGACATATGCTGGCAAGTCGACTCTTTTTGATTACTCTCCAGATGGCTCACCGGTTAGTCCTTCGGCAGCAGAGGTAATGGGCCAGCAAGCTCAACAACCGACACAAACTCCTACACAACAACCGACACAAACCCCGACTCAAACCCCTACACAACAACCGACACAAACCCCGACTCAAACCCCTACACAGCAGCCAACACAAACTCAACAAGAAACACAAGAACCCAAGTGCGGGCCGGGAACAGTTCTAAACAAAGACGGAGTCTGCGTTATTGCAGAGCCAGAGCCTGAGCCAGAAGCCGAGCCAGAACCGGCACCAGAACCTGAAACATCAGGACCAATGGTGACTCACATCCCAGGATTCCCGGACCCGGACAAGGATCCACAGTATTACATCGATAGGTACAACAACGAGCCTGCCTACAAGGAATGGTTTGACAGAAACTTTCCAGATTATACAATTTATCAGGTATTAGGGGTGCTAGGCCCAAAGAAGACTCACATCCCAGGATTCCCAGACCAAGACAAGGATCCGCAATATTACATTAACAGGTACAACTCTGATGCAGAATACAAAGCCTGGTTTGATAGAAACTTTCCAGACGATACCATCTATGCGATAGTGGGGGTGGAGGAGCCTGACTCAGAGCAGACTGATGGGTGCGGAGCGGGAACACATCTTGAAGATGGGGTGTGTATCTTAGATGG
>DASWKH010000005.1:0-6296 GCA_036396715.1 Candidatus Nitrosotenuis sp.
TAAAGACAATCGGAAAATTTGATCTAAATGTGCAGGATGCTGCAAACAACCTCTCACCAAAAGTAATTGCAAAATATTGTTATAATCTGGCAGTTATGTTTAACGCATTTTATGAACATGTACGGGTTCTGGATATCAAAGATGTGAGTCTTCTTAACGCCAGATTGTGCCTGGTGCACTCTTTCAAATCCTGTCTTGAAGAAGCGCTGGGTCTAATTGGCATTGAAACTCCTACACGAATGTAGCTACCCAACGTTTGTTTAAAGTAAACAAACTAGGGATAATATTGAATTATTTTAAAAAAAATCATAATAGATGGCTCAATTTGGTAGGTCCCAAGCATATAGTCAATGTGAATTTTGCAATCAAGTCGTAGAGATAACGGGCGGAACTGTGCTTTATGGCGGAAAATGGTATCATAAACAATGTTCGGAATTTCTGAGCTCAAGGGGTGGTTGATTTGGTAAAAGTAATAGTAGTTGATGATGATGTAGATACAGTCGAAGTATTTTGTGAGTATTTAGAAATTAAGGACATAACTGTTTTGGACCGCGGTTACAATGGAAAGACAGCAGTTGAACTCTATGAAAGATTCAAACCCGATATTGCATTATTAGATGTGATGATGCCAGAATATGATGGATTCTATGGACTAGAAAACATTAAAAAAATTAACCCAAATGCAAAGGTAATCATGGTTACAGCTGATTTGACATATGATACAGAAAAACAACTAAAGGCGCTAAATGCTTCTGCAGTAATCTACAAGCCATATGAAATTGACAGTGTCATTGACACCATTCACAAAGTGCACAAAGGGGCAGTCCTACTCCAACAATAAGCGCAAAAAACGCTATATTTGTGAATAAACCCATACAAAACATGAAAATACTGATAGCTGACGACGAGCCAGATTTACTTTCTCAGTTCCGGGCAGTTCTTGTGGATAGGGGCCATACGGTTGTTACTACTGGTGATGGTGATGCATGCGTTATGGCATACTCAAAGGAATATGCAGCAAACCCGGAAAGTCCCTTTGATGTTGTGGTTCTTGATTATTCTATGCCAAAAATGAATGGCCTTGACGCGGCAAAGGAGATTCTTGGGATTGCACCGTCACAACGAATAATCTTTGCATCCGCCTATGTGCAAGAAACACTCGTAGATTCGATTAAAAACCTTAAACAAATTGTAGAGTTGCTGCAAAAACCATTCAGCTTACAGGATTTGATTGATACCATAGAAGACAAGACAATCTATGAAGATTTGGCAAAACTAAATGTCAACATACAGAACCTCAGGGATCTAAACCCGACACATGCCCAAATTCGAGATTATCTTGACGCACTAAGGAAACTGCAAAAAGCAAAAACGTTCTAAGATGTATAGATTCTTATCCGAAAGATCCAAGCCACAATCATGACTAAGATAAAGAATAACTCGTACGTTTTATTTTTCTATAATGACTCAAAGAAATGGTTAAACAAAATCTCAAAAGACCAAGCACTGCATACTCATGTGGGCGTCATAAAGCATAGTGATGCGCTTGGTAAGGAATATGGCTCTCGGGTTCGCACAAATAAGGACAAGTATGTCTATCTTTTGGAGCCGACAATTCATGATTTTGTGATGAAAAGTCAGCATGGGACGCAGATCGTTTATCCAAAGGATCTAGGATATATTGCTGCAAGGGCTGGAGTGCAAAGCGGTCAGACAGTTGTGGAGATAGGAACTGGTAGTGGGGCACTCACTACGTTTTTGGCAAGCATAGTAAAGCCTCGTGGCCACGTCTACACCTTTGATGTTGAGCCAAAATTCATGGAAATTGCCAAAAAAAACATCACACGGGCAGGCATGATCAAGTATGTGACCATGGAGAATCTGGATATTAAGACTGCAAAAAAAATGCCCCTCACCGAGGCAGACATTGCGATAATAGACTTGGGCGACCCTTGGAGTGTTGTGCCGCAGGTGCGAAAGATGCTAAAGGGAAGCGGGGCAGTTATAGCAATATGTCCAACAATGAACCAACTTGAGAAACTTACAGGCTCGTTAGTTGAAAATGAGTTTACTGACATTGAGTGCAGCGAACACATTTTGCGAACAATCGACGCAAGAGAAGGAAAAACCAGACACTCTTTTTATGGGATTGGGCACACGACATACATTGCGTTTGCAAGAAAGGCCTTTTTTGACAGAAAAATCAGAAAGGATAATGACGCCTAGATTGCGTTGTTTGTACGTAACACACAAACATAATCTAATAGTCTTTTTATGGTTGTAAAAGACTGTTGCGGTTTGCTAAGTGAATCAAAAAAACCAGAAAAATATGTTGCATCACAGATCAATAAGGCACGTAAAAGTCTAGAAACTTTTGGAACTGTCAGTCCTGAAAACCACATAACAAAAGAAGATTTACAAAAACTTGGGCTTGCAGACGAGATTCGAAAACTAAAATCGATTCAACGCGAAAAATTACTAGAGGATCTCTCCACCTTGCTCAATGACAAGATACGCGAATTTGAAAAACATGAGCAGGAAATGAAATGGAAAGACTCTATGCTTCAAAGGTTAAACACAGAATTGAGCGAAAAGATAACACAACTTGAAAAAACGAACAAGCAGCTAGTGGAAGAAAAAGCCCGTTCCGACGAGCTAAATAGGCAGTTACAGGAAACATTGCTCAAGCTTCACAGCTCAGAAGAACAACTCAAGCTGGAACGAGACTGGTTAGCCGAGCAGGTCGAGACAAAGTCAAAAGAAGTCCTAGAAACGATTAGGGAAATGATCAAAGATGCAGAAACCCAGAATAAAACTGCTTAAAACCAAATAGAAGAAAATTTATCCACACAACATTCATCCTACAACGTGGCCCAAAAACTCCAATCCGCACTGATCAAAAAATTCATTCCTGCAAGAAAGCCAGACTCGCGCAAAGGACAAAATGGCAAGGTCCTAGTCGTGGGAGGGAGCTACATGTATCATGGCGCTCCGGTGCTTTCCTCACTTTCTGCGTTGCGTTCAGGCGTAGACTTGGTTTATACCGCGGTCCCAAAAATAATAGCGCCTTCCGTTAGGGCAATTTCTGCAAACCTGATAGTGATTCCAGTAGTTGACTCCAAGCTAACTAGAGGTGCTACAAACAAATTGCTTGGACAGCTTCCAACTGATTTGGATTCTGCAACAATTGGTATGGGGCTTGCCATTGCCGATGAAGAAGCACTCAAAAACCTAGTAAGGTCGTTGATCTCACAAGATGTTAGACTGTCACTTGATGCAAGCGCGTTGGTAAGCTACATTCTACCATTTATTTCAGAAAAAAACATAGTTGTGACTCCACACGCAGGAGAATTCAAAAGAATGTTTGGAATTATGCCATCAGCCTCAATTAAAGAAAGGGTAAAAACAGTGGAAAAACTTGCAAAAGAACACTCGGTGACTATTCTTTTGAAGGCAAGCACCGACGTAATATCAAACGGAAAGCAAACCTTTGTCAATCCAAAAAATCTTGCAGCAATGACTGTTGGGGGGACGGGTGATGTGTTGTCTGGTTTGGTTGCAGGGCTTCTTGCAAAAAATCGTAATCCGCTAGAATCGGCTGCTGCAGCATCATACATTAATGGCCTTGCAGGTAAGCTGGTACAAAGAAAAAACGGGCTGCATATGGTTGCAACGGATTTGATTGATACTATTCCAACAGTTATGAAACCGTTTGATAAAGTGACAAGATGAAGAAAATTCTAACGCATGTGGACAAGAATTTCGGCAGCCTAATTTCTGATCTTCAAGTGCTGATAAGACAGCCAAGCGTTTCTGCAAAAAACCAAGGAATAGAAGAATGTGCTTTGCTTGTAAGTCGAATTCTCAAAAAATCTGGCATATCCTCCCAAATCTTACGTCTAAAAAAAGGAGTCGCACCAATAGTCTTTGGGGAAGTAAAATCAAAGAAAAATCCAAACAAGACGTTATTGTTTTACAATCATTATGATGTTCAACCAGCGGAGCCGTTTGAGCTGTGGGATGATGAACCGTTTAGCGGCAAAGTTAAGGGAAACAAAATTTTTGGAAGGGGCTCAGCGGATGACAAGGGCGAGCTAATCACGCGAATAAAAGCAGTAGAGTCTTTTCTAAAAAACACGGGGGATGTTCCATGCAACATCAAGTTCGTAATTGAGGGTGAGGAGGAAATCGGAAGCGCCAATATCGAAACATTTCTAAAAAAATACAAAAGAAAGTTTGCGTGCGATGCGGTGATCTGGGAATTTGGCTATGTGGACTCTAAAAACCGCCCAATAATTGGGCTTGGAATGAAGGGTCTTCTTTATGTTGAGCTTTTGGCACAGGAGTCTATCAGAGATGCGCACTCTAGCCTTGCTGTGATCATCAAAAATCCTGCATGGCGGCTAGTTGATGCACTAAAAACACTGCGAGATGGCTCTGGTCGAATTCTCATCAAAGACTGGTACAAAGAGGTTGTTCCATTTCGTGGGGTGGACTTGAAACTCCTAAACAAGGAGCCATTTGACGAAAATGACTTCAAAGCAGAGTATGGAATCAAAGAGTTTGTCAACGGCAAAAAAGGCATCGCAGTAAAAAAAGCACTGGCAGGAGACCCAACATGCAATATCGCTGGTTTTGTGTCAGGCTATGTACTGCAAGGCGCAAAAACTGTTCTACCTTCATCAGCACTTGTAAAGATTGATTTTAGACTTGTTCCAAAGATGGATCCAAAAAAACAATTTGCACGACTCAGGAATCATCTTAGGCAAAAAGGGTTCTCAGATATCAAAGTAAAGGTGTATCATGGCGAGGCTGCCTCAAGAACCAACCCCAACGATCCATTTGTGGTGGATGTAAAAAAGTCAGCCAAGGAATCCTTTGGCAACTATGTGATAAATGTCTCAAATGCGGGAACTGGACCAATGCATTCTTTTGTAAATGTACTAAAGTCACCATGCGTCTCAATTGGCTCTACATACATTTTTTCAAGAATTCACTCACCAAACGAGTTTGCAAGAATAGATCTGCTAAAAAAGACAACCAAATGCATGTGCCTGATTATCGACAAGTTTTCAAAAAGATAATACGTCTACGCATGTTGTGTCAGAAAAGACTTTAATGTACATCAAAGGGTTGTGAAATTATGGCTGCAATGTATATGCCTGGTGCAACCGCCGTAGGGATTACCTTTGATGGCGGCGTTGTATTTGCAAGCGAAAAAAGAATCGCATACGGTAACTTTGTGGTAAGCAAGACTACAAAGAAGACATTTCAGCTTACCGACAAGGTGGGTGCCACAATAGCCGGTCTAGTTGCAGACATGCAGATCCTAGTGTTGCAGATAAAGGCCTTGGCAAAGGTTCGTAAAATGGAGCTAAAACGAGACATTCCTCCAAACTCGATAGCAAAAATGATGTCAAATTTGATGTATGAGCGAAGATTCTTTCCATTTCTAACCCAAATCATCGTTGGTGGGATTGTTGACAAACCTACGATCTATACGCTAGACCCATTAGGCTCTGTTCTTCCAGATGAGTATGCAGCAGTGGGAACTGGAGCAGAATCTGCACTTGGAGTTTTAGACCAGCAATTCAAGGCAGGTATGAAAGAAAAAGAGGCAGTTGATCTTGCCATAAAATCAGTAAAGGCGGCAACTATGAGAGATTCCTTTAGCGGGGACGGAATCGACGTTCTAGTAATAACAAAAGAAGGAACAAAAGAGTTTACAGAAAAACTCTAGTCTTTTACTGATTTTTTAATTTCCCAGTATTTGTCTGATACATAATGAAGGTTTTCTATTACGACACCTTTAGTCATAGTCTGAAGTTCACTGCTTGGTACAAGCGCTCTTCCAACTGCGAGGAATTTTTTTTGTGATTCCTCCACAACACAGACAAGCTGGCCTTTTTCAAATTCTGAAAAGCTTCGAATCCCAGGCCTCATTACGTTTGCCCCATCACACATGAATTTTACTGCGCCCATGTCTACTGTGACGTTTGGGAACCTTTCTAGAATTTTAACATCTGTCAGAAAGGGCAAGTAGGTCTGATCTACCTTTAATGCAGTGATGCCATCCCCTGCTATGATTCTTGCATTGTCCTCAAGCTCGTAAATCTTTAGGTTTTTTATTTTTGGCAGCTCGAGTCTCCACTGCTCGCTAATCTCTTTTAGTACTATCGCAGTGTCTGTTTTTGAGATTAGATTTGATTTCAATCCCGTAGTATTTCCTTACGAATATCCAGTAGATCTCTTAGAATGGAGCTTGCAGTTTCGGTTCCACCCGCTCCCTTACCAAT
>DASWKH010000006.1:0-1711 GCA_036396715.1 Candidatus Nitrosotenuis sp.
TACACAAGATTAATTAGATTTGTTACACAAATATTTACTTGAGCGCCTTTGAATATCTACGACAAAAGACAAATCAGTTGCACAAAATGCGGAAAATGCATTGGAGAAATTGATTATGATGCCGAAGTTGTCAACCCAAGATGTGCTCACTGCGCAAATCCTCTACCTGACGGCTTTGATAAGCTCTCCTACAGCGTGCAACGAATAAAAAATATGCCTGATAAGAAGGTAATTTCCAGCGTACTCACTTAGATTTGAGACTAGTCAACTTCAAGACTAAAGTCAATTGCTTTAGCAGAGTTTGTGATGAACCCAACTGAGATCATGTCGACGCCGGTTTTGGCAAATTCTTTGATGTTTTGAGAGTTGATGCCACCTGACGCCTCCAGTCTTACTTTGCTGCGCAATCCAAGTTTTTTGAACGTCGTTATGGTTTTTCGTATTCTGTCTGGAGTAAAATTATCAAGCATAATTATTGGCACCCCCAGTGTTGCTGCTAAAACCGCATCTGCTAGAGTCTCTACTTCGACTTCGAATGTTTTTTTTCTTTTCTTTGCCTTTTGGATTAGTTTGACTAGTGAACCCTCTGATGCAATATGGTTGTCCTTTATCATTATCATGTCCCCCAACGTCATTCTGTGTTTTTTTCCACCTCCAATTACTACTGCTTCCTTGTCAAAGTAGCGCAGACCAGGTGCAGTCTTGCGCGTGGAATAAAGATCTGTTTTTGGATTTACTTTTTTTATTTTTCTGACAAGCTCAGATGTCTGCGTGGCAATACCGCTCATCCTTGAGAGCAAGTTTAGTGCTGTTCGCTCGCAGCTTAGGATTGATCTTGCAGGGCCTGAAACTCTGAGTACTGTCTGGTTTGGTTTGATTGATGAGCCGTCCTTTTTCGTCATTTTGGCAGAACAACCCTTCATGGAAAAGATCTCTTTTGCAAGTTGCGTCCCTGCCACAACCCCATTTTGTCGTGAAACTATTTTGGCAGAAATTCTTTTGTTTGTCAGAATGCTTGCGGTAATGTCGCCTCTTCCGATGTCTTCTGATAAAAATCTGGCAAGCTCTTTTTTTATATCCATTTACAGAACTGGTTTTTTGTGCCTAAATAGAACCTTTTCTATGGCCAAACTAGTCCGCATACGCGCTTTATACAATTAAAGAATTTTGCGTCTTTTCTTTTGAAATCGCAGACCAGTCAGATTTTTTTGGCATCTTGATGGTAAATGTGGTGCCCCTGCCAACCTTGCTTGAGGCGCTTATCGTACCTCCGTGCTGATCTACAATGCTTTTGCAGCTTGACAGCCCAAGGCCGGTTCCGACCTGCTTTGTTGTAAACAACGGATCAAAAATTTTCCCCATGATTTCTTCTTGTATGCCAGCCCCAGTGTCAATCACCTTAATTACCACATTTTCATCTGATGATTCATCTACTATCTCTACTGTTACGTCTCCTTTTTTGTCACCAATTGCCTGTATTGCGTTTACAAGCAGGTTGACAAAAACAATCTCCATTTTTTCAGGGTCGCAAAAGACTGTGTGATCGTTTAGCGGAGGATGGATTGTAATTGTCGGCGGCACCTCGACTCGTTCCATCACATCCTGAAAAATCAGCGAAATCGAATAATCCTTCTTTTTGAGCTGCGGCATTCTAACATAATCCATGACGTCTTCAAGCTGGTGCGTCATTCGATATATGGCGCGGTCAAGT
>DASWKH010000007.1:0-26598 GCA_036396715.1 Candidatus Nitrosotenuis sp.
TATCAAAAAAACACAACAAAGGAAGCACAGCTGCTACACCAAGTAGACAAGCTTGAGATGGCACTGCAGGCCGCAGAATATGAAAAGTCTGGGTTTACAAAGGCACAGATTGCCTCATTCATCGAGTCAGCAAAAATTGCAGTGACAGATTCTGACTTGCAAAAAATACTCTCAAAATTTTTGTAAAACTTACAAATAGCTGTAACTTACGCAAATCAGGTTGTCAGAACAGGACAAAGATGAGATGATTCGTGCGCAAAACGATCTAATCGGAGTATTGTTTGAAATAGTTAAGAGACTTCAGGCAAACAACACACTCGATGAGGAATATTTTCAGATTGTTTCTGGTAAGCAACAACGAGACGTAGACAAAAAACGCCTAGAAAAAATCCTTGAAGAACGACAAGAAAACAGCAAGGTTGTCTCAAGACTGCTTGAAAAGCTACAAACCTAGTCGCAGCCACAATCGTCGTGATCTGATATCAGTCTCATCTTTTTTGGATTTTGCCAAAACCTAGTTTGTACATAGTGTGAGATGTTGGTGATTCTAAGTATTACCGGCTTGTGATTCCAGCTTCCCTCGTTTTCAAACCAGCTCCCGATCTCATCGACGTCATAATTTTCTCCATTTTCCAGTATTTTGTTGAAGGTGTCTTTGATTAGATGCTCATCATCATCTGAGAGAGATTTTTTGTTTGATATCTGGGATGTAATCTCGTTTAGCTTTAGTATTATGTTGTTTGAGAGTGGCACATCATCGTGTCAATTCTGACGCAATATAATGATGCTGTACATTTTAATAATTAAAGCATAAAATCAATTTGTGCAATACTTTCAGGCACTCAAAATGGGGCAAAAACGTGTTCAGGCATCAAGAGAATATCTTAACAAACTTACAAACAACAAGGCAATGCCTGCACTTGCACTACGTGACACAAAATCGGATGTTTGGGAACCAGTAGGAGAGGAGAACTATTACGCTATTGTAGATGAATCAAGCGGCTTTGTCTTAACTGACACAAGCGGATACATCGTGTCACTTTGTGACAAAGATGGATTTTCAAAAGCAATAGTACAGGGTGTGACAAAAGAACAACGTGACCAACTAGTAATAGAATTTCAAAAAGACAGTATCCCGAAATTCAATGGCAACGTAATTCTTCCAGTATAATTGTAAAGAAAAAACCTAGTCGTGTCAACAATTCTACATGGCACATATTTTAAATTCCGTATGGGTGGTAATCTAGGAATGAAGTATTCAACCGAAGTCGAGGTACGCGGACACCTAATTGATTCTCTGATACTTACAAAAATCTTTGATGTGATAATGGACCTTGGAGGAGAGTTCGAAGTCCTTGTAATGCAGGTTGGAAAAAAGAAAAAGGACCCAAGCTATGCTAAGCTCCTAGTTCAGGGCAAAAACCAGGCGCAACTCGATAAAATTTTAGAACAAGTCTATCGTGTTGGTGCGACATCGACAATAGGAAAAGAGGTGGCACTCAAAGCTGCGCCAAAAGACATGGTCATGCCAGATAACTTTTACAGCACAACAAACAACACGACACAGATCCTTCACAAAGGAAAATGGATTACAGTAGAAAACACGATGATGGATAAGTGCATTGTAGTCAAAAACGGCAAGGCAAGATGTGTTCCCATCCGTGAAGTAAAAAAAGGTGACATGATAATAGTCGGTGAGGCAGGCGTTAAGGTAACTCCGCCTGAGCGACCAAGAGAAGGCTCCAACGTATTTGAGTTTATGGGAAGCAGTAGCTCAAGTGAGCGACCAACACAGCACATTGCAAAAAAAGTGGCACAAGACATTTACAAAACAAAAAAGCAAAAAGGAAAAATCATATTGGTTGGTGGCCCTGCAATAGTGCATACTGGTGCAGCAGATTCTGTTGCCGAGTTGATTAGGCTTGGTTACATCGACGGAGTATTGACTGGAAACGCACTGGCTGTTCACGACATAGAATACGCTACTCTTGGAACTTCGCTTGGAATGAATGTCCATGATGGCTCGCTTGCAGTCAAGGGGCACAGAAATCACATGGATGCAATTAACTCGGTTTTCAAATCTGGTTCTATTGAAGCCATGGTCAAAACAAAAAAGCTAACTAGGGGAATAATGTACGAATGTGTACGAAAAAAGATTCCGTTTGTTTTGGCTGGCTCCATTCGAGATGACGGACCACTACCAGATGTCATAACTGATGTGTCTGTTGCTCAAAAAAAATACAAAGAAGTTCTAAAGGATGCAAAAATGGTCATCATGGTTTCAACGATGCTTCATTCTATTGCAACTGGAAACATGATTCCAGCAGACGTCAAAGTAGTAGTAGTCGATATCAGCCAGCCAACAGTAACAAAGCTCATGGACAGGGGAACGTGGCAGGCCTTGGGAATAGTGACTGATGTTGGCGCGTTTTTGCCCCTTGTTGCCCAAGAAATAAGAAAACTAGGCGTATTGTAGACTCTGGCTTACTGATGTTGAGAACTAGAGTACGACATGATTTATCTGTGGATACGAATTCCGTTAGCCCCGCCTTAACTCTGGGTGCTAATCCTTTTGCAGCACGACCTTGCCGTTAGGAAACATTCCGACGAAAATCCATCCGCTAGAAATTATGCTAGCTCCCATCTAATATTTTCAACATTTCATCTACCGACATAATCTTAATTCCTTTAAAATTTTTGAGATCTTTTAGATCTGGATCTCCAGAAACTATGTAATCTGCCTTTCCATCATGTGCTGTATTGATTATAATGTCATCATCTGGATCACTGACTATGACTTGTAAATTTGATTTGATCGGCACATTCTCACTTGATTCAACTAATGCAGAAACGATGCTGACGACCTCATCTAATGTCGTCTTGAATTTTGGTCTCTGAAGAACTTCAGAAAATTCATCCAAGATTTCCCTTGACATCAAGATCCGATATTTGCCGTTAATTCCAAACTCGAGCAGCTTTCTAGGTTTTCCGTTACGGATTATAGCACTTATCATGATGTTGGTATCAAGGACTATCCTTAACACGGGATCAACCCATTGTTTTCTTGTGTTTTACCTTCCTATACGCTTTGATCTCTTTGGTCACGTCGCTTTCGTCTAGTTTGAGACCCTTCTTGTCCATACGCTGGAATATTCGATTCCATTCTTTTTTTACGTCTGGCATGTCCATCTTTTTCATTATGATGTTGCCTTCCATAACGAACACGAGTAGCTTGGTTTTCGGCTTTATTCCAAGGTATTCCCTTAGATTCTGCGGTATGACTACCTGCCCCTTTTCACTCATTGTTGTAATCTCGGGTTCTTCTAACATTCCTACCAGTAAGATTACTTTACTTTCTTACTATTTATAGTCATTGTATTTTGGTTAAAACAGGCTACCTACCACATCTTGCAGCAGAATAGACACGACAATAACAAAACTCATGGATATGGGAACGGGCAGGCCTTGGGAATTGTGACTGATGTTGGCGCGTTTTTGCCCCTTGTTGCCCAAGAAATAAGAAAACTGCACTAAATCGGCACTATTTCATCAAGTACGTATGGGTTTTCAAGCGCGCTTAGGTCTCCTAGCGGCTCCCCAAGAAGCTTCGTTTTGAGCAGTCTTCTCATTATTTTTCCAGTTCTTGTCTTTGGCATGTCTGATATGACACAAACCAGTTTGGGCTTTGCAAGCTTGCCTATTTTTTCTGATATGTGATCTGTGATTTCTTTTTGAATAGAATCACTGTCGTTTTTGTTTTTTAGCACAACAAAAAGTGCGATGGCCTCACCAGTCATATCGTCAGGGATTGATATTGCGGCAGCCTCTGAAATTTTTTGGTGCACGACTGCAACTTGTTCTATTTCCACAGTACTAAGCCTGTGGCCTGAAATATTTATGACATCATCAACTCGGCCATGCATGTACCACAAACCATCATTGTCAACTAGGACATAGTCACCATGGAACCAGACATCCTTGTATTGGCTCCAATATGTCTGGGTGTATCTATCATCATCATTTAAAAGTCCTCGAGTCATCGTCGGCCACGGGGATCTAACCACTAGAAATCCTTTTTTGTTTTTTAGCGATTTTTGCTTCTCATCGATTACATCAAGATCAAAACCAGGGCACGGCATGCCTACTGTGGTGGGTTTTAGCTTCATTCCAGGAAAAACAGAAAGCATTGCACCGCCTATCTCGGTTCCACCAGCCAAATTCATTATTGGAATTTTCTTGTTTCCAACCTTTTCATAAAGCCACCACCATGAATCCTCGTCGATTGGCTCGCCAGTCGTAGGAATTATTCTAATTGAGGAGAGGTTGAATTGTTTTTGTGGCTCTATTTTGTATTTTCTAAACATCCTTACTGCTGTTGGTGAGGTGCCAAAAATCGTTACCTTGTATTTTTGTACCATCTGCCAGAGTCTTGATGGGTTTGGCCAGTCGATTGCGCCGTCATAAATTATCGCAGTTGCACCAACCTCCAAAAGGCCATACACGTTCCAGGCCAACCCTGTAATCCAGCCAATGTCTGCTGGCCAGAGCAGAACATCGTCAGAATGTAGGTCGATTAGATATGAAGCCTGCTGCCCGGCATATACAGAATAGCTGCCGTGTGTATGAACCACGCCCTTTGGCTTGCCAGTCGTGCCGGATGTATACAAAATAAACAACGGATCTTCAGAGTCCATGATTTCGGCTTGGCATTCTGGTGATTGGTTTGCAACAAGTTTTGAGTAATCGATTACAGATTCTGAAAAATAATACCTGTCAACTCCTTTGTATGGTGCGACAATAATCTTTTCAACACCGGTGTCCCTCGTTGCGTCAAGGACTGTCTTTGTCTGCGAGACTGGTTTTCCCTTCCTTGTAAAGCCGTCTGAAACAAAAAGTATTTTTGCACCGCAATCCTGTAGTCTGATCCTAAGTGCTTCTGTGCTGTATCCAGAAAAAATTACTGTTTGTACAGCACCAATCTTTGCACAGGCAAGTATGGCAACTATTGCTTCAAAAATCATTGGCATATAGACGGCAACAACGTCACCTTTTTTGACATTTAATGCCTTTAGCGCGTTTGCAAGCTTGTTTACATCGGTTTCCAGCTGTGAATACGTGATTATTTTTTCCGTATCATCTTCTGAGACAAAACAATACGCAATTTGGTTTGGATATTTTGTTGCAAATTTATCGACACCTGAATTTATGATGTTTGTTTTGCCATCGACAAACCACTTGGGCCAAGGCTTGCCTTTGGAAAAATCTGAAACAATGGTGTATTTTTTGTCCCACACTATTCCAATGTCTTCATTTACAGCGTTCCAATACCAATCCAAGTCTGCGACCGATTTTTTGTGAAGTTCTTTGAATGACTTGATGTTGTGTTTTTGCATAAATTTGAAAATATTCGAGTTTTCTATCTGCTCTTTTGTGGGAACAAAAACAAAGCCAGTCAAACAGTTTTCTTTGAAATTGTTTTAATTTAAATGAATTAAGAAATTTCTATTCCTAGCCTTCTTGCGCAGGAGATTGCGGTTTTTCCATCGTCTTCTGATATGCCAGCCTCTTTGAACTTGATGGTCCAGTTGGGTTTGGTATTGCGCGTTTTTTCTGCAAAATATTCGCCAAGAATTTTGGCTATTTCGTGCCTGATTTCACTCCTAATTTTGGAAAGGTCGGCTGATTCTAGCCATGCAAACTCGGGTAATCTTGAGATTATTCTTACAATCTCGGCTTCGTCGGCATTAATGTTGGAAATATTACTCATAGGGATGCTATCTTTTCTTTGAGAAGTTTTAGCGTCATTGTAGGATCTGCCCTTCCTTTTGTTTTTTGCATCACCTTGCCAACAAGATAGTTTATTGTCTGTGGGTTTTCTTTTGCTTGTTTGGCTGCAGCTGGTTCTGCAGTTATTATCTCATCTATTATTTTTGTAATCTCGGATTGATCAGATATTTTACCAAGGCCTATCTGTGAGACAATTTCTGATACAGGTTTTCCAGTCTTGACTATTTCTTGAAGTGCATTTTTTGCCGAGCTTCGAGTAACTTTGCCTGACTGAATTAGCTCAACAAGGTCAGAGAGGTGTTTGGGGTCAAGCTTTGATTTCTCTCTTCTTTCTCTTGTGTCAACAAGACCCATCAAATCTGTGGTAATCATGTTTGCAATCTCTTTTGCATTTGATTCGTTGTGTGCTTTCTCAAACAAATCTGAATAATATTTGTCAGACGACAAAATGTCTGCCACTTGGGCCGGTATGCCATACCCAGAATACCTGTCTTTTTTTGAGCTAATGCTTTCTGGCATGGTTGTTTTCCATTTTTCCAGCGACTGTGAGTCCATAATGACCCACGGGATGTCGCCTTCGAGGATATAGCGATAGTCCTCGTCTGCTTCTTTTGTTCTGGCAGATATTGTAATTTTTCGTCTATCGTCCCAATGCCTCGTCTCTTGCACGATTTGTATTCCTCTTTCTTTGAGACTTTTCTGTCTTATTAGCTCAAAATCAATTGCTTTTTCCAAATCATAAAAAGAACCAATGTTTTTGACCTCTACTTTGGCCCCGCCCTCAATAGACACGTTAGCGTCTGCGCGCATTGCACCCTCCAGTGTCGGATCAGATACTCCCAAATTTTCAAGCAAATCCGACAAGATATTTAGAAATATTCTAACCTGCCTTGCATCCTCAAAGTCTGGCTCTGTCACTATTTCTACAAGGGGCGTGCCTGCGCGGTTGTAATCCACAAGCGTAATTTGTGTACGCTCTGAGGCGCCTTCGTAGATTAGCCTTCCTGGGTCCTCCTCAAGCTGGATTCTGCGAATTCTGATGTCCTTTCCCTCTATGGATATCCTGCCTTGCTCGCCGGTACTTGTTGGCCCATACAAGTTAATCTGGGTAATTTGGAAGTTTTTTGGCAGATCAGGATAAAAATAATTTTTCCTAAAAAAACCAAGTTTTTGTGGGGTTTTGCAGTTGAATGCCATGGCAATCATGGTTGCCTTTTCGACTGCCTTTTTGTTTAGTCTTGGTAAAGATCCTGGCAATCCAATACAAACTGGACAAATGTTTGTGTTTGGTTCAAAACTCCTGTAATTTGCCTTGCAAGAACAAAACAGCTTGCTTTCAAGATTAGTTAGCTGGCAGTGAATCTCAAGCCCAATCATAGCGGCACGCCTGGAATATTTGTGGTACTTTGTAGGGCGTATGCTGCTTGCAATAATTGTTTTTCTTGCAATATGTTTGCATGAATCTGTATTCCAATTGGCAAGCCGTTATGGATCTCAAAGGGAACGGAAATTGCCGGCACATTCGTAAGGTTTGCAGTAGCTGTGTTTGTGTCTGCAAGATACATGGCAAGTGGGTCGTTAATTTTTTCTCCGAACTTGAATGGCAAAATTGGTACTGTGGGTGAAATCAAAAAGTCAAATTTTTTGAATGCTTCTTGGATCTCTTTTGTTAGCTTGCTTTTTACCTTGAGTGCCTTGAGAAGATATTTTCCTGCAAAACCTGCAGATGGTACAAAACCGCCAAGAATCATTCTTCTTGTAACTTCTGGGCCGAAGTTTTTTCGTGCCTTTGATACATATGAGTTGAATTCGTATCCTTCTGAATCAAAATCATATCCATATCGGATGTTATCGTATCTTGCAAGGTTGCTTCCGGCTTCAGCTGACACCAAAACATAGTAGGCTGCAATGGTATAGCTTACCATATCTAGTGAGACTTCATCAACTTTGGCGCCGAGTTTTTCAAAAACTGAAGCCGCTCTCCAAAATGATGATTCGACATTTTTGTCAAGGCCTTCACCCTTGCTCATCTCTTTGATTATGCCTATTTTCTTACCTTGTATTCCGGCATCAATTCCTTCAAGGTAATCTTGACTGCCATTATCTATTGAGGTGTTATCGTTTGGGTCTTTTCCTGCTATGTGGTTCAAAAGCAAGGCTGTGTCCTCTACTTTACGCCCCATTGGACCAATCTGCTCAATGGTGTTTGCGTATGATACAAGGCCATATCTGCTGACTAGGCCGTAGGTGGGTTTTAGGCCTACAACTGAGCAAAAACTGGCCGGGTTTCGAACGGAACCGCCAGTATCTGAGCCAAGCGACAAAACACATTCAAGGGCAGAAATGGAAACTGCACTTCCACCAGACGAGCCGCCAGGAACATATTCTTGGTTCCAAGGATTTCTGCTTGGACCAAAAGCAGAAAACTCTGTTGCCACACCCATTGCAAACTCGTCTAGGTTTGTTTTCCCAATTATTGTGGCGTCTTGCGATTTCAATTTTGATATGACTGTTGCATCATATGGGGCTACAAAATCCTGGAGCATTTTTGATGCGCATGTAGTCTTGCCCCCTTTAACACAGATGTTGTCTTTAACTGATATTGGCATCCCATAAAAGGCGCCAACTTTTTCTTTTGATTTTATTTTTCTATCAATCTGTCTTGCTTGGTCTAAGGCATTTTCATTAATTGAGATAAATGCATGCAGATTTTTGTCATGCTTTGATATCTGTTCTAATGTTTTTGCGACAAACTCTTCTGCGGTGATGATTCCATTCTTTACATTGTTGATATAGTCTATTGAAGATGTTGCAAGATTCAATTTAGTTCATCTTTGGAGCTCTAATGTAGCTTCCCTTGTAGTTTTTTAGCTGATCAATTAGCTTTGATTCAAACGGTGTGTATTTGTCATCCCTAAGATCATTTATTGATACTTCTTGGACTGAAATCTCTTCTGATTCGATGTTTGCCTTATCTAGGATATCAAAATAGTTCAAGATTTTTTGAATTTGTTCAAAATACTGGTCAGTGTTGTCTATGTCAATTCTCATTAATTTTGCAACGTGTTCTATGTCTTCTTTTGTAACCAAGTAATCACCTATGGAGTAAGTCTGTCTACATCTCTTGGGTAAAATGTGGTATCTCTTATGTTTTCAGTGTTTGTTAGTGCCATCATCAGTCTTTCAAGGCCAATTCCACAGCCTGCGTGCGGAGGAACCCCATAGTCAAACGCCCTTAGATGGTACTCAAAGGCATCGGTTTTGAGCCCTTTATTCTTCATTCTTTCCTCCAGTTCTGAGCGTTTTTCGACTCTTGTGCTACCTGAAGACAGCTCAAGGTCGCCAAACATAAGATCAAAGGACTCTGAAATCTTGGGGTCTTGCTTGCTGACCTTGACGTAAAACGGCTTTGGGCCAGTAGGCCAATCCTTGATAAAGTAAAACCCGTTCAATCCGATTTTTTTAAGGTTTGATGGGTATAGATCATCGCCCCATTCTGTCTTTGCTCCAGCCTTTTGCATTCTTTCTACAAGATCAGAATAGGAATACTGTGGAATTTTGCTTGGCATCTCTGGGACTACAAATTCGGAATCTGGATTTTCCTTTGAATAGTCTTGAATTGTTTTGATTGACAGTTTTATGATTTGCTCGATTCGTGCCATGATGTCATTGTAATCTACATACGCTTCTTCCACATCTATTGAGATTGCCTCAGAAAGGTGTCTGTTTGTTCTTGATGGTTCTGCTCTAAAGATTGGCGCAATCTCAAAGACCTTCTCAAAGCTCATGGTGAGCTGTTCTTTGTACAACTGTGGTGATTGTGCCAAAAATGCCTCTTTGTTATAGTAGAATATTGGAAATAATGCAGCTCCTCCCTCTGTGGCAGTAGCAATCATTTTTGGGGTGTTTATCTCCAAAAATTCACTTTCGTAAAAATAACTCCTAATTGATTTTAGGACAAGACTTCGCGCCTTGAAGACGTGTTGTAGAGATTTACGCTTTAAGTCAAGCGGCCTGACCTCAAGCCGGGTATCAATGTTTTTGACTGTCTTTGCATATGGCTCAAATGGCGGGATTTTTTCCACTTCGGAAAAAACCTTCATTTCTTTAGGGATGATCTCTATTCCCCCCGGTGCTTTTTCTGATGGTCTTATGGTTCCCCTGATGCCTACAGATGAATGCGGTTTTAACTGTGTAATTCTTTCACGAATCTCATCTGGACAGCTTCCAGCTTTGGCAACAATTTGAATCTCGTCTTTCATATCTTTTAGCATCATAAATGAAATGTTGCCATGGCCTCGAACGCTTAAGACCCAACCCATTACTGTGACATCTGTGTCTGCCATCTGTGGGGAGAGCTGATTAGAATAATGGGTTCTGCGCCAGTCCTCAAGATCGGTTCCTATCATGTGTATTTTGGCTATTTCTCACTGTATTTATTTTGTGAAAGACGAAATTTTACTGGCTGTCTATTTGTTGTTAACTAGGTTTAAGTGACTTTCTGGTCTGGAGCCGGCTCTTCCTTTTTGAATAACATCACATCAAGACTTGAAATGTCATCAAGATCAAACTTGTTTAGGGACTTTCTTTTTATCTTTCTGACTAGTGTGATGTCGCGTCTAAAGAAGAGGTTTACAGTCCAGTCTATTGCGACTTTAAGTTTTTTCTCAAATGTGGGCAGCATGGTAAGATAATAGGTCCTCCAAACAAACCATGCCGGAATGCCAGACAGGTCATAACCGAATATTTTGGCAATGCCATTACCTTTTCCGATTACTGCCATCATGCCCTTGCTTTCAAAATTAAATGGTTTTTGGGAGCCGTTTTTAGTGATGGCGCATTTGAGGTTATGCGTTACAATTTTGCTTTCACGTAGTGCATGCTGTGCTGTGGGTGGATAGAGACTACCTGTTTTTGTATCAGTAATTGCTGCACAGTCACCTAATGCAAACACATTATCATAAGACGGCATTCTGAGATAGCTGTCAACTACAATCCTCCCGCCGTTGTGCTCACATTCTAGGCTGGTTATGACAGAATCTATTGTGACCCCGGCAGTCCAAATCAGTGTGGCGCAGGGGATTGTCTCACCATTTCCTAAAAATACAAAATCTTCGCCGGCATCAACTGCCTTTGTGTTTGGAATTATTCTAATTCCAGCCTTTTCAAGTGATTCGTATGCTTTTTGTGCCAATCCCTCTCCAAGTTCTGGTAGTATTCCTGCTTTTGCAGAAACGAGAATCATTTTGACATTTGCAGGATCAATGTTGTGATAGTAACTTTTTATAGAATCTTTGACAAAATCGTTGAGCTCACTAATCACTTCGACGCCAGCAAACCCAGCTCCGACTACTGCCACTGTCAGAATTTTTTCCTGAATGGCTTGATTTTCCTCATTATCTGCAATTTCCATCATGTTGATAAGGTGAGTTTTTATTGCAATTGCATCCTGGATGGTTTTTATTGTAAAAGAATTTTTTTCTATTCTCTTGTTTCCAAAAAAGTTTGTTGTACTGCCAATAGCTATGATCAAATAATCATAATCTAGAACCTTTACCTTTCCGTCAAATTTTCGTGTAATGGCAACTAGCTTGTTTTTAAGATCAACTGATGACACCTTGGCCTGTATGAATTCTGAATCTTTGGAAAAGACCCGCAGCGGGATTGAAATGCTGCTTGGATGAAGCATTCCTGACGCTATTTCCTGAAGCATTGGTGTGAACAAAAAGAAATTGTCCTCATTTACCAGTGTTATCTTCAGTTGCTTGTTTTTTTTAATGATCTTTTGTAGATGGCGCAGAACGGAAATTCCTGCGAATCCACCGCCGAGAATGAGAATTTTTGTTTGGTTAACTTGGGTTGCTTGCAATTTGGGTACCACAATTTTTTATTACGATGATTGTCTTTTGGAGTTGACTATTCTTTCGTTGATGGAAAAACAAGACCTTTCGTGTTTTTGTAATTATCATGCCAAAAATTCTAACAATGTCTTTTATTTTTACAATATAAAATGAGAAAATTCCATTAGACGTTTTACAAACATAATGCATGATGTTTTTTGACTTTGGTTATGCTAAAGTGATAGTTTGTTTGCAGAAAACGAACGAATTAAGGGATTTCATGCCTGATTGTCCTGTGCAGACAACTGAAAAAATAATTACCCAAAATATCCCATACACCAATTATGAGTGATAACTCGGATTTGGTTGATTATATAAAAGAGACTAGGCTGATACTCGCTGACAGCTTAGATGTCTTACTAAATCTAGAGCATGAGGCACTTTACGAAAAAGACGAAGAACTCGTACCAATTAACAATGTAGTTGAGCTTGTAGACATGAGCCTTGATGTGTCTCACTCTGAAAAATTAAAACAGGCCGAATCTGAACTGCTAAAACGGCAGCCAATTTAGTGTTGTTTGTAAAGACTTCGTAGTTGCTGGTCTTCTGCAACGAATTCGTTTATTCCTGCCAAGACGCCGGCAATTACATCGTCTGACAGATTCAAGACAGGATTGATGGTATTTCCGTTTTTATCTTTACATGTGATCTCTAGCATTAAATCATTTTCAGCTAGGCCTTTTTTGCGAGAGAGTATTGTAGCTTTTTCAATTTTTGTTGCAGGGATCGTGAATTGCTCTCCGTCTGGAGATTCAAAAATTATTCTATCAAAGCCTGATTTTTGCTTTTGAAGAATTATTTTGCCATCTAGGACCTGAGAGTTCCAGCCTGGATACCCGTCCACATAGTCGCATTTGTACTCGCGTCGATCTAGTGGTTTTGCAACCTCTGTTTTGTTCGACTCGGCGCTATTTCTAAGAAAACTCGCTTGTTCTTTGATGTATTTCCAGAGATTGCTTTCAAATTTTTTGGCAGTGTAAAGCCTCGCTACTGTGGCAACAATCCCCATCACTGGTATTACAAACAATGGTGCTGAGACGATTAGGTTGTTGCCCCACTGGCCTGTGCCAATAGTCACTTCAAAATTTTCTGGAGTCCCCTGAATTTTGATATCAGTACTTCGTCTTATTCCAGCCGCAGTTCTGAGCATACCTAGTTTTCGTGCCTGAATAAAGAATGTGGAAACGGGCGTTGTCTGATCCTTTGAAAATGCCACCTCAAAGTTATTTTCTGATAAATACGCTTCAATCCTAGTTGCAAGTCTTTCAATGTCTGTGCTATAACCATGAAATCTTTTGGTTTTTGTCATTTTTGTAGTCAAACAAATTTGTATTATTTATGATTAATCTGTGTGCAAAATCGGAATGAACAAACAAACTGATAACTCAGTTAAGAGTTCACTGAATATCACACAGCAAAGACTGTAAAGTAATGTGCCTTGGGAGAAAGTAATCTCCCAAGACTTGGTTGGCACAGCGACCATATGGTTCGCTATTTGGGGATTCTTAATGGAATTTAGTGATGAAATACTAAAAACAGTTACGTAGAATTTATCCAGTTTATTATTCTATTAAATCGACCAAATAGACTGATTAATGAGTTCCCTTATTATTAAGACGTGGAGATTTCTTTTGATGAAATTTCTGATCTGAGGAGTTTTATCAATAACCTAAACTATGTGCAAGAAAGTATTGTAGTAGTAGAGGGTAAGCGCGACTCAGAGGCACTTAAGAAACTTGGATTTACCGAGCAGGTCTTAGAGTTTCACAGCTTTGGCGGGATCACAAAATTTGCCGACTCTGTTGCGCACCACAAAAACTTGATAATTCTTTTTGATTCGGACAGAAAAGGTAAGTACTTGACAAGAAGAATAATTGAACAGCTTGAACGCAGGGTGCGAATTGATCTATCACATAAGAAGCGACTAGTTGAGATCACCAAAGGCAAAATTCGCGCAATTGAGGAACTAATCAGATACGAATCACCCGTAAACGACTACATAATTTGATTATCTATTAACCGTGCACAGTTTGTATTATTATATAATAATAAGAACTGTTTGTGCAAAACAATAACCATAATTTACTTAAAAAAATTTTAAGCATGTTTTTTTGTGGTATTATTCATAGACGGACATGTAACAAGTAAGGCGTCCTTAGAAAAAATCAAGGGCATAGTAAATGGCGATGTTGATGAGTTTGGTGTCTCAACAATTGAATTATTCTACAACAACAAGGCACAAGAGATGTACTGCATTTTAGATGCACCGGATGAGGGCTCCGTAGTAAAACACCATGCAAAAATTGGGCTAACATGCAATTTTATAACTCAAATTGAAAAAATTCATACAAAAACTGCTGACAACACTGCAAGACTTGTTGCAATAGGTGAGCTTGCAGCACGGCTTGCACATGATTTGAGAAATCCACTATCCGTTATCAAAAACACTGTCGAGATCATGGAATCAAAACCAAAATTCCGTATTGAGGATAGGGTAATCTACTATAACAGACTGCACCGGGCAGTGGACAGAATATCTCACCAAATTGAAGATGTTCTTGATTTTGTCAGGCCACTAACACTAACTTTTGAGAATCATCTGATAAATGACATAATAGCATCTGCCATAGAAAAAATTACCGTTCCTGATTCAGTTAGGATCACCCTCCCAAACAATTTCGTTTACTTGGCGTGCGATTTCACAAAACTCGAAGTCGTGTTTACAAATCTGATAATAAATGCAATTCAGGCAATGAACAATGTTGGCCAGGTTGACATAAAGATTGTTGATCTTGACAAGCACGTCGTAATACAAATTGCCGATACTGGATGTGGCATCCCACAAAACATCATGTCAAAAATATTTGAACCGTTATTTACGACAAAGCAGACTGGGACTGGTCTTGGACTGGCGAGCTGTAAAAAAATCATCGAGCAGCACGACGGTGCAATTGAAATATCCAGTACGGAGGGAAAGGAAACAATTTTTACAATAAAGCTGCCAAAGCGAAACATCGTTCCAAGTCAAGAAAAACAACTAGAAAAAAATACACTAGTTTCATAATCTAAAAACAAAAAAGAAGGGAAGTTAGTTACTTCCGATGATAAATACCACGCTTGCAGTAGTGCTAACATCCTGATCAGATGAGAACACTGGCGTTCTTATTGCAGATTCAGCCATGGCGTCAAACGCTCCCTTGTAGTATGGGATGGGAGGTGGCGGATAGCCGAAATCTGATAGGCTGACATGCTTTACTCCGATTATTTGGTAATCAAGAGGGGCAAGTGCCTTTTCTGCCTTTGATTTTGCGTTTATGATTGCTTCTGACAACAAGTCGTCGCTTACTTGCATTTGCCTTTGTGGGGACAGGGTGTAGTAAACACTATCTACTCTGTTTGCACCAGCACTGACTCCGCTGTCAATTATGTCGGATGCCAAGCTTAGGTTCTTTGTCTCAACACGTATTATGTTTGAGACTGCATATCCAACAAGTTTTTGCCTGTATATCCCAGTTTCCTTTTCTTGGTATGATTCATAGACTGGGTAGATAGTCAGTTGTGCAGTGTTTATCTCATTGTCTGTGATGCCTGCTGCCCTGATTGCTTCAACTACTGCAGTCATTAGCTGCGAGTTGGCATCAAGCGCTTCTTTTGCTGTTGTTTCTTGCACTTCGACACCAAACTGTACAACTAACAAATCAGGGTCAACTGATGTGGTAGCTGTCCCCGTCACAGAGATTGTTTTCTCTCTTGACGGAAATGGTGTTGGCTCTTCTGTTTGAGCTTGGGCTACGATTCCTGATGGAATTGCGCCAAGGACAAACGCCAGTGAAAGAACAATTCCTGTTGCTGCTGCAATCGTAATTGTTTTGTTCATGGCGTGTATAGGAAATTTTTCTTTATTACCTTTGATTAAAATAGGATTGAACCGTAGGGTTTTTTAGGTTAAATGTAGCCGTATTTGTCTTATCTGTAAATGATTAGAGAGAAATTTGAAAGAATCAGCGAATTTTCTTGTGCCTATATCTGTTCTTAATGTATCTTGTATAATATTGATTGTGAGATAATGCATATTTCATAAAATCATCATGGATTTTTTTTGATATGCCAAAGTACTGATAGGTTCCACTCTGTTGAAATTCTATTTCTAGTGTTTGCGTTGACTCATCATATCCAATTATTCTGATATTGCCAGAGTCTACTCGTATTCTTTCCATATCTTCCTTAAATCTAGATGTATGTGTTTTCTTCCTATGTTTTTTGATTTTCTATAATGGATTTCTTTAACTCATCAAAGTCTTCTAGATATTCCTTTTTCATTAAATTCTCAGGTTTTGTTTTGTTGTTTTTGTTCTTTTGGCGTATGGGTGCGGTTTTTGGCTGTGTCATACTATTAGATACACTCAGTAGCATATATCTTAGTTACATTAAAACAGTTTATTCAAGGTTTTTTGATTTAAAATATTTCAACAAAAAAGGTGTGTTTAGATTGTTGTCGAGTATGCCCCAATTCCAAGGCCAACGCCAATGCCCAAGATGAAAAACAACTCATTCCAAGCCATGACTTTTTTGAATGGTGCTCTAATTTCAGAATTCCAGTGATTTGATGTTGTTTTTATGCCATAACAACAGTGTGTTGTGTCAATAAGAACCTAGTTAGCCATCATGAAGATTTTGCTTAGGCTGCCGTTTCAGGTATGAAATTAAGAAAGCGTTATGTTATTAGTCAGAAGCACCATCTATAAGCATGTCATATGTTAGAACGATGCCGCATCGACAAATGCTAGAAAGATGGATGACAAAAGTAGGAATTGAGTTATTTGTTATCATCAACAATAGTGGTAGAATAATAGACTCGTTTGGCAACAAGGATCTCAGCATATCCGATGAAAAACAACGCTTGTTACTTATGCAAATGGCACTCCAAAGTTCTATGCAAGGTGACTATAACGAAGAATTTGGGAAAGTAAGATCTTGTATAGTTCAACGAAACAAGTTAAAATTTATCTGCTGTCCAATGGGTGAAGATAAAACCGCTCTAGTTGTCGCAAATAAAACCATTCCTGACATAGATATCATCAACCACATTAATCAACTAGCAAATGACACTTACATAGTTGCTGAGGGAGCAACACTTCTAGTATGAACCTCTATGATCTGAAGCAGCTTCATTGCCACAAGTGTGGAAAATGTATAGGCGAGATTCATTACGACGCAGAGATCACCATGCCGCTTTGTGGTCCTTGTGCCAATCCAATGCCTGAAGGCGATGACAAGTTATTATATACTGCAAGTAAATACGGCAGATCTTTGGTAAATACAATTTCCGCCTAAGACTCTCATAATTATTTAATCAAAAAAACTGACTAAATTGATCTATAATCTACAAAATATGTGATTAAATTTCTTCAGACATAAAAAAATTAACCTAAAAGCTGTTGATAAACGTAGAATTCACTCGACAATTTTAATAAGACGTATCAAAGCAGCCATGTTTTATGGGCGATTCTGAAGATCCAATGGAGATTAACGACAAAGTTGAAATTCTTTCAACAGATGATGATAAGATAAAATCAGTTGGTGAGCTTTTGAGCTCAGATTCTAGTAGGGCAATTCTAAAATTATTGTTCAATGATCAGCTTACTGCAAATCAAATCGCACAAAAAACCGAGATTTCATTGCCCCTAGTCATATATCACCTAAAAAAAATGCAAGAGACTGGAATGGTCAAGATTTCACAAACAGGAAAAAACACAAAGTCGCACGACATGAAATATTACACAGTAGACAAGTTTGCAATAGTGATTTTGCCTTCAGGCGCAACAGAAAAGGCAAAATCAAGCAAATCCCTTTTCAACTCGTTTAATCGAATCTACAGGTTTTCCATGATTGGCGGCGCAGCAATTGCCGCTTGGTTTTCATCACAATTCTTGCAAATACAACAAGCATCATTGCCAACAGAAAGCATGAGGGGCGCAGATGTGATGATGGAGCAGGCTGAAGAAGCCGCGGAAAAATCCTTACAGGCACCAGCACCATCCATTACAGAATCTGTGCCATTTGCAGCGCAAGGAGACATACAGACAGGCGAGCCGGCAACCGACATTTACATTTCAATCATTGTTACGCTTGGAGTTGTTGTATTGGGGCTCATAATTGAGAGAGTATTGCGCGCTCAAAGAAAATAACACTAAAAACCAGACAACACATTACAAAATCATGGCTTTGACAAACAGAGAAAAGGCACTAGTTGTCATATCAAACGCAATTTCAGTCTACTCCATTTACACAAAAAATCCAGACATGCTGCCAAAGAACATATCTTTGATTGACTTTGTCCTAAAGTCTACGCCTGTGGAGCTAAAAAAAGAGATTTCAATGGACCTAATTGATGAGATTTTCGATTTTGTCTCTAAAACACAAATGGAACTTTCATAAAGCCTCAAAATTAACAGAGATCAAAATAACATGGCTTCGATTGCTACGCTTGGTTCCCACTGCGCACTGCAGGTTCTAAAGGGAGCAAAAGACGAAGGCTTCAAGACACTCCTTGTTTGTGAAAAAAAGCGCGAGAATCTTTACCGCAGATTCAAATTCATAGATGAATTGGTATTAGTTGATTCATTCTTAGAACTACTTGACTCAAAATGTGCGTCAATTTTAGAAAAAAACAAGGCAGTCTTGATTCCACATGGAACACTTATCGCGCAAATGTCGACAGAACAAATCGAGTCAATAAAGACACCAATCTTTGGAAACAAATGGATCCTCAAATGGGAATCAGACAGATTGCTAAAGGAAAAACTGATGCTTGAGGCAAATCTAGACATCCCAGCATCAATTTCAGACCCAAAACAGATCAAAAAACTCACCATAGCAAAAAGACATGGGGCAGCCGGTGGGAAAGGATATTTTCTTACGACAAACGAGGCAGATTACATAAAAAAACGGGACAGGCTTGTTTCTATGGGCTTAATCAAAGGCGATAGCGACTTGTATTTGCAGGAGTATGTCATGGGCGTTTTGGCATATCTGCAGTTTTTCTATTCACCATTAAAGGACGAACTGGAATTTTTTGGAGTGGATAAAAGGCACGAGTCAGACATTGAAGGACTGGCAAGAATTCCAGCACAAGAACAGCTCGGCACAGATTACATATCATCGTTTAATGTTATTGGAAACAGCCCGATGGTTTTACGAGAATCGTTGTTGCAAGATGTATATGATATGGGGCAAAAATTTGTCGATGCCTCAAAAAGGCTCGTATCACCTGGAATGAACGGGCCGTTCTGTATAGAGGGCGTTTACGATCAAGACGGCAAGTTCTGGTCCTTTGAGTTTTCTGCGCGAATAGTTGCCGGAACAAACATCTACATGGATGGCTCACCATACTCGACACTGCTCTATGATGTGCCAATGAGCATGGGTAGAAGAATAGCCAGAGAAGTAAAAAATGCGGAAAAGGCAAAAAAACTAGATAAAATCACTACTTGAAGAGCCTTTGTCGCATCCTTGTGAGAATAATTACCGTTGCTGACACAGCACCCATTATTGCCAAGGCACCAAGGGGAAATTCTGGTATGACACTAGTTCCAATTATCTCAATTTCTTCAGAATCTGCTGGAATTGGAAATGTAAGTGCGGGATTGTCTCCATCATATGTTATTGTGTAGTCAGCCTCAAGTCCATCAACTAGCACAACAAACTCTGCGTTTTGCGCGCTCAGCAATTCCGAGGAAAATGAAACCTCAAAGAACGAGTCTTCGACGTTTTGTGTTCCAATAAGCAGTGATGTAGATTCTTGGTCAATGGTCATTGCAAGAAGTTCACCATCAAAGCTGTATAAAACATCGAATGTGTTTTCATCAACTTCAAGCTTGTATGTTCCTTGATCAGCAAGTGACAGTGGAATGATGGAAAGCATTACAGTTGATACGATAACGAATAGATAATTTTTCATATGCAAATGTCTATTTAATCTATGAATATAGGTTTTTTCAGTCATTTTAATTTTAAAATTGTTAAATAACAAAAATTCATTACAAAAATAAAAAATATGATTGTAAATCAATCATCTAAGATGATTGATTTTGGTTTCATTAATTCATCATATGTTGGATTTTTTGGCTCAAATCCGGCGCATTGGAATGTGTACTGCTCGAGTACTGCAAATCCATCTTTTCCAGTAAAGCTTTCGGCCTTGTCAAATTCCGTGTTTACCTTGTAGTTTGCAACACCGCACCGACCATAATCAAAACTACGAACAACTTTGCCTTCTTGCACCAGATCTACAGTTATGCCAAACTCCTTGTATGCATATTCACCTAGTGAGTTTTTTCCACCATGTACGTACGTTTGATCCACAGCTCTGTGTAGAAACGGTGTATCGCCAGCAACTCGTTGGAGTGTGAATTCTGGTGCTACTGACTTTGTTGTGAAACTACCAGATGTGCCAAACAAGCCATTTAGTTGTACAAACGTCTGGAATGGATATGTGACGGTTGTTTCTCTGAACTTGAATGTTACTAGTGGATAGACGCTTTCACCAAAAAGATACGCGTCGTTTCCTTGTGGCGATTCAGCTGCTACTATCTCTTCTGTCTGTGAAAAGCTTACAACCAATGCAATTGTTGAAATTGCAATCGCTGCGGCCATGACTGTCATCATGATTGTTGTTTTCATTGGTGTGCATAATTTGTTTATTGATAATAAACCGTCTAAAGAATTCAGATACGTGTTACAACGCAGTGTTCTAAATTCTTATTACATCATGGCATGTGTTCTAAAATCATATTCCACGATTGCAGATTCTTGTCTGGAATTTAAATAATCATGAGAAGTCGATGGAAGCGTGAACAAACTTTTCGCCGTTATTCCAATCATGTTAGCTGTTGGAATAGGCATAGGATTTGGAATATTCTCAGTAGCAAACAATGCAGACTTGGAATCATCACAAACTCCTTCTAAAAAAATTGTCACTTTGGCAATACAGCCAACTGCCCAAGCAAGCGACATTGAGTCCCAAGCAAAAGAGCTGGAACAGTTCTTAGAAGAAAGAACAAACTATGACGTGCAAATTTATGTCCCAACCTCATATGCGGGGGTGGTAGAGGCCCTAAGGTTTGGAAAAGCTGACATGGCATTTATGAGCGCGTGGCCATCGTATCTTGCTGTTCAAAAAGCAGATGCCACACTAGAGATTGCCGAAGTCAGAGAGGTAGTAATAGGAGATACCATGACAGCTGAAACATATTATTACTCGTACTGGGTGGTACCAAAAGACTCCCCATACAACACATTAGAAGATCTAAGAGGAAAACGTGCAGCGTTTCCAAGTCCGCTTTCTACATCCGGTTATGTAACACCAATGAAAACCTTGGTGGAAACAGGACTGATTACTGTAGAATCTGGCAAAGAAATTGATCCAAAAGCATACTTTTCAGATGTCATTTTTGCTGGAGGCTATGGCCAGGCATGGGAGGCACTAAAGAACAACAAAGTCGATGTAAGCATTATAGCTGGAGATGTAAGCGAAAAACTCTATCGTGAGGTACGTGATAACACCAAAGTAGTTCACGAGCAAGGACCAATTCCGTCGCATGGTGTAGTATTCAGCAAAGACATGGATGCTGAGGCAAAACAAAAAGTCAAAGATGCATTACTTGAAATGGGCAAAGATGAGAGCTCCAAACAAATCATGAAAAAGCTCGTGTCTGCAATATTTGTAGGCTTTGAGGAGACCACAGCCGACCAACATCTTGGGAATCTGCAAGATGCGCTACAATTAACAGGTTTGAAATATACAGAGAAAGTTTAGTCGTAACATCATGTCGGATGTTCTCAGCATGAACCAAATTCAGCTGATTATCAATGAAAGAAAAATCCTTAATAATATCTCAATGAGCGTAAAGCAAAACAGCGCAGTAACAATAATGGGGCCTAACGGTGCTGGAAAAACTACTCTTTTGAAAATTGCCTTGGGTCTTTTGCAACCTACTTCTGGAGAACTATACTTGTTTGGAAAAAAGGGCTTGGATAAACAAAGGCGTAATCTTCTTGGCTACATACCACAAAATTTGGGGCTTGTCAACGAGCTAAGCGTTTTTTCAAATGTGATGATGGGTGCGTTAAGACGCATGCCACGCTGGCGTGCGATCACAAACATGTATCCAAAAGAATTGCTAACTGAGGCATATTCGTTGATGTATGAGCTAAAGATCACTCACCTCAAAGACATCAAAATAAAAAAACTGAGCGGAGGTGAAAAACAAAGAGTTGCAATAGCAAGAACACTCATTCAGAAACCCTCTATGATCCTAGCCGATGAAATGACTGCCAGTCTTGATTTCAAGGCAGCTGTTGCAGTTATGGATATTTTTGCAGAAATAAGAAAGAAGAAGGGAATCACATTACTGATGACCCATCATAACCCAGACATTGCAAAGATATACAGCGATACTGTTTTCATTATGATTAATGGCGTGATAGAGAAAACCATGGAATCAAAGGAGATGAGCGAAGATACAATATCAAGGCTTTATGAGGCCTAGTCGTTTTCAGTACACATGGATTGTGTTGCTTCTAATAATAATTGGAAGCTCTATACATTTGGGTTTCAATCCACTCTCGATAATTGAGGATGCAGATAATTCTTTAATAATAATCCAAGAATTACTGGCATTTGATTTCAGTGTGGGGGACAAAGTTCTCTTCTCCCTCATTGAGACACTGGAAATGGCTTTAATTGGATCAAGTATGGGATTTGTATTATCAATTCCAGCTGCATTATTGGCAGCAAGAAACGTGTCACCGCCTTTCATTAGTGCTATCTTCAGAGGTATTTTGGGAATATTGTGGTCAATGCCACCTCTGCTTTGGGCAATACTGCTAGTTGTGATTGTGGGCCTCGGGCCAACCGCTGGAATATTTGCCATAGCGCTTTACATCATGGGTCTGAGTGGAAAATATCTATACGAAATATACGAATCACAGAACCTTTCTGCATATGATGCCATGCATGTAATTGGTGCAACACGAATGCAAATTGCCAAATTTGTAACAATTCCAGAAGCACTACCGCATATGAGTAATCAATATCTGTTTTTGCTAGCTTACAGTGTGAGAGAATCATCAATTCTTGGCCTTGTTGGGGCAGGTGGTATTGGGTTCTACATAATACACCATCTTGAAAGCCTCAATTATGGAAAGGCCGCACCCTTCATACTTGGGATATTAGCTGTAACGCTAGGCATGGATTATATCAGCACAAAATTACGCAAAAGGCTCGTTTATCATTAAAATCAAATTTAATCAAAAGTTATAATCGCTTTGTGGTTATTGAGTATGATAAAGCAATGAAGAAAATATTTGGTCTGCTAATAGTTGTATTAATTACAACAGGAGTGCTTGTGCAAATAAACCCAATATTTGCTCCATCACATCCAGTTTTTGCAGGGCAAAACATGTTGGTATTTTACGGAAAGGGTACTACTGATCAGTCAAGCCCGATGCCAGATGAAGTAATCAGAACCGTGATCAATAAGGACACGGCTACAATTGTGCATCCTGCAAAAGGCATTGAAATCATTAGAATGAATATTCAAACAAGTGATGCATGCATTCAAACTCAAGCAACTGTGTGTTTTGATGGGATAGTCACCGATACAAGAAACGTAGATGTGCACAAAATAGGCGACAAAATAGGCATAACATTTGATTTTCAAAACAAAAAACAAATCATATCATTTGATTCAGGATTGATGCAAGGAGTGTCATTCACAGTTGATCTTTCAAAAACCATCATACGTCTTGATGGTCCACTCACAGTTACATTGGCGCAAGAAGGTGGGTTTGCAGGCGTGCAAAACACATTTGTTGTTGATATGGCATCAGCGCAGCTAACAAAAAACGACTCGATAATTATGCTTGATGAAGATTCAATCAGTGAAATCACAAGCTTAATCAAAAAAATCAAATTATTTGATGTCGATGAGGAGACATATCCTCCGATAGAGGGCTCTGCTGATTACTTTACATATTTTATTCAGATATCGCATGGTCAAATTCAAAAAACAGTTTCATGGACAGACACATCAGAAATTATTCCAGAAAAGATGAACGCACTAAAAGATGTAATTATAAAAATATCTAGCAATATCCAAACCAGTGAGCCGGCTCCAGATATCCTACAAGCCGAGTTGGCAATAGATTTTGTAAAGAATGCCCCAACATTTGCCTTTGATGGAATGGGTGATAGCTTAACAGTAGAAGACGTGATGATTTTAGAATCATTTCCAGTGCAATACGTCGTAACAATTAACTTTGAGTCACTACATGGCGGATACGGGGACAGAACCGGCCAGTACTTAACTCAGGCAATAACTCCACACACAATCATAGTTACCGTAGTTGATGGGCAAATAACATCAGCAATCATTGACGACATATGGGACGAGCTAAGTCAAGAAACAATAGAATAACGAAAACTAGCTTATTTCTATTATTACGGCGGCCTTCTCAGAGCTATCCAACTCCTGCTGAACGGCGCCAAGTATGTGTGATGCCGAAGTCAGGCTCGAAAAATCGATAAGCTTGAGGTTGTTTAGTAGGTACACCTGCGGTGCAATATCGCTTCTTCTTGATTCCAAAAAATCATCAAGCTCTTCAAGAATTGAGATTTTACCACCTTGGAATAACTTGCCATTTTTAATTGAAAGCTTTTGCCTTCCAAACCTGTCCAAGACTAGGATGTGGTGCTTGTTTTTCTTGCTGAAAAACTTTTTTTCGGAAACATGTCCTATGAAAACAAAATAATGATCAGTCTCAAAGCTAAGCTCGACTAGGTCTTTGTTTATTTGCATCATCTCACCAGCACGTATTAGTGCCTCATCTAGTGTAAAGACATTTTTTGCATTCTCAGAGCTGTCAAGCTCCACGTTACCTGTTGCAGAAACTCGAAGCAGTGATTTTTCTGAGATAAACTCGCTGTTTATGACAATAGATTCAGGAACTGCGCCCCTGTCGATCATTAGCGCATGGATCTTTTTGTGCAGATCCGAAATTATTTCTGGTGTCGGTTTTGTAATTGTGTGTTCGATTTCTTCTTGAATCATTGAAGACGCCACACCAATTGATGATATCACTTCGGCATGTTCTGCCTTTTTGTAAGGTATTGTAAGCTGCTTTGCCACAAACGGCACAAGTACAGATGCCCCTCCTCCACCACCTATTATCTGGGTTTTTGTCTTGTCCATTTTGAATTCTTTTAGTATCTTTGATACTGCCTTTGTGATTTCAAAAGATGCCGTTTGAATTATTGACATTGCCACTTCGGGTCCAGATATTCCAATCTCACGACCCAGTAGTTCCATCGCTATTTTCGCAGAGTTTTGGTTTGCATACGAGTAATCGTTTTTTTCTATCATGCCAAGCGCATTTGCAGCACACGTATTCGTTATTGCAAACGTCTCGCCTTCACACCGTATTGCCGCATATGACTCAGTGTCATTTTCTTTTGGTCTGACTAGGACTAGTTTTCCTTTTTTGAGCACCTCTGGCTCGGCAAAACACGCATAACGCATGCCTGCAATGTGTGCACTCCTCGGGCCGACCTTCCAGACGCGTTTGTCCCTCAACTTTACCATGCTGCCACCAGCTACACCTAAAATTCTAACATCCATTGAGCGGATGCAGGTAGGGTGATCCTTAATTGTTACATATCGTACCTCCGGTTTTCCATTTTTTATTATGCAGATATTGGTGCTAGTGCCGCCAACTTCGATAAATATTCCGTTTGTAATTTTGAGATACAGTAGTGCACCTGCAACACTTGCTGCAGGGCCTGAAAGGATTGTAAGAATTGGTTTGGTTCTAAAGGTGTCCATGCTAGTGACGCCCCCATCACCTTTCATTATCATAAGGGGGGCAGTCACACCGGCATTTCGTATCGCATCTTCGACAAAATTTGCAACCTCAAACGTTTTTGGAAGAACGCTTGCGTTGATTGCAGCAGTAAGTGTTCTGATTTCAAGGCCGTAAATTCCAGAAATCTCGTGTGATGCAGTGGCTGGAATTTGATTTGCCATTGCGTTTTTCATCACAAACATCTCATTTGATGGATCGTCAACTCCAAAGGCTTCAGTAGCCACTATAACCTGTGCACCTTTGTTTTTCAGATCAGTCAGTGCGCGCTTCACTTCTGATTCTGAAATCAGATGTGATGTATCTAGAAAAACATGTTCTGTTTTAAGACTCTGATCAGAATTAAACTTGGTATCATGCAGGTTTGTTCTTTTGATCACTTCGCCTTTTTCAGGCGTTACACCCATAGCTATTATGCCAACCTTTGCAGTATCTGATTCAAGCAATGCATTGATTGCCTGAGTAGTGCTGTGAGCAATAAGCTCAATTTCAGAAATTTCAATCTTTGATTCTTCAAGGAGGTTTGATAATGCCGTAACGATTCCTTTTGAGACGCCTTTTTCTGCTCTGTGTGTTGTCGGAACGGTGGATTTTCCAATTATTTGGCCGGTTTTGATGTCTATTGCTACTGCTTTTGTGAATGTGCCGCCAACATCTATTCCTACTCTAATGCGTCTCATCGATTTCACTTCTTGATTTACGCATGGCTGATATCTTTTCTTCCCTTTTAGGCCTCAGGATTAGTACGTATGACGCAGCTACTAGGTATACGCCAAGGAGGATTATTTGTGAGACTAGAGTCTCTAATGTTGGATAGATTCCAGTCATTGTTGCCATGTTAATGTCTAGTCTTGGAATTATTCCAAGCATACTGGTATATGGTACGATGTCCAGCGTTTGAAGTTCTCTTATCGCATTTCCCAAAAATGCAATAGATAGATACGCGCCAACACCCATTGTCAGGCCAAATAGCATTTTTAGTGGGAGCCTT
>DASWKH010000008.1:0-7788 GCA_036396715.1 Candidatus Nitrosotenuis sp.
TGTGACTTGAGCTCTTCGACTGCTTTTTTTACCCTCTCTCTTACTGCAGCTGCTACCTGAATTCCATCAATTTTCGTTCCAGTCAATACGAGTTTTCCTTTAATGTGATTCTAAATTAACTTAACCGAACTCTGACTAGAATCAAAGTCATCGCGCCCTTTTATGCTCTACTAGCATTTTTGGGCAAGAATGAAAATAACCTATCTTGAGCTTGATACAATTCTTGAAGCAATTGAACGACATCTTGGCTGGACAAACACAAAAGCCACGTATCTGAACAAATCAAACCTTCAATTCATCTTGGAAGCTACAAAAACAAAATTCAATTCGGAGAAAAAACCATTACAAAAAAAATCGTCGTATTTGTTGACTCAAATAGTACAGAGCCATCCTATGGCAGATGGCAACAAAAGAATTGCTGTTATATTGACAGAGACTTTTGTAGGGATGAATGGTGCGGAAATCACTGCATCTGATAATGAAATTTTTGAGAAAGTGACGTCATTTGCAGCCGGAAAGATAACAGAAAGTGATATTAGGAAATGGCTAGAAGAAAATATTAGATGAAACATTTGGAAAGATTAACTCCACAAAGAAATGAGAATCACGATGAAATTCTCAAATTAGTTGATCAAAAAACAAAGAAACGCCTTGATCTATACAAACGCCTCTCTAAATGCTGAATATTGACGAATTATGCGTAATAATTATAGGTAATCACCGACAATAAATCATACTTTATTGGTGGAACTATGAACGGTCGAGAAAAAATTCAACTTTCAGTAATTGGCGTGCTTTTGGTAATGCTTGCTGTTGGGTTTACAACAAACTTTGAAAGTTTTGTCACAAGGGCAGTTTTGTCAGAACAAGCTCCCCAAATAACGGTAATTGGTGAGAAACAAAATGACAATGCAGAACCTAAAGACACCGTTCGGCCAGCCATGCTTGCCACAGAGACCCAGGCAAAAAAACAATCAAGCCAACTTACCCTGATGTTCAAACAAGTGGAAAACTCTGTAGTACAGATAACTAGCAAAGTAACTAGCATAAATCCAAATGTGATCATAAATGGAAACCCCCTTGAAAGCCAATCAACCAAACTGGGATCTGGTTTTGTGTATGATACGTCGGGCCATATTATTACCAACAACCATGTAGTTGAGGGGGCAAAAACAGTGGATGTGAGATTCGTTGACGGAAACATCTATTCGGCAAACGTAATAGGAACAGACCCATACAACGACATCGCAGTACTGCAAATTACAGATGATTTTTCAGAGGAGAATCTTCAACCTGTGATCCTAGGAGACTCATCACAGCTTGAGGTAGGCCAGCAAGTAATAGCAATTGGCAACCCATACGGTCTGAGTGGAACTGTGACTACTGGCATTGTAAGTCAGGTGGGGCGGCTCTTGCCAAACAGTGACGCTGGTTATTCCATACCAAATGTAATTCAAACCGATGCTGCAATTAATCCTGGAAACTCTGGGGGACCACTGCTTGACATGCAGGGGCATGTAATAGGAATAAACACGGCAATCCAGTCTGGAACGGGAGAATTTTCAGGAATTGGATTTGCAGTCCCATCAAACACCGTAAAAAGACTAATTCCATCCCTGATTGAAAATGGAAAATATTCACACCCATGGCTTGGCGTTTCCGGAACGAGTCTTACACCAGATATTGCAAAACAAATAGGACTTCCAAAAAACTACAAGGGGGTCTTTGTCACAACGGTGATACCGGATGGACCTGCCCAAAAGGCAGGCCTGCAGGAATCTTCCTACAACATTAACCGCGAGATAAAGGGCGGAGATGTAATAATTGCAATGGATGGCTACCAAGTACGAGACATTGATGATCTTATCATTTATCTTGCAGACAACAAAAATGTCGGAGACACTGTAGTCTTGCAAGTAAACCGAAACAACAACCTAGTTGAGCTTACTGCAATGCTGCAAGAGCGTCCAGCAAATTAAAGAATTTAAATTCAGGATTCTCCATGGTCGTTTGTATGAAAAAAGAAGTTAATTCTATTACTGGTGGATTTTCAAATAAATTCCTTGATGAGCTTGCCAAAGAACATGACAAAGCCAAAGATCTGGCAAACAAGCAAAAAGAACTAAAACAAAAACACAACCAGTCGGTGCTACAATAAAGAAGGCATGTGCATGGGAAAATCGTTAACGCTGGTCATCTTAGCTGCGTTGGTATTTGTTGTGTTTAGCACTGCAGAGGCTGCCACAATAAAGCAGACAATGGAGGGTGGAATGGATGTTACAATAACCTACCCTGATTCTGTCATCGCCGGAAGGGATTTTGCAGTGTCTTTTCTTGTGAAGAACAACGGATGGGAGGACAAGCAAGACATCTACCTTGTAATAACAACTCAGGATGATTCCATTGCGACAAAGAACGGAACGCTAAGTGTGACTCGACTCTCAAAGGAGGGCTCGTATGGGGGAAATATTGATTTTACAAGCTCTGCTGGGGCCCAGCCTGGCACGTACTATCTTAACGCACTGTACTCTCAGGTGCTGCTAAGCAACAACGAAACGCCAATGCCACCAACTCAAAAAAACATCGCAATCCCAGTTGAGCTAAAGGGGCAGCCAGAAATTCAGCTAAACACAGTTACACCTACTGCGATATTTCCAAATGCCGAGTTTGCATTCGATGTGGAGATAATATCAAAAGACATTGATCTAAAAGACGTCTCAGTGGAACTTGTTGCGCCAAGCGACATTACGTTTAGGGGCCAGTCGATGCACACTTTTTCATCACTCCAAAAAAACACGCCTCTTTTGATCCACTCACAAATAGTCACAGAGTCTGCCGACATCCCATCTGAGCACAAGCTGCCATTTGAAGTCATAGTAAAGTACACAGACGACACAGGAGAAGAAAAAACAACCTCAAAGACGGTGTCTTTGATTTTGAGGCCAAGAACATTCATGGAGATAACACCTGATGGCGGCATCTGGGTTGGCAGCGTATTTTTGGCACCATATGTGAGCATTGGAACAATAGTTGGGATACCTGCTGGGGCGCTGTTTTCCATTCTCATTCACAGGCTGGTAAAGAAAAAAGATACAAAAAAGAAAAAGGCAAAGTGATTTTATGAAAATAGAGTTTGACGTAAAAAAATACATTGATGAGATAAAAAACTCAGACGAGTATTTTCACACCTTTATCGACCGCGCAAACATCGCAGCAGGAGTGCTGGTCTTAGAGCCAGGAGAGGAAGACACACAAGCCCCACATGATTCTGATGAGCTATACTATGTGATTCGCGGTGACGGCTTTTTGAAGATAAACAACAAAGACTATGAAATATCTGAGGGAAAGGCCTACTATGTACAAAAAGACGTGCCGCACAAATTTTTTGGAAACAAAAAAGAGATTGTTGCCTTGTATTTTTTTAGCGGCCATGATTCTTAATTATCGTCCTTCTTCCAGAGATTGATATCTTTCCTTCAGCAAACAGTCTGACTGCCTGTGGGTAGATCTTGTGCTCTTTTGCTAAAATCCTCTTTGCAAGCGTTTCTTCGGTATCTGAGTCTTTTATTCTGACTATTGCCTGCAAAACTATTGGACCTGTATCAACACCATCGTCGACAAAGTGCACCGTGCAGCCGGAATATTTGGAGCCATATTCTAGTGCCTGTTTTTGTGCATGCAAGCCGGCAAATGATGGCAAAAGGGCGGGATGGATGTTTAGTATTCTGTTTTTGTATTTTCGGATAAACTCAGGGCTGATAATTCTCATAAAGCCTGCAAGGCAAACAAGCCCGTTTTTTTCAGTCACGCCATATTTTGAGAGTGTCTTGATGATTTTTTGGTCGTACTCCCATCTGGTGCCGACAAAATCCTTGCTCTCAATTATCTCTGTTCTTACGCCAAGCCTTTGAGCTATTTTGAGGCCCTTGGCTTTTGGGTTATTTGATATGACAACTGAGGGCTTTATTGGAATTTTTTGTTTTTTGATGGATTTTAGTATTGTCTCCATATTGCTTCCGCGTCCTGAAATGAGAATTCCTAAATTAAGCAAGACTGGCTTTTCTCAAAGAATCAAACAATATTATGTTTTAGAAAGGGAACGCAATATTGGCAGTTTTATTGTAAAGACGGTCCCCTTACCAACGATGCTTGAGCACTCGATGATCCCGCCATGATTATCTATAATTGACTTGCAGCTTGCAAGCCCGAGGCCGGTGCCGTTTTGTTTTGTGGTAAACAAGGGCTCAAAGATGTGTGAGAGGTCTTCTTTTTTGATACCCTGGCCATTATCTATGACGTCTATTACTGTCATGCCATCGGTTTCTGAAGCCTGGATCATTATCTTGCCTTTTTCTTCAATTGCTTGCATTGCGTTTAATATCAAATTCGAAAAGACAACTTCTATCTGTTTTATGTCGCCATAAACTGGAATGTCTTCTGTTGGCAAAATTATCTTTGTGCATTCTGGAACATCAATGTCGGCAATCACTGCCTTTAACAAGCTTGTAAGTGAGGCTTTTTCCATAAGCAAGTTACTTGTTCTGACATAATCTAGGACATCTTTGATTTGCTGGGACATTCGCGTAGCGGCTCGCTCGATTCGCTCGTAGTTCTCCTTTGTCTTTTCGTCTATACGCGGTTGTTTTAATTTGATAATCTCAAGTGTGTTTTTAATTATTGATAATGGATTTTGCAAATCATGTGCCAGCCTTGAAGACATTTCTCCAATTGTGTGAAGCTTGTCTTTTTTTAATATGCTACTTTCGTTTCCTGCAGGTACTGAAAATTCTTGAGGTTCTGGCCCCTCCTCATATTCCTGCGAATTTCTCAAAAGCCTAGCGGCATCCTCTTGTGCATTCTTTAAAATGCGATCAACACTTTCTTTTATGTGATGCATACTAACTCGTTATGAATTTCTTAAGAATATTTGAGTTAGTCTGTTTCTTGCAAACAATATCCGCACGATCTTGCAATAATTGGCGTCACGGCTCAAAAAGACATGTGGTTTTATAACTGGGGATCGGTATTTCAAAACCATGGATGTAGCAGACATTCAGATAAAAAAAGCACTGGTTGCTTTTGCTATAGAAAAAGCACTTTTGGAAATGGGTGAACCAGTTTTACAAAAGGTTGCAAAGACACTAAAAGACGATTACAACTGTTACATTCCTGACTGCTATGAACATCCAGAGTATTTGAAAAGAATTCTATCTGACCTTTATGGCAATGCTCACGATGCAATCATATCATCAATAAAGAACAGCCTTCACGATTTTTCCCACCAAGAACCAATTCAAAAATTTGTTTCTGCAATAGAGTAGCATGCGAACTACACTTGATGCCGTTTTAACAAAAAAGTATCTGGTTGTAGCGCTTGCTGCGTGCGCTGCAGTTATTCTGGCCTCAAATTTTATCAGTCAAGATACTGCAATTCTTGTAGGCAATCTGACATACATCCCAGCTGCAGGCTCGCTTCTGATTCTTTCATTGCTAATTCTTGCAAGGTTTGGCACTACTGGTCACCATGGTGTTGCGTGGTTTTCTTTTGCAGCTTATGCAATTTCTTTGTTTATAGCAGAAATGCTTTGGATAGTCCAAGAACTATATCTACAAATTGATCCGTTTCCATCCGCGGCAGATATTTTCTATCTTACTAGCTACCCATTCCTTCTGATGTTTTACGTTTCATATCTTCAACCAGTCAAAAATGCAATAACAAAGAAAATGATTATTGCGTCGCTTGTTTTTTCTGTAGGAATTTTAATCCCGGGCCTGTATCTGGCACTTGGACCTAGTACCGATGCTGATCTGTTTGATGTAATTTTGGGTAGCATTTATCCGGTTTTTGACGCAATGGTGCTGATTCCAGCACTAATCGGCGTCTCGCTTTTTTTCAAAGGCCAGGTCAATCTTATGTGGACTTTGTTCTGCCTTGGAACAATTTCGACTTTTGTAGCAGACTCGGCATTTTTGTTTGCGCAAAGCGAGGATTCCTATTATACTGGGAATCCAATGGAAATACCGTACTTTTGGAACTATGTCCTGCTTTCCTTTGGTGTGGGCAGTCATCTAGTATTGTTTCAAAAATCTAAAACAGACAAACTAGAGGATCTAAGATGAGGTTCTCATCTGGCTTTTCTATGAATTCTAGCCTCATCTGGGCCAAAACTAGCCAATGAGATCTTCGTATGGTGAGAATATATTTCCAATTTTGGCAGAGCTATTTTTTATAATTACATGACAAGTAATATCATTGTCCGAAACAGACGACAAGATAGTGAAACTTCGGGATCCGTTATTTGTTATAGAGACCTCGTTGGCAATAATAAAGAACCGTTCTTCTGATGAGAAAATACAGCCAGAACTCAAAAGAATCGAGTCTGCCCTCACAAGAATAGAGCAAATTATAAAATAAGACTAGATTCTCTCTAGCATCTCAGTAATTCTTTCAAGATCGTATGGTTTGATAAAAATCTCAGTTGGCTTGAGCTCATCAAGCTTTTTTGCGCTGTCGGCTCTTAGGTCGGCAGTTATTACCACAATTTTGGCTGCAGGATCGATTTTTCTTATTTTTTCTAGAGCGTAAAATCCATCATACTCAGGCATCATAAGGTCCAAAAACATGACATCTGGTGTGTAAATCTGATACAATTCTAGGGCGTCTTTTCCACTATATCCTCTTCCAAGCACCTTGACATGTTTCATGTCTAAAAAATCACAAAATACATCTACTGTGTCTTTATCATCATCTACTACGACTGCAGTTGTCATTAGATTATCTGGGATGGTTTGTACATCCCCGCATTTTGCATGCGCCTGAGCCTTTTAATTACAAACGATGCCGTTTGCTTTACATCCTCATTTGGATCCTCAAGTGCATCCTTTATCAGCTCAATTGCCTCAGTTGCCCTCATTAACCCAAGTGATTCTAGGGCCTCGTGTTTTGTCAGTCCGCTTTTGTCGTTTAGGGCAGCTTGCATCAAAACTGGTATCTTTGAGCGCATGTTTCTTGCAGCAATCTGATAGCACGCCTCATGCTTTACCACATTGTTGTCATCGTTTTCTAGCACCCATGCCATAAGCTCAGACACCTTGTCAAAAACTGGGTCTCCCTCTATGCGATTTTCAGCCATCTCACCTGCAAGCCAAACCGCATCCCATCGTTTCGACTCATCTTGTTCATGTTGTATGATTTGTTGGCAATGCTTTAGCCTCTCAACTATGGGCAGTTTTCTAATCTTAATGTCATCTAGAATAAGAATAGCCAATACCAACTTTGGAAGTGACAAAATTCTATTAAACTGTTGTGTTCACTTGTGGAAATAATAATATAATATGATGGTAATCACATACTGTGGTAGGCCTCGACAGGCTTTTGGCAAAATCCCTGGACTCGTTAATTCGTGAAAATCTGGGCAATGTAACAATACAAAAAATAGAAAACAGGCTTTTTGAAAAGTACGGGCTTTCAGTAACCCAATCAATTGAGCAGTTCCACAAACTCGACGCAGTCTTGCGGGAGTTTTTTGGTGCGGGGGCAGACGGCATAGAACAAAGAGCTCTCAAGTCAGTTTGCGAAGTAAAACTAGCAAATGGGCAAGGCCAGATCTTAATTGAAAATCCAGTATTAACAAAGATTATTTTGGAATCCTTTGGCGACGAAGACAAAAAGAAAATTCTTGGCGCAATAAACAGTGAACCATTAATTATTTCGCAGATAATAACAAACTGCAAGATTCCACAAACCTCTGGTTATAGAAAGGTAAATGCACTAATTGATGCTGGCCT
>DASWKH010000009.1:0-6753 GCA_036396715.1 Candidatus Nitrosotenuis sp.
ACCAAAGTTGAGGTTCCAACATCTGACTGGAACCTGCAAAAGGCAAAGGTGACAGGCTACACTCAACCTTCAAACAAATACTTTGCAACCAGAGAAAGATTGGCATACCATCCAAGAGACAAGTACTTTGCAGGATATGGAATCAAAGGGGGCGCTACACAGTTAACAACAACTGCACCACCACCAAAACCGCAAATAGCACCACCACAGACGGCACAATCATCATCTGGCGGCAAGACCAAAAAAGAACAACTCGAAGACTATGAAAAACAATACTTGGCAAGACTGCAACAACAACAGCAAGAAGCTAGGTCACGACCTCCTCCACCACCGACACCAACAGTATCTAAGGGTTCGATGCCAAAAGGCTGGACGCCGTCCTAAAGAAATCTCTTTTTTTATTTTCTAATTTTTTAACGCTAGTAATACTTCTTCTGCGTGGCCCTTTGGTTTTACGCTCGGATATGCCTTGAAGATGATGCCTTTCTCATTTACCAAAAACGTGCTCCTCTGTATGCCCATGTACTCTTTGCCCATGAACTGTTTTTTTCCCCAGACGCCAAACTTTTTGCAGACCTGAGAGTCAGTATCGGATAACAAAACGTATGGAATCTTCATTTTGTCGCAGAACTTTTTGTGGGATTCTACATCATCGGTACTAATGCCGATAATTTCTACTCCACTTTTTTGGAATTTTTTGTATTCTTTTGAGAACTCGTCTGCCTCTATTGTGCAGCCTGGCGTAAAGTCCCTTGGGTAAAAATAGATCACGTGTTTTTTGCCCTTAAAGTCGGATGATTTTATCATCTTTCCATTTGCGTCCTGTAGCTCAAACTTTGGGACCTGCTCTCCTTCTGCTATCATGGATTGCATCTGTATGTCCTCAATTAATTATTTTTGTACTCGATAGATAGTAAATTGACTCGAATATTTTATATTGAAAGTGGAGTGGCTGACCTTTGTTGGTACAAGGGAGATCATGGTTTGCAGAATCAATAGCTACGTTTTGCCTAGTGTTCTTTGGTCCACTATCTGTAATCATGGCAGCAGCTGCCTTTGGGACAGGCCTCTCAATTGAGGGAATTTTGCTAATTTCGTTTGCGCACGGCTCGGCAATTGGACTGATGGTTTATGCGTTTGGCCATGTATCTGGCGCTCACATCAACCCTGCAGTCACAATCTCGATGTTAGTTACAAGAAAAATTGGGATAATTGACGGAATTGGGTATATAGTATTTCAGATAATTGGTGCAATAATTGCGGCATTCTCACTCAAGGCAATACTGCCTGAGCTTGGAGCTAAGGTAAACTTTGGAACGCAGGGCGGCCCAAGTGATCTCTTAAACTACAGCGTAATGTCCGGCTTTGCTGTAGAATTGGTTTTGACATTCTTCCTAGTCACGGTAATTTTCATGACTGCCGTTCACAAAAAGGCCCCAGGAGGAATAGCTGGCCTTGCAATAGGTGGCATGATATTTTTGATACACCTAGTCGGCGTGCCATTGACTGGTGCCTCTGTGAATCCTGCAAGAACTCTGGGTCCTGCAATCGCATCAGGCTACTGGGATTTCCACTGGATCTACTGGGCAGGCCCAATAATCGGGGCAATAATTGCTGGCCTGATTATGAACTATATCTTTGTCAAAAAAGCAGAAGAATCTAGTTAGAGTTCATTTTTCTGCAAACGTTTTTTACAAATCTGTCTTTTGCTAGTTTAGGGCCCGTTGCACAGCTTGGATAGTGCGAACGCTTGCGGAGCGTTAGGTCGTGGGTTCGAGTCCCCCCGGGCCCGCTTTATCTGTTAGTCCGAGCCCCGTCATTTTTTACGACAATTTTGCCGTTTGGCGTGGTTCCAAGATACTGCCAGCCTTCCGTTACCAGTCTTTCAAACTCTTCTTCCGTGACAACTCGCTGGTTTGTTATTGATTCGTCCTGTCTTGTGTTGGTCTCATAGTCCAAAAACTCCTGACACTTTCGAAATGACTCGTACATTTCGTCTGTCAGAACCTTTGGAAGTATGCTCTTGTTTGTGGTGTACTTTGCCTCAATGGAACCAGTGTGTCCCATAAAGAAGACGCGAAAGTCGTGCGCTATTTTTCCTCTGGACTCTGCAATTAGCAGCTGTGTGTCAAAGAACGCTCGCAATACATACGGCCTCCACTTGAAGCGCGGCCTCATGGTGATTCGAACATCCCTTTCAACTATTGGAGTCGAAAGGAATTTTCTTCCCTCGTTTTTGCCGCGGAACCTTTTGTACTTTGAGAAAGGCGCTATCACAGGGCTTTCAGGACTGAGAGTCTCACCGTCAATCATTCTCTGATTGAGGTATGCTAGTATCTTTTCTGCTCCACTTTCTGTTATGAAAGTAAAGTACTTGTGTCCTGCCTTTGAGAGTGTCCTTCTTACCACGATTTTTGGGGGCGTTTTTGCAAACCTTGCGATTCCATGTACTATCTCAAGTTCTGGCAGATCTTGTATGATTAGTCCATCTGTCGCATCGTGATTCCCAAGCACTTCTGGGCGCAGTCCGGCCTTTCCCATTAGTGCCATTATCGCGCCAGCCCTCAGTTTTGCCCTATTGAACAATTCTGTCAGTTCTGATGCGTCTGGAACCCGCTCGTCTGCAAGTGTTGGTGTGGCATCCACGTTTGTGATCCGTATTTTTCGCTTTACTTCGATGTCAAAGTGGTGTAGCCATGACTTGACTGAAGTGATTACTGCCTTGATGTATTGAGGCGCTTTTCTTTGCTTTTCCATTGTGGTGATGTTGTCTTCAAGAAGGTCTGCTACTGCTCTTTGGTCTTTGAGCCCTAACTCGATCAGCTCTTTTGGGGTAATCTTGTTGTTCTCACAGAACTTGCCAAGCTTTCGCAGTCTTACTTCAGCTGTGACAATACTGCTTCTTGCTAGGTTGTCGTACCAGCGTCTTATGTCTTGGTTTGAAAGAAGTTGATCTTTTTTTGTGATTTTGTGTTTTTTTGCAGTGGTTGTTTGGCTTTGTTCATACGTCAATTTTTTTCCCATATCAGACTGCACCGCTTTGCAGTCCTCATCTGTGAGAACATGATGTTTTGTGGTATTTACCGTTTTCATGGTTTGAAGGTTGAAAATACGTCAGGTTCATCATTTTGGCGCACTGGTATGATCTTTAGCGATCCATCCTCTAGTAATGTCATTTTTACTAATCTTATCTCGCCAAACGGCGAGTTCACAAAACGCTTTGGAAGCGTTACAATATGGCTAAAATTCATTTTTGAGACCTTTCTTTCTCCCAGATCCACCTTTCTTGATTCTAGATCGTGGGAACATTCTGATCTATTGAGTTTGGTCATGATATTACAATAACCGCGGTTTTTTTAATGACGGAGTCATGAAATATGCCTAGGCGTTTGCAAAATGGTAGGAAGAAGGGCGGCTTGTCATGTAGTTGGATTGCAGATTTACACATACCTTCCAATTTACATTGTATCTTACCAGCCAATCATTGCTGAAGAGGCAAGAAGGACATTTCATGATGGAACCAGATTATTTCGCTTGGTTGACACTAGGATGAGTCATGGAATCAAGGTTCTCAAAGAAGACTTTCAAAAATGCAAAGAAAATCTTGCTAAACTCGGGTATGAGAAAATTCAAGCCCGTCAGTTAAGTACATCATTTCCAAAATACTGTCCCAAATGTGACAAATCAGATGGTTATCCGCACCTGAGACTGGTCAAGAAGACATTTAGTGAAAAAGACAAAAACTTTCGTGCGTTAAAGAAAGCAAAATATCAAGTCTATTACAATCATAGTAAACCAAAATATCATCAGTGTTTCATCGGTTATTGGACAATTGACAATCGAATTCGACTGGCTAAAGGAATAGACATTAGGAAAATGAGTCCGTTCTATTCTCTAAAAGAAGGTCAATCTGTTAGCTTTCCTCTTCCAACAGAACATATGAAAAAACCAGAAGTTTTGCGTTGATCATAATCCGTGTTTATTAGTCACTGTTTACCGTTTGTTTACTGGTGTAAACAGTTGTCAAAGACAGTCTCGGCTCGCATACCAAAAGAAATGCATGGCAAACTAATTGAAATGTGTAATAAAATAGGATGTACTGTAAACGAGTACCTGACTGGATCCTTAGAGCTTGCATTGGATGGAACCACAGAAAAAGAGCTTGGCCTAGATATGGATGATGAGTCAGAACCAGAAACCAAAATTGATCTGAAAAAACAAGAAAACAAACCAATTCCCGAGGCTAAAATAACAAAAATCAGTTATGATAATGGGAAAACTTGGATTAATATCTAATTTCCTAAAACCTTAAAGTTTATTCAATTAATAAAACCAATATGGGAATCTTTGATATTCTTCGAAGAAAAAAAAATTCAGAAAATATAGTTAGAATAACACGTGTTGACCCAACAACAGGAAAAACGATATGGTCTGTGCCAGTTACAAGTCACACATCTCAAAGACACCCAAAACCTCAAAAGCCATTTAGAATTAGTAAATGCAAAGAATGTGGTCGTTCAGTAAGACATACGTGTATCTCAGAACGTCGTAAAACAATTGATGTGGGTGGGATGGAATCGATTAGTCAGATTTGGGCAATTTCAAATCACAAATATGGAAATGGAAAATGTAGGGGTTCAAATCGCAGATACAAAAAACAATTTATTAAATAAAATGCTCTCCAACGAATCCTAACTTTCGTCATGTTCTAGTTATTGACGATTTATCTTTGTTTTCACTCTTCATCAATATAGTACAACTGACAGCACTTCTTTGTGTCTGACTTGTGTCTGTGATTTCCTCTATGGGAATATGATTTTGACACAGAAATGACGTGAATCATGCTACCTCATTGCTACTTCACATAGAACCAAGCTTTAAACATTTGCAACACTGTTGATTTAGTCGTCAGTATGCTTACGATTCCTGATTATACGAAATACATAGAGATAGTAAAAAATAACGTTGACCAAAGATGGCTACATCGTGAAACTGAAAAAATCCTTACCTATTACAATACGAAGAAAAATACTCGTATTCTAGGCGCAATTGATGACTCGGCAAATCCTTTGGCTCTGTTAATCTATCAAGCCGAGAAACAGGCTCAAAACAACCAATCCAGTCAGATTAAAGTCGTATTTAATGAGTTAGCAACAATAGTAAGATTGGGTCTGTACATAGAAAATCTGCAAACTAAAAACATCAAAGGTTTTGCAGAAAAACTCACCGAGCTAACCACTGCCAATAAAGATCAGTTTGAAAAGGTTCTTTTTGAACTTGATATGGCAAGTGCATTTTCCAAAGCAAATCACAAAATTTCCTTCATAGAGACCAATTCTAAAGAACAGAAACCAACTCCAGATTTGCTTGTTGATGAAAACATAGAGGTTGAATGCAAAAAGAAGGATCGACTGACTAAGAGAGACATAAAAAATAATGAACATTGGCAGTTTTTGGAGAGAAAACTTTTAGAATTAATGAGGGAGCAAAAGAAATTTTATTATGTAAATTTGTTTTTTGAAGAAGATCCGACTGGAAAATCGATCTATGAAATACTTCGAAAAATAAGGAAATTAATTATCAATAACGAGAGTGGAGAATTTTCTCTAGATGTTGCCAAACTAAAGATGTACAAGATCTGTGATTTTGCCGAGGATTTTCTGTTACCAATACATGCAAAAAGCCAACATGAATTGCAGGCACAACTAACAGTAGACATACTTGATAACGTGATGAAGGAAAGAATACCGAATCCAGATTTGTTAGATTATGTAAAACAAAAACCAGATTTTGATGTAACGTTGCCTAGAGTCACTCTTCATCCAAACGGCGAAGTTGTATTAGGTGAGATCATGAAATTTATGTTCAAAATGAAGCAAGTGTCGGATAGGTTGAAAAGTGTAATAAATTCCATCAAGGATGCCAAGCAACAACTAACTGGAAACCGATGTAGTATTATTTGTGTGAATTTCACTTACCTTGCTGAAAAAATGATAGAACATGATTTTGCAAGACTAGGTGAAATGATAAATGATGTTTTGGGTAACAACTCGAGTATTTCGGCAGTAGCTGTTACTACTGAATCTCACATTAGGGATGCAAACGGACTTAGATTTGTACATCAAGCTAGCGTGATTCGTAACAAAAGTGCAAAATTTCCACTTCCTGATGATTTTATAATACGTAATGATTGAACAACGAATCAATCACTAAAAATAATATTTTAAAGCATATCCTATCACAAACGCAATTACAGACGTTATGGCAATGCTAATTCTTAAATCTCTTTTTGCATTTCTTTGCTGTTTTTCCATTTCCCTCTGAATCTTACGTAACGCAGATGCGACTCTTTTCAATTCAGAATTGCTTTCTGTTTTATTAAGTTCAGCAAGTAGTTCAGTAATTGTTTTAATGCTTTCAGTAAGACCCATATTGTATAGTCCCAATTTTGTTTTAAATTTGTAATGCCTTATTAGGTTAAATAATTAAGAAAATTTGATTGGTAGAAAGCAACGAAGGTAAGAAAGAGCCAGAGGTTAGATCGGAATCTAAATCTCTTAAAATAAAAAAAATTTTTAACTACATAAAAAGTGAAAAATCTCACCTAATCAACACAATTGCGATACTCATATTCTTCTCATTAGGAATTATGTCAGCTATTTTTGCATCAGACATAATATTCGAATTGAGTCAACAAGAATGGTCAGATACAAAAATCTCACAGGAATCAAGCAGTAAATTACTAAATCTTGC
>DASWKH010000010.1:0-2984 GCA_036396715.1 Candidatus Nitrosotenuis sp.
CCTGCCTCCTCCTTTCCGTTTCTAAATCCATACGAGATGTAATGCCCGTTGTGCTCGATTGGCACATAGTAGATTACTGGGCGCTCCTTTAGCAGATCCATCTGAATGGCTAGAATTTTTTTGCCATCATGCTCATGAAGAAATGATACTCGCGGTGCTCGCTCAAGGGCACAAACCAAGCGTGAAAATTCCATATGCGAGGCAAGTTGAACGTATTTTGGAGATTTTATTTTTTCCACAGACTCTGTAAAGTAAATGGCAAATTAAAGCTTAGCAAAAAAAATTCAAACAATCAATTAACGCAAGTCGATAATGTCGTCGATGCCTGCACCAGTACCAATCAGTGTTACAGGCACGTCAACCGCATCCTCGATTTTCGTTATGAATGATTTTGCTCGATCACTCAGATCCTCAAACGAATTTTTGTGCGCACATTCTGGAAACATCACGTCAAGCTTAGTTATCGCAATCTGCGTAGCCGAGTTGAGCATGATTGCACGCTTGGCCATATTGAAATTAAATTCGGCTGCGCGTCTTTGTCTGCCTGTTACTGTGCCTACCTCCGACCAGCCTCGTGCGGCAACCTCCTCTGCAGGCAGCTCGTTTTCAAGGTGGCCCGTGCCTACGCGTGTCACGTAAGACTTGAAGACGACCATTACGTCATCAACGTTCTTTGGGCCAAGGCCAATGTCTGCACAAATTCCTGAGGCTGTGACGTCCTTTGAGGTCACAAATGGGTACGTCCCATGCCAAAGCGAAAGAAAAGTTCCCTGTGTTCCCTCCACGAGCACTGTTTCATCGTTTGAGAGGGCCAGATTAATCTGCTCTGCGACATCTGTAAGATATGGTTTGAGCGAGTCAATGTCTTTTGCAAGCTTGAGCGTACGCATGGCCCTGTCTGCATTTGCAGGGCCAGTTCCAGAACCAGTGCTTCCAATTTTTTCTTTTAGTCTTCCTGCCGAGTCTGCATCGGTGTGAGATTTTTCAATTATGCCGCAGCTAGAATCTACAAATGTTCTTTTTGCCACTCCAAATTCTTCGATTTCTTTGTGCAAAACATCCGGATTGACAACGACCCCAGGGCCTATCATGAGTTTTGCTTTTTTGTTCAAAAATCCACTTGGCAACATTCTGACTTTGTATTTTTTGTTGCCATCCTCAATTGTGTGGCCGGCGTTTGGGCCTGCACCACCCCTTACCACAATTGTCGGATCGTCTTTTTGTGCCAAGTACGAGATTATCTTGCCCTTTCCCTCATCGCCAAAGAATCCACCAACTACTACCATCGAAGGCATGTCTTGCTCACATTTTCGACTTAATTTAAGCTAATTATTGGTGATCGGTCAAAATAGAATTTTATTGGTATGGATCTGGACAAAACTTGTGTCAGAACCAAATTATGCCGGAAACATTATTATCAGTTTGGCAAGTCTGCCGGACTTTCTAAGAAAGCCGATTTTAAAAAAGAGAATGGACGAGTTCTTTACCTTATCGGCACCAGACAGACTAGAGATAATCAACAATGCTCTGGAGGCTGGTCCAACCATCCCGTTTCCAAATTTTTCCAAGCTTTTTTCAACATGGCTTGAGATCCTTGCAACCAACCCTGAGGAAAAAAGAACCGTCATGTTTTCTGCCTACATCTCTGAGATCCTAAAGAACCCACAAAAACTAGTCTCGTTTAACTTGGATGGGATACTTGAGATCTATGTATCCTTAGATTCTGAAAAAAAGCAGACCATTGCAAACTCCATTAGGCAGATAATCTCAAGGTTGTCTGATGAGGAAAAAAGAACGCTCTACCTGATAATTCCACAAAATGCCAAAGCCCACCTCGGAATTTAGGCTTGGGGCTCGTCTGGCTTTCTGTTGTCTTCGTTCCTAAAGTCGATTATGTCCCCTTGGGGAGACAAAACGCCTACAAAGATCTTTTCGTTCTTTTTGAGAAGCTTTCGGTGGTCTGGCAACGACATGTCCAATCGTAGTTCGTTCATTACCATGATTCTGTATTCCTTCCACTCGTTCCAGCATTTTGTACAACACGGGTAGGTTGCCGCCGTTGGTTCAAGCTGCTCAGAGTCAGGGATTTCAGATTTGCATTTGGTGCAAACTTTGGTCATTGTTTATTCAACCCTTTTGCTGTCAATTTATTCTTTTTTTGGCAACGGTAATAAGGCAAAATGAGATATATCTTGTGTGAAAATCAAGTGCCCAAAGTGCAAAGGCATAGCAGAGCTCGAGTCTGATTTTTCGCTCGTACGATGTCAAAATTGTGATTTGGAGATGACGTATGGTGAATATGTCAAATATGTAGCACATAACGACGTCACATATTCTGATATTTTGGGTGATTATACAGGAACCACTGCAGGGCAAAACGCCGGAACGCTCGATGAGTGGGACTAGTTTTAAAAATCAAACCAAATTATAGATAGCGATGGTAGAATTATTTTTTCTTGAAAACATATTAAATTTGGTTGGCTTTGCAGTGGGCCTTGTAATTGGTATAATTTCCTACATTGGTTTTAAAAACACTGGCAGTCCAACTCTGTTCAGACTAACAATTGCGTTTTTTTCAATCGGTGTTGGTTTTATGATAATGTGGCTTGGTCAGACACTTGATGTGTTTGTGTACAAGACAGATCAGCCCACCCGGTGGATGCAGACACTTGGCATTGGATCTCAGACAGTAGGTTACTTTTTCATTGCATTCTCCCATACCATTAAATCATTTTTTCCAAAATCAAACTATCTTCGTTCCATAGGAGTGGTTCCACTCTTTTTGATTTCGTTTATTTCAGTGGAGAACATCATAAGATCGATTTCGTTCATCTTGCTTGTATACGGCGCAATAGAAACCATCATGTCGTATTTTGAGAGTAAGCGAAGGACTGCGCTTTTTGTTGCGGCAGGACTTGGCGCACTTGCGTTTGGCGAATTTCTTGGCTGGTATTATTTTGTATTTCCACAATCAATTCTTAACG
>DASWKH010000011.1:0-3122 GCA_036396715.1 Candidatus Nitrosotenuis sp.
TGAAACAGAAACTTCGACAAAAGAGAGATCACCTGTGGCAGCTACTGACTGCAAGACTGCAAGGAGTGATACAATGATGATGTCCTCTATTACAGCAATTCCAACAATCAGGTAGGTTGCCTCGTCGTTTATCATGCCAAGCTCTTCGAGTACTCTCATTATGATTACAGTACTTGTAACAGAAATTGCAAGCGCCAAAAACAGGCTGTCAAAGAACCCAAAGCCCAGTGCTTGTGATACAAAGTAACCTGCCACAAAGGTGCCTGATGCCTCTGCAACTGCAATGAATGTTGCCTTTTTACCAATGTTTTTGAGCTTTTCGATTGGGAATTCCATTCCAATTACAAACAACAGTAGGATGATTCCAATTTCTGCAAAGACATGGAGTATGTCGACATGTACAATCAAGCTGAATGGCGGTGTGTGTGGTCCAATGATCATCCCTGCGATGATGTATGCCATGATCATCGGCTGCTTTAGCTTGTATGAGATTAGCGCCATAATTGACGCAATGATCATAATTACTGCAAAATCCTGAATTATCAGCTCAGATTCTGATGGGGCGGCAAAAATTTTGTCTAAAATTGGCTTTGATATTTGGTCAACAATCTGTCCCCACACAAGGTCTTTGTCGTAATAATAGATAAATCCACTGAAAATTATATCTATCAAAAAATTCCTGATTCTAATACTTCATTTACTCCTTTGATGTTTTGAAACTTGGTATGAAAAAAATTGGGCTTTTGGGGTGCGGCGCAATTGGAACGCAAATTGCTCTGGCGATAGATTCGGGCAAAATTCCAGCCGAGCTGACGCATGTGTATGATTCTGATAAGGCAAAATCCGAAATTCTGGCATCAAAGCTAAAGAAAAAGCCAATTATTGTTGATAACCCCCACCTCTTATCCTCAAACCCAGTGGATATTGTAGTGGAGGCGGCATCTCAGGACGCAGTCAGAAACCATGCCCTGAGTATTATTCAAAACAGAAAAGACCTGATGATAATGAGTGTAGGTGCCCTACTAGATGAATCAGTTTTGGAAATTCTTCTTTTTGCATGCAAAGAATTTAACAAAAAGATCTACCTTCCATCTGGTGCAATTGCAGGCCTTGATGCAATAAAATCAGTCAAAGCTGAGCTGGAATCAGTAACTCTTACTACAACAAAAAACCCAAAATCACTTGCCGGAGCAAAGTTCTTTGAGACAAACAAAATTGATCTTGGCTCCATCACAAAACCCACTGTAATCTATGAGGGAAACGCAAAAGACGCAGTCAAGCTGTTTCCAGCAAACATCAATGTCGCAGCGCTTTTGAGTCTTGCAGGCCTTGGAAGTGAGCAGACGCATGTCAAAATTGTCGCCGACCCGGCAGCGGACAAAAACATCCACCAAATTGAGGCAAAAGGAAAGTTTGGAAATCTGGCAATTAATGTGCAAAACGTCCCAGATCTGGGCAACCCAAAGACTAGCAGGCTTGCAATACTGTCTGCAATCGAGTGTCTTAGGCTGGCATGCTCTGATGACATCCGAATAGGAACATAATGGCAAAAATTGCCGTAATAGTACAGTTTTCTGAAAAAATCAACTCTAATCTCATTCTTTAAATGAATACACAAAGCAAGCTTTAGATCGTATGCTTGCTGACAAAATCTTGGAGCTAAAAAAGAAAAAAGATATAGTAATTTTGGCACACAACTACCAGCTGCCCGAAGTCCAAGATGTGGCAGACTTTGTAGGCGACTCTTTAGGATTATCAAGACAGGCGGCAAAAACCAAAAGCAAGACAATCTTATTTTGTGGCGTACATTTCATGGCAGAGACTGCCGCAATAATTTGCCCAGACAAAAAAGTCCTAATTCCGGATTTAGCTGCAGGCTGCTCGCTTTCTGACTCCATAACTGCTGATCAGCTGCGTGTATGGAAAAAAGAACACCCAGACGCAGTAACTGTGGGATATGTCAATACGACTGCAGAAATCAAGTCCGAGCTTGATTATTGCTGCACATCATCAAATGCAGTAAACGTCGTAAATGCAATACCAAAAAGCAGAGAAATCTTGTTTTTGCCTGACATGTTTTTGGGCTCGTATGTTGCCAAGGTCACAGGTAGAAAAAACATGTACATATGGGCAGGTGAGTGCCATGTGCACGCAGGAATCAGTTCAGAGGACATCCAGAAAAAACTTGGCTTGTACGCAAAATCAGAACTTTTGGTTCACCCAGAGTGCAGCTGCACATCACAAATAATGTATGATGTGGCAGTAGGTGACTACAAAAACAGGCAGGTGCAAATCCTCTCAACGGAAGGAATGATGAACTATGCAAAAGAATCTGCAGCAAAGAACTTTGTTGTTGCAACAGAGACTGGAATCCTGTATCGAATGCAGCAGCAAAACCCAGACAAGACGTTCGTTCCGGCATCACGTGCGGCAGTGTGCCAGTACATGAAGATGATAACACTGGATAAGGTCTATGACTCATTACTTGAAGACAAATACGAAGTACGTGTTCCAAAACAAATAGCAGACAAGGCACGACTTGCAATTGAGCGTATGCTTGCAATTAGCTAACCAATAACTTAGGAATTTACCACTTTCACTAAAAACTGTAAAAAACTAGCAAACCAGATGTTTTGAGATCATCAGCTAAACTTTTAACTTAAGAAGTGCTATTTGTTGCGACCATGTCTCCATTAACCGTTACAGATCTTTCGGTATTCAATGAGATCTGTAAGAGAATAATGTCGGAACCAGGAGTTCGTTTTGCTGGCATTGTGAATCAAATGGGAAACAGAATAGCAGGTGGTTTCAGAGAAGACGTGGTGCCATTTGTTGATTATACAAAAGAGAATATGATGTACATGGAGCTGGTCTTGGACTTGAGGATGAGAGGCGAGTTTGACGGCGAGTTGGGAAAAGTGCAATACATCCACTCAAGGCGGGACAAAGTCAACATGGTGAGCATTCCACTTGGTAATCTTATTGCAGTGCTTGCAACTGAGCTGGAAGTAAATGTGCAACGCCTAGTTAATCTGGCAATAAATGAGTTTAAAACCAAATCTGATACAAATCTGTCTTTTGATCAATTCAACGTGTCCTAATATTGGATTCTGTTCAAAAAT
>DASWKH010000012.1:0-9708 GCA_036396715.1 Candidatus Nitrosotenuis sp.
AATCTTTGCAGGATCTATGTAGGAAAGATTCAGGTCTTGCGCATTATCAAGCCATGACAATATGATTTCTTTATTTACCTCAAAGTGAAACTGTACCCCTACTGCGCTGCCGTACCGGAACGCCTGGTTATACATCTCAGAATGCGCAAGCCTTATCGCGTTTTTTGGAATCTCGAATGTGTCGCCGTGCCAGTGAAAAACAGTAAAGGGGTCTGCAATCCCATCAAAGAGTCTTGATTTAGAGTCCTGATCAATTCTGATATCATGGTAAAAGCCAATCTCCTTTTTTGGCCCGGCATAGACTCTGGCCCCAAACGCCCTTGCCATTAGCTGCGAGCCAAGGCATATGCCAAGTGTCGGGATGTTTTTTTTCTCAGCTTCGCGTATCAAACTCATTTCGTCTTTGAGATATCCCCGGGAATCGTTTGCACTTTGCGGAGCACCCAGAATCAGAACCACATCATGATCAAGTGGTGGAATTTTTTGCTTTTTTGCAAACACCACATCCAGATCATACCCGTCTGATGCGAAAAGCCCCCCTATGGTGCCCGGCCCCTCGCGCCCTGTGTTTTTTATGACTAGGACCTTTGGCATTACTCATCACACTCTGTCTTTTGGCTCATCATTTTGACAAATTCCTCGCCGGAATACTGGTGCGTTAGTGAAAACGGCACAAGGCCGATTATTTTTGTCTCAAGCGTTGTGATTACTTGCATGTTGTTCGGGTTTATCCTTGCTGCCTGGCCGCCGCCAAGAGCAGTATCAAGGGATGCAAAAAGTATGTTGGCTACCTGCTTGTTGTCTGTGGCAAACTTGCCATCAACCATCGTATTTGTGTGGGGCGCCAGTCCTGCGCCATTGGCAGTAAACACACCAAGGCTTTGTCCCTCATAGATAACATCAAATGAATAGCTGGCAAAGGCCGCAGGATAGTCCGAGTTGTTGCAGACTGCAAGCTTTCCGCCAAAGATAATTGAGAGCAGATCAAAAGAGTCTGGCTGGTACCACCTAAACTGCAAGTCCTTAGCAGACAGAAGGTTCAGCGACGAATAGCCAAGCGAGGCCGCAATTACTATGATTGAAACTGCCACAACTATGGTGTGCTTGTTTGCCACAAGTTACTTGGAAAAAAAGGCGTAATTTTATGTATTGACAAAATGAAAGTGGTGGGTTTTATGGCCAAAGGCCTTTAGCTTTGAATGCCTCAACGACTCGACCGACTGCTAGAACCATCGCTGCGCGCCTCATGTCGATTTTGTGCTTTTTGGATAGTGCAAGTGTGTCCTTGAATCCCCGCACTATGTGGTGCTCCATTTTTGATGCGACCTCATCAAATGTCCAATAATATCCCATGTTGTTTTGCACCCACTCCAAATACGATATGCATACGCCGCCAGAGTTTGCCAGAATATCCGGTATGACTATAATTTTTTTGCTGTAGATGATTGGGTCTGCTTCCGGCATCGTAGGTCCGTTTGCAGCTTCGGCAATTATCTTGCATTGCAGTTTTTTTGCAATCGATGCGTTGATCTGGTTTTCTAGTGCCGCAGGTACTAGTATATCGCACTTTGTCGTAAGCAGCTGCTCTGTGGAAATCTTTTTGCTTCCAGGATATCCCACAACAGAGCCAGTCTTGTTCTTAAATGCGAGAACCTTCTTTGAGTCAAGCCCCTTTGGATTGATTATAGAGCCCTTTGTGTCGCTTACCGCAATTACTTTTGCGCCCATCTTTTCGAGATATTCGGCAGTAAAAGTTCCTGCGTTGCCAAATCCCTGTATGACTACCTTGGCACCCCTCAACTTGAGGCCTATTGTCTTTGCTGCCTCGCGCACACAGTATGCGCACCCAAGGCCTGTTGCAACGTTTCTTGCAAGCGAGCCTCCAAGTGAGAGCGGCTTTCCGGTAATTACTCCGGGTGTGCTCTCCATTCCGGACAGCTTCGAATACACGTCCATTATCTGCGACATTTCCTTTCCTGTCGTGTAGACGTCGGGTGCGGGAATGTCTTTTTTTGGGCCAATGATTTCAGATATTGCAAAGGCAAATCTCCTAGTCAGCCTTTCAAGCTCGTTTTCACTTAGCTTTTCTTTTTTTGGATTGACATAGATTCCGCCCTTTCCGCCTCCGAGTGGAACGTCGACTACTGCGCACTTCCAAGTCATCCACGAGGAAAGCGCCTTGACTTCTTTTTCCATGTAATCTATTCCACCCTCTGGGTCAAAGTATCTGATTCCTCCCTTGTATGGGCCCCTGTCGTTGTTGTGCTGGCTTCTAAATCCCGTGAAGACTCGGATCTTGCCGTTGTCCATCTTGACAGGAAGCTTTACTCGCAGCACCTTGTTTGGCTCTGCAAGATAATCCCGGGTGCCTTTGTCTATTTTTAAGATCTGACAGGCATCATCGAGTTGTTTTAATGCGTTCTTCCATGGATCTCCCTGAACCAAATTGATCGAGATCTACTGAAGCCAGTTCGTATTTAAGTTTGACTAGAAATGATGCTGTAAAGTCTCCGTCGGTTTTTATTCGTGTCAAATGTCGGTTGGTCGATCAAGAAAAAATAGTGTTACATTTTGATTGATTGTTCCAACTTACATTGATTGCACTAACAAGGTTGCTATTTTTGGGGAAATTATGTAAACAAATTTCTGCTTATCTACTGTTAGCATAATTAGAGAAAGTGTCGCTTCGATTTAATGGATACGAACGATCAGAAAGACAGAAGAAGATAACAAGTAGATTATTCAATCTAATTCTTGTTGGCAGACCTTAAAATTAAACTGAGCATACACGCAAGAGAAAGAGCAGTATCTCGAGGCATTGATGAGAATGAGATCAGGCGAATAGTTGTAAATCCTATTGAGGAGGTTTTTGACGAGGAAAATTTGAACTATAAATGCTATGGTCAAGCCATGGATCATTACACAAAACAGACACGTTACTTAATGGTTGTTCACAGTGGTAAATTTAATAATTCAGTTATGGTCATAACATCAATGTGGATAGATCCGCGAAGGTTGAAATTTTATGGATTCAGTAAAGTTTAGTCGTGAAGCAAAAGCATTGTACGTCAAATTCGACAAGGAAAACAGACGCATAGCGGAAACTATACCGATTGGTCAAGATAGATTCTTAGACATTGACGAAAAAGGTAATGTTTTAGGCATTGAGTTATTGTTTCCAAAAAATATGCCTGAAGAAGTGTATGAAGCAATCATTAGAACGGATTCAATAGAAATAACCTCCTAATTCCAAAGTTTTTTACAAAATAAAATTAGATTCTGTATGATTAACGAGACACGCCTGAATTTTATTCGTGTCAAGTCTCAGTTGATGGATCAAGAAAAATCTGAAACTTGAGATCACGTCTATAATTCACTAACGTATGGACCTAATTTTTTTTCTAATTCCTCGTTTTCAAACATAGAAAATAACACTGCAAGATCAGTGGCGGAAATAATCCCTAATAATTTTCCATCCTTTATGACCGGAATTCTAAGAATCTGTGTTTTGCTTATCATATCCGCAGCATCTAAAATTGAAGAATCTGGGTCTACAGATACAAGAGGCGTTGAATAGATGTCTTTTACTCTGGAATCGCTTGGAACATCATACACAAACAAGGACCTAGAGATGTCCCTTTCAGTAACTATTCCTCTTAGTTCACCACCATCTTCTATTACCAGAGAACCAATCTTTTTTTCATACATTATTTTTGCAGCTTCCTTAATTGAAGAACCCGAACTGATTGTTGCCACATTTTTCTGCATGAATCCTTTAACTGGCACCTTTGATTTACTCAAGTTGAGGTTATTTATCAAACCAAGTATAATAATGGACAGTCTAAATCTCAATTAAGAAAATCAATCTAGTAAAGTGAGATATCAACCGATGTTTCGCAGGCATACGATCAACTACAGAACTGATAGAGCCAGAATAATTGAACTAAAATAATCGAACAGATTATCATAGTATAATGAGTTCAGACAAGATCACACAATTTACAAAACACAAGTACATCAACTTGGAGACCTACAAGAAAAGTGGTCAGCCAGTCCAGACGCCGGTTTGGTTTGTCATAGATGGCGGGCAGATTTTTGTCACAACGCGTCCAGACACAGGCAAAGTAAAACGCCTCAAAAACAACCAGAGCGTCAAGATAATGCCGTGCGGAATGCGAGGAGATCCAAAGGGGGAGTGGATCTCAGGGGCTGCCAGATTTGCAAATGAGACCGAGTCGGAAAACGCAGTCAAGCTCCGAAACAAAAGATACGGAATGCGCGCAAAGATGGTAGGAATGTTTGCCTACAGGGGCATCAAGCCAACAGTGATTGCAATTTCTGTCTAAAGGTAGACTATTTTGCGGCTCAGCTGGCGCTCAAGCTTTGTTACTACCTCATCTAGTGCCAGAATGTTTGCCTCAAGATAGTTTGAGAGCGAAAGTGTCGCGCCATATTTTGCGCCAATTTTTGTGACCAGATTGTTTTTTTCCAATACCCCGATGTGGTGCTGAATTGCCTTGTAGTCTAGGCCCAGCTCAGTTGCAAGCTGGTTTGTGTTCATTGAGTTTTCTGATAAAAGCCTAATTATCTGAATTCTAGTATAGCCGCCCCTAGTTGCAGTAAAGACGTAGAGCAGCAGCCTTCGTGCGTCACGATCGGGCCTGTGTGTAGCCGATCCAGATTTTTCTTGGATCATTTGACGGACCTCTACTAGTGTTTCTGCGCTCATCAGATTCCAGTAATGCAGTTTTGATTTAAAACACTATTTCCAAATCTCTTCCAAATTACACCAAAATTTTGAGGCTCGCAACTAACGCTTAAATTGACAACAAAGTTTAGCTGAATCATTATGATGCCAGCGCGCGGCTACGACATGACGCCTACTATGTATTCCCCAGACGGGAGGATATACCAAGTAGAGTACGCAATAGAGACAGTAAAGCGCGGAACGCTGGCAATTGGAATCAAGTCCAAAGACGGGATCATCTTGGCAGTAGAGGAGATCCCCCGAAAGCTCCAAGTCTCCGGTCTCACCCAAAAAATCTTCCTAGTAGATGATCACATCGGGGTTGCAGCGGCAGGCTACATTCCAGATGCACGAGTCCAAGTAGACGATGCGCGAATGTTTTCGCAAAGCCACAAGCTGATTTACGATGAGCAGGTAGATGTGGAAACGGTGGCAAAACATCTAGCAGACAGATGCCATCAATACACCCAGTACTCCGGCGTGCGACCGTTTGGTGTTGCACTAATAATTGCAGGAGTCGACCCTCATGGAAACATAATCTATGTCACTGATCCTTCAGGAACCTTTGTCTCATATGCGGCAGTTGCAATTGGCGCCGGTGCAGAAGAGGTAAACACGTTTTTGGAAAAAAACTACAAAGACGACATGTCACTTGACGATGCGTCTGCTTTGGCAATTGCGGCAATTGAGCTAAAAAGCGAGCAGGGGGACGGAATCAAGCACATAAAGATGGCCCGCATCACAAAGGACAAAAAGAATCTTGAAAAGTTCAGCGATGCAGACTTGGAAAAATACTCCAGCATGGCAAAAACCAAGTTCCCAAAATCACCATAGTCACACCATTACGATTGACTGTCGGATCTCATTTATTATTTCATAGACCTGCTCTGTTCCAAAAGGTTTTTTGAGTATTTTGTGGGGCTTTAGCTGCTCAAGCTTTCTTACTATGTCATCTGTGTAATTGGCTGTAAGTATTACAACTCTTGCTCCCGGATCCAGGCCTTTGATGCCCTCTAGTGCAAAAAACCCGTCATGCTCTGGCATTGAGAGGTCCACAAAGGCAATATCCGGCCTGTGTTTTTCATACAGCTCAGCTGCGTCCTTTCCATTATACCCCCATCCTACCACATCCACGTCGATCAGTCTTAGATATTCGCAAAAAACATCCACTGTGTCCCTGTCGTCGTCAACTACGATTGCTCTTGGCATTTTGTGCACAGGATCGATTGGGTGTGAATTTATTTGTTAACTAGTGTGTTACAAGCGGACAGATAGGTAGCCATTTGGTATGATGGTATGATGGCTAGCAGGCAGTGTTTACTAGGTTCTGTTCAAAAGCCGGCATTTTTAATTCCAACTCTCTCCCTTCGACACATCGACTATTCGGATTACCAAACTATCATAGTTTGATATTTTGGGTTCCGACATTGCTGGCTCAAAAATGCCAGACTGCGCTTCACCTGTGTCGCCTCGAGGATGGGTAAATCTAGCCCACCCCTTGTATGCAATGTTCAAAGACGCCACTACGTCTCTGTCCATTAATTTCATACAATTACTGCACCATAGTTTTCGTCTGTTTTGCCTGTCCTCTTGGATTCTCTTTCCGCATACCGGACAGAGCTTGCTGGTGCATTTTGGATCCTCAAACCGTACCGGCACTCCATCCCAAGCAGCCTTATACTCTACTTGGTGCTGTAATTCGTAGTATGGCCAGCCGTTGAGCTTTCGTCTGTATTTGTTGCCTTGACCGTTTCCTTTCCTGTATAGTTTTCTTATTCCCTTCAAATTCTCGAAGATGATTGCTGATTTGTTTTGCTTTGCCTTCTCAACTATCTGTTTTGATATTTTGTGGACGAGTTTTTTAGTTCTGTGCTGCACTCTCTGGTTGAATTTCTGATAGAACCTACGTTTCATTCTGTGGTCGTTTCTTTTGAAACCAGCTCTTGCATGCATGCTATTTTCCTTGATAGAAAGCAGTTTGTTGGTCTTGAAGAATATTACTTTGTCATTATTTCCTACTGTGACATTCCTGAGGTTTCTGTCTATTCCGATTATGTTTTCTGGCCTGATTTTTTGGACTTGTTTTGAGATACAAAGACCCAAGCTGTTCTGGCTCATTGAAAACGAATTCATCTTCAGGGCTGAATCTGAGAGAATTTTTTGTGTGTGTTCGTTGAGCAGGATGTGGATTGGTTGTCTTGGCTTGTACGGTATTGTTAACAGGCAGCCGTTGATTTTGAACCCATAGTAACTCACCAAAAATGGTCTTTGTACAAACGGGGATTTTGTCTTTACTCCTCTTTTGATTGACTGCTTTCTTTGTTGCAGCCTTCCAACAGCCTGTGAGATTGCATTTATTTTGTAATACGACATGATGTCGTATTTGGCAAGTTTTTGGTATGAAAGAAGCGATAGTCTTTTCAGAGTTGAACAGTGGTTGTCTAGTCCTATTTTGATGCAGGTATTAACCATTTGAGTGAAGATCTCCATCATTTGTAGTTGCTCAGAATTTGGTTTGTAGTTCTGCCTTGTGGATTTGACAGGCAACAAATCATTTTGTCAATTTTAGTATTAAACCAATTTGATGTGTCAGGTGTTAACCCACGATGCATGGAATTTACATCGTGCCATCAAACCCAACTTTTGAACAGAACGGTTTACTACAAATTATCCTGTTTTGATACCAATCCAAATGGGTCTTGGAAGCTATTGGGGCGAGGTAATCGAGGTCCTCCGGCAAATAATCCCAGTCTATGACAAGGTAAACTCGTACATCTCACTTGGCAAAGACGTAGAGCACAGAAACCGCGGAATCAAGGGCCGCGTAAATCAGGGCGATACAATACTTGATGCGGGCTCTGGGTTTGGCAACATGTCTAGGACCGCAGAAAAACTCTGCAGCGGAAATCTCTCAATTACACTTTATGATCCACTTGTGCCGATGCTAAAGAATGCCGGCACACGTTTTGCAAAAACACCAGAGCTCTCATGCGGAGTCTTTGAGCACATACCATTCAAAGAAGAACACTTTGATGCAGTTTTGTGTGGCTATTCGCTGCGCGATGCAATAAATCTTAGAATTGCAATCTCTGAAATCCACAGAGTCCTCAAAGAGGGCGGAAGGTTCGTAATAGTGGACCTCGGCAAGCCAGACAACTCGCTCATCAGGGCAGGAGTATCGTTTTACCTCAGAGCAGTTTTGCCAATCATTGCCTTTTGTGTCGGCGGAAGGCTTGGGCTAAAGTTTGCCACATTGTACGGAACGTACAGGCGCTGGCCGCAAAACAAAAAGCTTGAATCATTGCTTTTAGAAAAGTTCTCCAGAGTGGAATTTGAAAAGGATTTGATGGGCGGGGCAATAATGGTCGCAGCATACAAATGAACAAGACAATAGTTCTAATCAACATAGTAGGGCTGATAATTGGAATATCATACGGATTGCACAATCCAATAGTCCCAATCTTTGCAAAAAACGAGATCGGCGCATCTTATGCGGAGCTGGGACTAATCGGCCTTGCAAACTTTGTTCCCTACATGTTCATTCCTGTCTTTGTCGGCATTTTGCTTGGCAGAATCAACAACGGGCACCTCCTCTCACTGGGGATTCTGATAAACGCATCCTCCATCTTCCTTCTGTCGGTTTCAAAGTCGGTTCCAGAAATGATGGTGCTCAGGGCAATGACTGGCGTTGCACATGCGTTTTTTTGGCCCCCTGCAGAGGCAATCATCTCAAATTCAAGTGGTGGCGAGTCCCGCGTAAAAAACATCGGACGGTTCACGGGATTTTTTGTAAGCGGCTTTATGATAGGGCCGCTAATCGGGACGTTCCTACTTGATGGGTTGGACATTTCATTCCGGATGTTATTTGAGATTGCCACATTTGTGATGGCAGCTGCGATAATTTTTTCCATTCCTCTTTCAAGACATGTATCGCCAAAGCAGGACTCCAAGTTTTCATTTTCCGCACTCAAAGAGATTGCAAGGTTTCCGCAAATCATCGTGATCCTGATTTTTTGCACGTCCGCGTTTGGAACTATTTTGACCATCTATCCTGCGTTTTTGAACGATAGAAGCATGTCCGCAACAGAAATTGAGGTGTTGTACTTTGTCTTTGGGGTATCGCGTGTTATCACGCTTGCCTCAACTGGGAGGCTTGCAAGGCACACGGGCGGCACGCTGATTGCGTCGACTCTGAGCATTGCCGCTGGCCTGTTTGTGTCGTTTTACTCGCACTCGATTTTGGAGTTTGCCGCAGCGATGCTTCTGATGGGCTTTGGGTTTAGCATAATATTTCCTCTGACGCTGGAGATTGTTTTGAGGAGGACCAAAAAAGAGGCCTCAGGCAAAATGATTGGGGCGTACGAGACTACATTTGGCATGGGCTGGACGAGCGGGCCAATCATTGCGGGGCTGATATCGGAATTTTCTGGAAACGCCATGCCGTACATGGTGTTCTTTGCTATTGGAATCGGAGTCGCCATACTCAGCATAATAAAAAGAAAGTCGCTCGATCCCCTTGCAAATCCGTAAAGCTTGGAATCAGCTATAAATTATTTGTAAAGAATTTTTTTCAGTTTTATAATCGCAAATGCTGGCGCAGCAAAATACATCCCGATGTTTAGCAGAATTATTCCAATTCCATATCCTATCATTTCTGATTCCGAATCAATGTCGACATAGTTTAGTATCGAAAGAGTCGAGATCATGGGAGTAATTGTTGTTTGAACTAGTGCCTTAAAGGCTGGGTTTTGTCTTTCCCAGTCTGCCACAGTTGGCGAAAATGAATAATACGCATCGTTGAACGCACTCAAAAATGTCGCCCCCGAGTTTGTTGCAAGTAGTGTGCTCTCGCGGATTTCTCTTAGCTGCTGGACTTGAGGTGCAAACTCCGTGCCATATGTGGCAGTGGCAATAAGACATCCACTTAGCAGCTGTTGCTTGTTTGGCCCATCTAAGATACA
>DASWKH010000013.1:0-73792 GCA_036396715.1 Candidatus Nitrosotenuis sp.
CAAAGGTGCCTAAATCTTCAACATAATCATTTGCCTTCACAGTACTATTTGATGTGGTGACAAACGTTGTGCCATCCCCAATATCATTCCAGATTGTTCCAGGTGAAGTTCCAATTACAGGGCTGCTTTCCATAGAATTAATATCAACAATTCTTCCGCCTCCACTAATTGCACTTATGTCAAATCGCATTCTTGTGTCCTGAATTATCGCATCGTCTGGGATAGTAGAGATGTTCCATTCTGTGGTAAGACGTGTACACGCAGGGCTAGCGGTTTGGCTTGCTGCTCTCATTCTTAGTATTGGCGATCCTACACCAGAGCTCTTTGTAGTAGGTGAAGGGCAGCTTGTACCGCTTGCACCTGATGTAGATATGACGATGTTGCTTCCTGTAGAAAAACCAAACACTGGGTCAAGAAATACTGTCTCACCTGGTTCTGCTGTTTGTGCCGAATCAAGGAATTCTAAAGTAGTATCCAGTTTGCCATTTGCATTTTCTACATTGATTTGCTTGAATTCTTTGTGTGCCTTTGAAAAGTCAAAGAGTAACGACTTTTTGCCTTCTTTGTTTAATGCAAATTCCTTGAATAACTGTGATTTAGATTTGATTAGTTTTTGAGAAGATTTGAGTTCCTTGAGTGTATCTAGGATCTCTTCTTTAGCATCTTTATTGAAGAGTTTTTTTAGTTGGTTCTTGATCTTCTTTTCTTGTACTTTGGTGTCTGTTGCTACCTGTTCGTCGCCAAAGTCGATTTCATCAGCATCTAATCCTTCCATATGAGAGACAAATCCAATTTTGGTGCTGACTGCGTTTGCATCTTTGTTGGTATAGTACAAAAATACCTCTAATGGTTGATCAATTTTTTTGCCATATACCGTGAGGAAGATTCCTTTTTCATTTTCTCTTAGCGCATTAATGAAAGTACCTGTTGAGTTTTGTGTTTTGGTTACATGACAAATAGCTGAGTTTGCAGCATTTTCTTTCCAGTTTTGGCCGTTGTTAGATTCCATCACTTTCCAATAATATTTATCCACAAGTTTTGCAAGATTCTTGTTTAGTCTACCTTGCTCAAATATTGAAACAGAACAATCAGTTTTGTCAAATTCAAATGGAATCTGCATCGAGTCTACTGTAATCTCAGTATCAGTTTCTGCTACGATGTGATCTACGTATTTGTTTGTTGCATTATCATATATCCACTCTGGGAGACCAAGCTCAACAAACCCTGTTCCGTTAGTAAATTCAACTTTGTAGTAGTCTTTGCCTCTTTCTTCAAAGGCAATATCACTATCTTGTAGTGCTTCCAATTTTTGCAAGGATATGCTATCTACAAGCCCAAGAGCATCAATGTTTGATGTGCCGTTAGCAGACAAGCCAGTATTTGTGATTAATTCGACATAGTCTGCAAACCCTAATGTGTCAACTTTTGTAATATCTGTAGCATTTGTGAGTACATTTGTTACGTTTAAGGTGAGTGTGACACTGTCAGTAAATCCAAGTGTTTCATCTATTATGTGTGATTTGACAAATGTTGCATTTTGTGGAATTAATGTGAGTGCAATAGTATCTGCAAATCCTATTGTCTCTTCATTTAGAATACTAGAGTTTGTGAATGTTGTTACCTCTGCTGGAATGTATATTAGTGTAACAATGTCTGTAAAGGAAAGAATATTTTCTGAAAATAGTGGAAATGTTTGTCGCGGTTCACCAATAACTTGTGAGAATATTTGCTTGATTTCATACTCTGTTAATGCACGGTTGTAAATTATTGCATCATCAATTGTTCCAGAGAATCTGTTTGAGAGTTGTGGTTCTTCTCTTAAGATAGAGATGTATGCACCAATTACAACATCAGTATCAGATTTTACCACCTCTGCAGAAGACGTTACAAGTTTACCTTCTGATACCTCAATTGAGTTTTGCAGTGTCTTTTTTTCTTGTAGTGTGCCGTTTACGTATAATGAGATCTCTGTTCCGTCTATTACGGCTGCAAGATGTGAGAGGCTTTCAATTTTACTTTTGCCTTGTAATTCTGTCCACTTTATTCCATCAAATACTGAGAATGTGGTTGTGTGTTGTGGTGGTAAGATGTTGTTTAGAGACAATGCAAATGAGCCGGCTTTTGATACTACTGTAAGTTCATCTGACAGATTGTTGTAGTTTGGATCAACCCATGCAGATATGGTAAGCTTGTTTGTCTGGTTAACGGTAGGTACTATAACATGTTCTGTTGCGTTGGTAGCCAGCGTGCCGTTTATGTTTGTCTGGTTAAGTAGGTTGATTGGTGGTAGTTCGATTTGAATTGGAGGTAAAGGTACTGGTTTTGCCGAGATTAATGGTAGTGTTCTCTGGTATAACGCCAAGATTTGTTGTGCGGTAAGATATTTGTCATAGATTTCCACTTCATCAAGGCTTCCAGTAAATGCTTTTTGTGCCGTATCAACTGTTCTTGTATCCAAGGTTGCACCAACCACAATTTCAGAGTCTTTTGCCGCCATCTCAGGCGTGGTATTCTGCCTGTTACCTGAAGAATCAAGTGTTATGGTTGGAATTGTTTTTACCGTTTTTGAGATAGTGCCGTTTACGTAAATTGAGATCTCTGTTCCGTTAAATGTGGCAGCTATATGAGACCAACTCTGGCCTATTTCTGTGCTGGTTTGTACGCTATGCCACTTTATTCCATCAAATACAGAAAAGGTTGCGATTCGTTGTGGATGTACGATGTTATTTAGGGCTAGTTCAAATGATTTGTCCTTGGATAGTATGGTAAATACGGATGCGCCAGAGGTATACTCTGGCTTTATCCAAGCTGCAACGGCTAGATTCGAGGTCTGATTGGTGTAATTGCCGGCTGATTTGATAAATCCGCCATCAAGTATGATTCCTGTTTGGTTTACATGTACATCGCCTACGAATTTAGAGTCAGTTGTAGCATTCACATTCCAAGATTTAGTGGCATTTGGAATGACTATGTGGGGCAGGATTGTTGGGGTTGTGGCGTTAGTTGGAGTAGCAGAATTGCCTATGATGTTTAGGTTCTCTATGAGCGATAGGACTGTTTGGAGGGGGGTAGCCGGTGTTGTTGGGGTTGTGGCGTTAGTTGGAGTTGGTATGAATGTAGCGCTGGTTGTTTGATTTGTAGAATTAGTAGTTGTTATTGAAGTGGTGTTTGTAGAAATTATAGTATTTTCGTAACTTTCTAATTCCAAAGTAGAATTGGATTCGCTCATAGTCTCCCCTAATGGATATTCTGTTATGTTAGCCAATGCAGATGAGGGTATGATGGTTTCAATATCAGATTCCAAGATATTTTCCTGCTCAAAAATTTGGTCAGAGAGTGATTCAGGAGGCATATCATCGGTAAAATTGACATTTTTTTCGGTTTCGGCATGAGCATAATATGATTCAGAGATTGATAATGGAGTAACAATCAGTGATGAAGCTAAAAGTGAAATAAAAACAAGCGATAATATTCGATTATAAGTTTGAATTTTTAATTTTGGGTTTTCAGATCTTACGATAATGTAAAAGGCCGCAACGGTAAAAATGAAAAGCGTTGTAGATGATTGTTGCTCAAACGAATCAGTGATGAATCTGATTTGTTTTCCAAAGTCGTCATAAGTTGATTGGACTGCAAGTGCGGCAATGATTGGCTGTAGCTTTAGTAAGTCGGTATCTAGATCAGTAGTAAAGATGTTGTTGATGTCAAGTAAAATTTGATCAAAGTCATCATTTTGTATGTCATTATTATTAGTCGGTGATCCCACTATATCATGGTATAATGATACAATTGATCCAGTGGATATCGGTAATCCAACTATGTTGTCAAATTTGAATTTTCTATAGTTGAATATTCTTTCCAGTATTGCTTGGTAGCGATTGTGTTTGAGAAGATAAATTTGGTTTTCCGAACCATCATCATTAGAAATTGTAATGTCTTCTGATATGTGAATATTAGTGATGTATTCAACTATTGGTTGTCTTAATAGAGTTATAGATATCTCCTGATTTGTCAATTGTAGTTTTTTCTCATCAAGTGCTAATGTGAAATCTCTTGTTAATTCTGTAACACTTGGCTTTTCAATAAATTTTGGCGGAGTTATTTCTTGTTTATAATTTTGTGATATTGTATCACCAAATGATGAGCTAAATGATGAAAGTAGAATGAAAATTAATGATATTGAAATGATTTTTGCATTATTCAAAATTATTTACCTCATTAAAATTTGGCAGTCATGATTTGTGCAAAACGAGAATGGAACTGAATTTACTGCGTGATATCCAGATATAGTATCCAGCTGAATATCGTCAAGATTGTTACTTTTTGCGTTGTTCACTGTATGAATGATCAGCTGAAAAAATCAGATAAGCGGTGAGGAATTTTTGGGGAAAAAGCAATACCACTATGGCAAATTACTGTATTGATGATACCAGTTTGGTTTACAAAATTTCAATCAAAATTTTTAAAAAATATTTTAAGATTTAGATCACAAATAACTAGAAAACAAAAATTTAGAATTTATGATCAAATAAAATGATCAATATTAAAAATTAATTTGTTGGACTGGTTTTCTTATTCCTACTTTGTGCAAATTTGTTTGGAATTTGTTGATATCTCCAGAGCTAAAAATTTTTAAAGTATTTTTTTTAGCTGGTGAAAATAATTTATGAGTTACAAGTTGATTTGCAACGTTAATTGCTGGGTCTAAAAATTCAATATGCGGGAATAACTTTTGTAATAAGGGAAGTAAGAATGGTAGGTGTGTACTCGATAATGTTACCACATCGATATTATTTGTAATGAATTTTTTTTGCAAGATAGAAATTATTTTTTTAGCGCAAATATTTTTCTTATGAATGAATTTACCAGATTCAACGAGTTCAACAAGATCACTTGAATCAATTTTTATAATTTTTATTTTCTTTATTAGATTTTTTTTTATAAAATTATTTAATGCGGAGCTTTTTGCAACCGAACTTGTAACAAGCATAGCAATAGAATTTGTTTTTGTAAGCTGTTGTGCTTCCAATAGAGGTGGTAACACTCCCATTACTCTAGAATTATTAGAAATTATTTTATCAAGTAATAATGATGGCGTGTTAGAACCCACAACTATAAGGTCTGGGTTAAATTTTTTTTGCAGACTATTGATTGTGTTTTTTATTATTTTTTCAAGTTCTCTTTTAGATTTTTTTCCATATGGAAAGTTTTTTTGATCTGCAAAATAGATAATTTCCGCCTTTGTTCGTTTTTGAATTGTTTTAATTATTGACAGAGAGCCAAAACCAGAATCAAAAACAACTATTTTACCCACATACCACACCTCCAACTATGCAATTTAGATCTTGTCAGCTAAATTTACACATCAGTTGATTATAATGCACTATATCAATTAAGAATTAAATTCAAAACAGTTGCGCATGACCGGCTTCGAGAAGAATTGGGCACGTCAAGACACTGCAAGTTTTTCAGACAAAATCAAAGACTCTGTTAAACCGCAAGGAGCATTGAAACCAAGAATCCAAACCGCAGTAAACAAACTGCAATTACAAATTTCAAAAATGGATTCAATGCTAAACAAACTGCACGAACGTGACGCTCAACTTTTTAAACGAATCGTAGCTGCAATGCAACAACATGACACAAGCGCAAGTCGCGTGTTATCAAACGAACTAGCTGAAATACGAAAAGTAACAAAGATGCTAAGCAATGCAAGAATAGCATTAGAACAAGTACAGCTCCGTTTGACTACTATCCACGACCTGGGCGATGCTATGGTAGCAATTGGTCCAGCAATGTCAACCATGAAAGGATTGAAATCATCGCTTGGACGATTCATGCCAGAAGCTGATGCAGAGCTTAATGCAATGACACAGACACTAGGTGGCCTCATGATGGATTCACTTGCTGGAGACTCGTTCAGCGTTGAATCTGACGTATCAAGTGAGGAGACAGAAAGAATATTGCAAGAAGCATCGGCAGTTGCAGAACAGCAAATCGGGGAACGATTCCCATCAGTCCCCTCTCCCTCAGGACTTTCGTCCCAATCAAGCTCTTCTACGTACGAGTAGAGTTTGAAGGCGAAAAATTCCTTTTTGTTTTCTTAAATTTTTGTTAATGTATTAAAAATATTATTTGTTATGTATCTGTTCTCTTACTACTTTGCCGTTTGGTTTTTCTTCTTTGAATATTATTCCTTCAAAAGAAAAGATCTTTGTCTGCTTGTCCTTCCAGCAGTCGCTTGGAAGACCCGCCTTTTGGCAGGTAAAATCCAAAAACTCTTCTTGGCTCCAACCGTATTCTACTGGGACCTGTGGCAAAAGAAGGCCAGAGCGATATCCCTGCTTGACTATTAGGCCATCTCTACCTACTTTGATCCTAGATGGAAGCTGTAATGGATCATTTACTTTAAGCTCAACTGGTGGGGTAAGTACGGTTACCTCAAAAGTGATCTTATCTAGCTCTGCCGATTTAACTGGAGGAAATCTTGGATCCTGTGTTGCAGCAGCGATTGCTGCCTCAGGTAATGCTTCGTACAATTTTTTTGGCATTGGGAATCCAACACACCCACGAAGCTCATCTTGCAAATCTAGCGTGACAAATAATCCAGACTCCAAGGAAAGATGTGATCTCAGATTTTCATCCAGTTCTAGCTTGCGGCTGTTTGTGACAAACTCTGTTACTATCTTTCTTGCAGTTTGAACAAGAATCTCTCCGTCTTGGTCTGATACATTATAGCTGGCCATTTATTTCTGCAATCAATTTTTCCAAGTTTCTAATATGAGTTCCCTCCCAGTAGATGTGCTTACAGTCCTCACAAATCCAGAATTCTTTTACGTTTTGAGCTATTTTTGGTGGTACTTTGTCGATAATCTGGTGTTTTTCGACTCCATGTAAGATTCCATTACATATGGGGCATCTTGCGATGTTTGGATTGAATTCATATTTCGTAAAGCCAGTCTTTTTTGCAATTTCTATTAGCTGATCTTTTTCCGTATGTGTGGTGATATCAACTGTCAAAATATCATGCTTTTTGGCATTGTCTGCAACCTGATGGTCCTTTGTGATTATGGCGCGGTTTTCTTTTTTTGCAAGCAAAATTAGATCATCGTCGTCAATCGTGGCAAAATACTTGGAGTCAAAGCCTAAAATTCGCATTTTTTTTGCAATAGTTCCAAGCATCGAATCTATTACAAAGCTAGGGTTTTGGCTCAAGTTTTGACAATCCGACATCTACTATGCGGCTTCCACCTGCAGGCAAAACCCGCACGTAATCATCTATGGTAAAATGTTTTGCAACATCTTCGTTTAATTTGATAAATTCAAGCCGAATTCTTTTTGCAACCTCGGGCATCTCAGAGTCTCCTGGCTCAATTATTGCATAACAAAGACAGCTGTTCTTTATTGGCTCTGGTGGTCCACACGTAATTAGGTGGTATCCATCTCTCTCTAGTATCCCAACTGCCAATCTTAGATTCAGAACTTTGACGAAATTTTTCTGGCCTTCTAGGACAAAGGAACCCCTTGAAAGAAACTGTCCGCTTGGCGCTGCTTTTTTTACTTGATCTGGGTTTATCCAGTATGCACTCACACCGTACATTGCCTCTCGCCATGCCCTGCTAAAACACGCAGTTGCGTGCGCAACCTCATTTAGTGAATCAAACGGAATGGACTCTGGAACGTCTTTTAGTATGAAAAATGGTGAGCCAAAGATTTCTGCATGAAAAACCTTGTCGTTTTTTTCAAGATGCTTTCGAATAATTGCAGAATTTGATGATGAATCCCTTCCACCTATGGCTAGGAATCCGTCTGAGGTGTAAAACCACCTGTATCGCTCAAACCAGTTTTTCTTTCTAACCTGGGTAAATGAGACGGATCCTTTTGCATCAAGTGACTGTGATTTGAGCTTTACAATCTCTTTTTGGTTTTTTGCCTTTAGTGATTCAATTGAAGCTATTGCAGCAGCTTGGCGCTTTGATTCATCAAATAATGTGGATGCAATTGCAGGAATTGAAGCATCGGTTCGGATCTGAATTTTTTCGCCATCAATTTTGATATAATCTAGTCCTTTTTCTTTTACTATCTCGGTATTTTGTGATTTGAGTATTTCAGCTGCTGCGGGATCAATTATCGTAGTTATGCCGCTGGAGCTTAGCTCAAAAAGGGATTTTGCGACACTTGAAATTTTTTCAGAGAGTTCTTTTACTTGAGAGGTTGCCTTGTTCTGTTCATCTATTCTGCTTTGTATGTCGTTTATTTTTTTATCAAGCTCGCTTGATTGTGAAACTTTACCCCTTTCTAGCAGAATCTTTGAGAACACTTTGTCCAGACCCTCCATGAAGCTTGGAATTTTTTCATATTCAGAGTCTTGTGCATTCAAAATAATTGGATATACATCAAGGCTGTCTTTGGTTTTGACAATTACTGGTTCGTGGTTGCCACTCACAACTCTCTGTGTTAGCGCTCTAGCAGCTGTGACTATCTCTTTGGCCTTATCATCTGTGAGACCGCTACCGTGTGTGTCAAAATCGACTTGGGCGACTCGAAGTATTTCTTCTGCATATTTTGAGGGCAGGCCAAAAGTTCTTCCAAACCATTTAACTATGGGAGTTGAGCTAGACTTGAGCTCAACAAAGTCTTTTTCGTTGATATCAAGTATGTTGAGGCCTTTTTGTGGTGGAGGGGTGTATGCCATGCCAACCTGTAGCTCTCTGTGCCGTACTTCGATTGAATGAAGTAGGGCCAAAATTTTGAGATCCTTATTACACAGTATGATGTTACCATCACCAAAAAACTCGCAAATTAACACGAACTCTTTATCAAAACCAGAAAATCTCAGATACGCGATTCTCTCAAGACCAATTTGTTCTAGTTTTACTAGCTTTAATCGGATCAGATCATTGCGCAATCGCCTTACCAGCCTGTTTTCCTCGATTTTATCAATTTTAATGGTGCTAAGCCACATTCCAATTGTGGATACCACCAAAAACAAGTCTGCATTCTGCGGATGGTGCAGCTTGAATAGTATGCTGTCTTGGTTTATCGAATAGATATTGTTTACATAGTAACCGCTTGTTTTCTTTGATATCTCGCCTACAAGAAAGGTCAGTTCTATTCCAGCTAGTGCCATAATGAACCAGTAAAAATCTGAAATATACTCTTACTGATGTGGAATATGCGACCAAACATTTTAAACCGGACACTATTGAGTCATCCTAGAAATTTCATTGACAAAACACCCAAAGAAGAAATCACCACCACAAGACGATTCTAAAAAAGACGAGGATCAGCCAAAGACTGAGGCTGCTGAGAACCAAGACGAGGTAACTAGGCGTAAAAAGCTACTTGATAAGCTGTTTTGGATTAGAATGGGTCTTGCAGCAATGGCTGGCGTTGCCGCGACATTTCTTTTTGAATCAATTGATGGCGAGGAAAGAAGATGGGCATCAATTGGTTTTATGATCGTAACTTTCATAGCTTCTGTAGTGATTGGAAAGGGAATGAGAATAGGGCTTCCGTCATCCGATAGGAAAAAGCTTGTCACAACTGGAATTGGAAGCTATGTGTTCATCTATCTGTTCATGTGGATCCTCTCATATACTCTTACACATCATCCAGACACGGGCTTGATTCCACTAAATCCGCTTTAGAGTCACTTATGTGGAAATACAAAACTCCCGGCATACCTGATGAATATTTTGATAGAACAGAAGAGGTTCCAATAACAAAAGAAGAAGTCAGGGCAGTCCAAATCAGTAAAGCAAGACTGGCATCTGGGAATTTAGTTTATGACATTGGTTGTGGAAGCGGCTCCATAACAATAGAGGCGGCACTGCAGGTAGGGGAGCAGGGAAAAATCTATGCAGTCGACATTGATCCAAAGGCAGTCGAGCTTACACGTAAAAATCTTGCTAAATTCCAAATAACAAACGCTGAGATCATATTAGGTGATGCAAAAGAAAAGATTGCTGCACTTCCAATGGCAGATGCAATTTTCGTTGGAGGAACAGGTGGCGACACAAAAGACATCGTCAAATTATGTAATCAAAAACTAAAGTCGGGCGCAAGAATCATAATTGGAATAATACTAATTGAGACACTGTATACAGTTTTGGATGTAATATACAAGTTGGACTTTGGTGATATTGACATTACACAGATTACCGTCTCAAAGAGCAAAAAGACCTCAACTGGAACGATGATGCTTGCACGAAACCCCGTAACAATAATTTCTGCGACAAAAAACTAGTCCAATTCGCTTTTAACTAGGAAAATTTTGATTCAAGGCATGCACGAGCTTGTCTGCGTTGGATGCGGTCCTGGAGATCCCGAATTACTTACAGTCAAGGCAGTAAAGGCAATACAAAGTGCCCAAGTTATTGCGTGCCCTACTGCAAAGGAAGGCAAACCAAGCATAGCGCTTGCCGTTGTGGAATCGATAATTGACAAGTCAAAACCAGAGATACTGAATCTAGTCTTTCCAATGGTAAAGGACAAGGAAACACTAGAGTCTACATGGGAAAAAAATACCAAAATTTTAGCTCAAAAGGTGCTTGAGGGGAAAAAAGTAGTCTATCTTACAGTTGGCGATCCATACCTGTACAGTACGTGGATCTATCTTCACAGGAAAATGCAAATCAAATATCCGGAGATAAAGATAGCAGTAATTCCAGGAATTGTTTCAATGTTTACGTTTGCATCAAAGGTTGGACTAAGTCTTGCAGAAGGTGCTGAGACCATGGCAGTAATTCCTTCATGTTATGATCTATCAAGAGTAAAAGAAACTGCAAAAAACTGTGATACAATGATATTTCTCAAAGATGGAAGATATTTCGATCAGGTAATCAAGCTATTAAAGGAGGCAGGATTTTCAGATGATTCTATTTTTGCAATTGGTCAGGATCTTGGTACACCAAATGAAATAGTAAGAAAGATGAGATTAGGCGATGTAAATGAAAACACAATGACTACGAAATATTTTTCGATAATGGTGGTAAAACGTGTATAAAGTTTACTTTGTAGGGTGTGGACCTGGCGATCCAGATCTCATCACAGTAAAGGCAAAGAAACTCCTCTCAAAAGCAGATGTAGTTGTGTATTCTGGTTCTCTGATCCCACAACAAATACTCAAAATCTGCAAAAAGGCAAAACTTTACGATGCTTCAGGTCTTGTACGCGAGGAGATCTTTGAAATTTTGAAGAATAATGCACAGAAAAACAAACTTGTGATACGACTCCACGACGGCGATCCTGCCATATATGGAGCAATACGGGAGCAGACAGACAACCTGAAAAAGGAAGGAATAGTATGTGAAATTGTACCAGGTGTTACGTCGTTTTTAGCCTCATCTGCGGCACTTGGATTGCAGCTTACCTTGCCAGGTGTAACTCAAACCATCATAATCACAAGGGCAGAAAAGCGTACCAAAGTACCTCAACAGGAGCGAATTTCAGAGCTTGCCAAGCACAAATCGACTATGATCTTCTACCTCAGCGTTCATTTGTTGTCAGATATAGTAAAGGAAGCAATCAAGGGAGGGTACTCCAAATCAACACCTGTAGCCATTGTATACAAGGCAAGCTGGCCTGATCAAAAAATAATCACTGGAACCCTAGAAGACATTGTCAAAAAAGTCTGGGCCGAAAAAATAACAAAAACTGCCATAGTCATGATTGGAGATGTAATACAACCAAAGTCGTACGAGTATTCTAAACTATACGATAAAACATTTAGTCATGGGTTTAGAAAGGCAAAGAAGAATCTACAATGATATTTCACAATATCTCATAAATTAAAATAAAAAAGAAAGAGTGTTTTAGGACTTAGTTGAATGTGCCTGTTCCGCCTACGTTGATGGTCCACTGTACAGTCAGCGAGTCGCCGTTGTTCAGTGAGATTGTTTGGAATACTTGTCTTGCAAACATTGCGTCAGTGCTTTCATTTCCATCTGTTGCGTTAAATAGACCAGATTCGCTTACACTTCTTGCAGCGCCTGCAGTGTTTGTGAATGTAGCTGACATTACTACACTTGCTTCTGTGCTACCTGTGGCATTAGTCCAACCAGTAACAGAATTTACGTTGCCAAACATTCTGGCAAGTCCGTTCTCAAGACCGTATGAGGTTGAGTTGTGTGGGTTGTAGAGTCTAATGTCTGTATCTAGTGGGGCTGCTGGTGTGCCTGCTTCTGCGTTGCTAGTGTTTCCTATTGCAATCCATCTGAATCCAGCATCGTTTGTACCTACACAAACTGTATTTCCAGATGCATCACCGCCGGTTGCTGCAAACAATAGTTTTAACGCACAGTTTTCTCCTCCGTTTACGATCAGGTTGTCAGATTGTCTGTATCCTATGACGTTACCTGCGGCGTCTTCGTGTATTGTAGTTACGTGTCCAGTAAATAATCCTGTGGCAGCTGTATTAGTTTGAGCATCAGTCTTTGTCCCAACTAGACCAAAAATGGTTGAGCTGAACAAGCCTGCTACTACTGCTAATGCAACACCAAGAATTAGTGCTGTAGTACTCAATTTCATTAAGGAATGGATCCTTTTCCGCTATATAGTGATTGTGGAATTTTATTAAATAATATCGTTCCAAAGTGGTAATTTTTAGCTATATTGGCATATTGTGTATTGCAGCCAAAAATATATCTTGATTTTTTATCTAAAAACACTAGATTGAAAACGCGTGTAACCATTTTCATGTTGTTTTTTTTGGGATTCACTAATGTTTACGCTTTTGAGCCCATACCAATAACAGTTTCAGGTACAATGGATAAGATAGTTTTTGATGGAAAATGGACGCATGAATTTGAATGGAAGGCATCAAGTCTTGACACTTATCATTACGACAATAACACAGAAGTTATTCTAAGAAGTGCACACCAAGGCGACTTTGTTTACATATTTTTGGATCCAATAACCGATTATCAACTAGATGAAGTAAGTGATTATGCGATCATCTGCTTTGACACAAAGAACAACAAATCAACAAAGGCAGACTTTGATGATTATTGTTTTATGACATACCTGGATAGCAAAAACAGCTTTGTCTACCATGGCGGTCATGCTTCAGAGACAACTAGTTTTTTCAATGAAATCCCCAATCCTGAAGGATTTATTGGGATAAGTACTGTCTCTGATGAGAATGATAGGTATACATCAGTACCTCATCCAAGCTATGAGTTTAGGATTCCTACAGATTTGATCGGAAGAGAAAGCGTTTATGGGTTTTATTTCCTTGTTTATGATGGTCATTCAAACAAAACTTACACTTATCCACAAAATTTGGATCCTGAAGGCTTTGTCTCAAATCCAAGTCAGTGGGGAGAGATATACTCGCCAGATAAATCACTGCCAGAATTTGAATTGCCTTTGTTATCCTTGGTTTTGGCGATCTTGTCAGTTGTGTTTTTTTCAAGAATAAAACATAGAATCGCTAGTACAAATTAATCAGATGAGGATACGATCTATTTCCAAATTAAACAAACAAATCATTAAATGCCAAAAGTGCCCTCGCCTTGCTGCATACATCAGAAAAGTGGCCGCTGAAAAAGTAAAACGATACAGACATGAAAAATACTGGGGAAGGCCATTAGGTGGTTTTGGCGATCCCAACGCTAAATTGTTAGTCATAGGACTGGCTCCTGCTGCCCATGGTGGAAACCGGACAGGTAGAATGTTTACAGGTGATAGTTCAGGAGACTGGGTAGCAAGGGTTCTCTTTGGGAATGGTTTTGCCACAAAGGCAACAAGCACGCATATCGATGATGGATTTAGCCTCATTAATGCATACATTACTGCAGCAGTAAAATGCGCACCACCAGATAACAAACCTACCAAGCAGGAAATCAGTACGTGTTCTGAGTATCTTGTACAGGAATTACTTGTTTTGGAAAATGTCAAAGTGATAGTATGTTTAGGTAAGATAGCATTTGATACTCTAAAACAACTTCTTGGAATTAAATATCAGAAATTTTTTCATGGAAACAAGTTTTCATTTAACAACAAGATAATTTTGTGTAGCTATCATCCTAGCAGACAGAACACGCAGACAGGCAGGTTAACATGGGATCAATGGAACAAAATTTTCTTGCAAGCTAAAACCCTGTTAAATGATTAATGTGAATCTATAGAATTGTTCCAGATTCCGCATCTAGCGTTATTTGTTTTCCGTCCTCAAGTGAGTCGTATTCTTGTTCTGTTGCAATGACTAGTGGGATGTTTGCAAGTGCACATCCCGATGCAACTGTGAGATCGACTTTTTTGCACACCATCCCAAGTGGGGCAGAGTTGTTTGACTTGAGTGAGTATATGGTATATGCACCAACACTGCTTCCAACCCCGTGGGGAAAGACAAGGATTGTGTCTTTTATTGATTTTCCTGCCAAGTCGTGTCTGTTGTCGTTTATGACTCCGGTCTTTTTGTCAACAGAGCCAAGAAAGTTAATTGGCGTGTTTGTTTTGAGAATTTTTCCCTGTGTTTTTCCCTTCACTATTACCTTGAGTGTCATTTCGTCTCGTCTTTGATGATTTGCGATAGTGGTTTTAGGTTGACATCAACGCCGTTTGAATTCCTCAGATAGTACGCGCCTTTGATGCTATTGGTGGTAACAGAGTCAACGTCGTCTTTGTCAATTAACGGGGTAAGGCAGGTGCAACAGTCCGATAAAATTTCACAGCCTGCGCGTTCCAGCTCATTTGTATATCCAAGATTTCTTGCTTGTTCTTGTACTGCCCTTGGGCAAAAAACCATACAGCGTTTCCTAAATGATTTGCCTTTGAGCATCAAAGAAAGGCTAGACATCTCTTCTAGCCCTAGCTGCGGGCTGCCAAGTGTGATTAAATCCCCACGGTCTGATGTGTTTAGCTCATCGTAAATTTTCTGCATCTCTTTTTTGTCAAAATCAACCTTTTCAGAGTCTTGTGTCCCTTCTCCTAAGACAAACTTACCGCATCTGCCCGACGTCCCCATTCCTCCACACAATGACTTGCAGCTACGCTTGTCCATTTCTGAGACGCCTGAAATTGCAACAGAGTTATCAGCAATTTTTCCTGCAAAATATCCAAGCATGCCAAATGCCATCTCGTCTGGCTGCTCTACCTTCATTCGAATTGTGAGGTTTGGCTTATCGTTAATTCTAAGATCAGAGTAGGGGCTTTTTCCAGTCAGCGCACTAGCTAGTGCGCTAAACGAGCTTTCCTTGTTTGTTTTTAGGTTGGCAATCGAGTTTGCATAGATTGCAGCGTTGCTTTCTGCAAAAGACACCTGCGTTCCCTTTTGCGGCAGATCAAATATCTCGTACGGAATGCATGAAAACGACGGAGTTGTTCCTATTTTCTGATAAGACTGTACAATGCTTTTCTGTTTTTTTATGAATTCGTCTGAAAGTTTGTAATCTGAGACCTTTTCAAAGTCATACCCAATTGGGTTTACCGTTGTCATCACCTTTACCTTTGCGCTTTGACTGAGTTTTGAGAGAAATTCCTCTCCGGCATCGCCAATCGTGTTGTAGTTGGCCCCAGAAAGATGAGCCCACTTGATTGGTACTAGCTTTTCTGCGTTTGTTGCCTCGCCTGTTGCGATAAGAATTCTGTACGCAGTCTCCAGCGTCTCTCCATATTCTCCCTTTAGTGCAAGTTCTTCTTCTTTTGTTAGCTCCACAAGTATGGTTGCATTGAGCGATATAATACTTCTATGGAAATTTTCAAGTTTAACTTATTATGGCATAATGCATCTCAGAAAATAATGGAGAGGATTCTTAGCGGCATGATAAATACAATGAATTCCGTCAAGCCACCAAGAATGACTGCACTGCGCCAGCTCCATGACGTAGAAAAAGGAGACCCATTTGCAATCCTAATTGGAACAATTCTTTCCGCAAGGACAAAGGACGAAAACACAACAAAGGTGGTCGGCCGATTGTTCTTGCAATACAAAACATCAAAAGACTTGGCAAATGCAAAAACAAAAGACGTGGAAAAAATAATCAGGCCGATTGGATTTTACCACGTAAAGGCAAAAAGAATAATCGATGTTGCAAAAATAATCGAGTCACAGTATGATGGAGTTGTGCCTGATAATTTGGACCAGCTTGTGCAGCTGCCAGGAGTTGGGCGCAAAACAGCAAACTGCGTACTAGTTTATGCCTATGAAAAACCAGCCATTCCAGTAGACGTTCATGTACACAGAATATCAAACAGATTAGGTCTAGTTGAGACAAAAACTCCAGAAGAAACAGAGCTTGCCCTGATTAAAAAAATTCCAAAAAAATACTGGCTTAAAATCAATGATACCTTTGTAATGTACGGCCAAAACATCTGCAAACCCATCTCACCGATGTGTAATGTCTGCAAGATCAAAAAATACTGCAAATACTACAAGACTAGGAACGCTTCTTGACTAGCAACAACACGCCAATTATTGCGCCAACTGCACCAGTCACATAATACGGATAATAATGGATTGGGTTTTGTGATACATCGCCCGATATTATATCAATGATGAATGTGCCAGAGTTTATTGCAGGCGGGTCAGTTGGCTCATTCATTCCATACACCGCATAGCTGCCAACAACAAAGTTATCTAAGATAACGTTACTTACAACGATTCTCTTTCCATTGCCTACCGAAATGCCTTGAGAATCACTATATGCTGCAATAATTTTCGAGTCTTCATACCATCCGTCCTTATCAAGTCGTGTGGCAGGAATCAAGCCCCGCTCCGGATCATCAATTGTGACCCAGAATTTACGATCGGGCGGGCTGCCCATCCCTATCTCGATGAACTTGTCTGCAATGTTTGCATCGTAAATTCGTATTATTGCACTCCCCTTTGGATTTCCGTAAAGAAGGTCATTTTCTATGTTTATCTGCCAGTTTCCAGCATGAGCCGTATCAAATGGTATAGGTGTAGAATCGTCTAGAACCCTGTTGAACTCGTTTGCCGGTATGTCTATTTTTTGTAATACCAGTGAGGTGTTTGAAAACTCTTGGCCGTATGCTGGCACAAATGCCGCAATTATGGATATCAGTAAAACCAGTTTTGATAGTTTCATGCTTATTCCACAAATGGTTTTTTGTGTGAGAGGATTACTTTGATGACTTCGGGCCTCATTATGAACTCCGAAGGCGATTGGCCCTCATCAATTAGTGCACGGAGTTTTGTTCCGCTTATCTGCTCATGGAATTCAGGCGAGTGTGGACATGCACGCTCGTTTGTAAACGCAAGGCATTTTTTGCAATAATAGAATGCCGGAAAAAAGATAGGCCTTATTGCCATGTCCGTATAGTCAGAAAAGATCTCCTGAGCTGCAAACGGCGAGTAGTATTTTCCGACACCTGCGTGATCTCGTCCAATTATGATGTGTGTACAGCCATAGTTTTGTCTCATTATTGCGTGGTGAATTGCCTCTTTTGGTCCAGCATATCTCATCTCGGTGTGTAGCGTTGCAAGAATGCATCTGTTTTTTGGGTAATAATTATCAATCATGGCCAAATAAGACTCCAAGATCACCTCATCAACAAAGTCGCCTGACTTTTTCTTCCCAATGAGTGGATTGACAAAAACACCATCGTGTGTAGTAAGCGAGGTTTTTTGCAGCATCTCGTGCGCTACGTGTGGCGGATTTCTTGTCTGAAACGCAACAATTGTTTTCCATCCCGCATCTGAGAACGCTTTTCTTGTTTGCTGTGGCGTCATTCTATATTTTCGAATCGAGTCTTCCCCTGGTTTTCTGATGTAGTCGATTTTCCCACCAACCAGATACTCGTTCATCGAGTTTGTTTTTGCTACGCCGGGATGGTTTGCATCAGTTGTTCCATAAATGGCCTGAGCAGCCTTTTGCTTGTCAAATGAATACACATCTTCAATGTGCAATATAGCAAATTCGCCATTTGAGTTCTTTAGTGCCACGTCACCTGCTCGCTTGATCTTATTTGCAGTGTCTTTGTCGACATCCAAAACAATTGGCACTGTCCACGCAAGGTCGTTTGCAAGCCTTCCTTTTTTTATAACACTTTCAAAGTCGGCCTGAAGCAAAAATCCTTCAAGGGGGCTGAAAATCCCGTCTGCGATGTTTTCTACGTCATTTGCCAAGTCTTCACTTATTGAAATAGAATACAGTCCGTCTGGATTTTTTTGTGCAATTCTGTTTATCAGCCTCCCACCGTGAGGCTTGATAACGCCTTCATGTTCAGTCATTGCTCAGAGTGATCCATGTGGAGGCCACATTCCTTGTGTGTATCAGACTCCCACCACCAACGTCCTGCTCGCAGGTCCTCTCCTGGTTTTATCGCTCTAGTACATGGCTCACACCCGATGCTTGTGTAGCCTTTGTCAAGTAGCTTGTTGTATGGTATTTTGCGTTCTTTGATGTAGTTTAGTGTCTGATCCCATGTCCAATCAATTAATGGGTTAATTTTGATTATTCCTCCATGAAGGCTGTCTACTTCAACCATTTCTATCATTGATCTGTTTTCGTTTTGGTCTCGTCGCAGTCCTGTAATCCACGCATCAAGCGTACTTAGAATTTTGTTTAGTGGATGGACCTTTCTTATCTCACAACAGAGCTTTCTGTTTTCTACGCTTTCATAGAAAAGATTTATTCCCTTTATTGTCACCATCTCCTGAACCTCGTTTGCGTCAGGAAACATCACCTCGAATTTGATGTTGTATTTTTTTGCAAGCTCGTCCATTATGTCGTACGTTTCTTGGTTTAGTCGTCCTGTGTCAAGTGTGAAAAATCTGGCCTTTGGATTAATCTTGGTTATCATGTCAGTAACTACGGAATCTTCTGCCCCAAAGCTTGACGCTTTTGCGATTTTGTCGCCAAAAGTATCATATGCCCACCTCAGAGCATCCTCAGGCGTTTTTAACTTGGAGTTAATTTTGTCAATTTCTTCTTGCGAGAATCTTGCCACATTGATTTTGGTCGTAAGTTGTTTTATAATTATTACTGGATAGTAGACAAGTAAATCAAAATTATAAACAGGCAAAGTCCATGAAAGAAAATGAACGAGGCTGCCTTTGTAGTTGTTTTCCCTTCGATTTTTGCCAAAAACAAGCAAAACCAACTAATCACAAATATCAAGAAAATTCTCAAAATTCAAAACCAGCACTTTGGCCAACTTCGAAAAGATGACGGCCTGATAGTGATTGACGCAAATGACCCCGTTTTTGCCTCCTCCGCAATTAACCTGCTTTTTGGCATCGACAAAATAACAATATCAAGACGTACTGAAAACAGGTTTGATCTTCTAGTCTCCTCAATAGCAAAGATTGGCGCAAACCTTTTGCTAAAGGGGGACCAATTCCACATCAAAGTAGAGGGCCACTCCTCTGGCTATTTGCCAAAGGACGTAGAGGTTGCCGCAACATCTGCACTAATTGAGAAAACTCACCATATGGACTGCAGGCCTGGAACAGAGGAAAAACATGACAAGCAGATCTACTGCTTTCTTACAAAAAAGAACGCCTACATTTCGATCTTTTTAGACAGCGGCCATGGTGGAATACCATACAACTCCCAAGGCGAAAAAATTGTCTGCTGCATCTTTGATGAGCTATCAGCAGTAGGCTGCCTTGAGTCAATCAAGCAGGGATTTGATGTTAGGATTCTAGTCTGCTACAACGATTCTAATTTGCTTGAGCTAGTCAAAATGATAAATAGAATTCTGCCAAGAACTGTCAGCACTCAGGTTACGCTAGACTTTTTCAGGCTCCCATTAAAGCAGGAAAATGCAAAGTCGCTCCAGCTCAAAGTCAGGGCAGTAACTGAGATTTTGTGCGCTGCTGCAAAAAAAGAAAAAATCAAAAGAATATCTCTACCGCTTTCTCCGCTTGTGTTTCCCATTTGGTTCATTGATCAAAATGTCAGCACCATACTCCAAAACAGGCTTGTACCATGGATTGCGCTTGCAGGAGTTGACAATGCTATAATCAATACGGCAAAAGAGATCGGCCTTGGCAAATATCTGCACAAAATCGAAAGGCTCGGCACACTCAGATTTGCAAAAAACGATTCGGATGTTTCAGGCATTGTTCAGAATACCCTAAAGACAAGGCAGTCAATAACTGTGGATGTCGGGCCGAATAACACTCACGACATTTTGGACTCGTTAAAGCATTGAAAATTTATGCCCGCTCTTTTTGAGTGAGGCTGTGAAGAGAATAGGCCAGTTCATCTATTCGTGGGGCAACGGACACTACTCCCGAATGATGTCGCTTAATGAGGAGCTGCCAAACTTTGTCAAAGACGAGTACGAGATTCATTACTCCAGCAAGGACGAGATCTACCAAAAGCTGCTAAAGCAGTTTCCAGACAAAAAGCAAAACATCCATGAGATTCTGATGCCAACGCCAATTGACGGAAAATACGGCCCAAGTATTTTTTTATCAATGCTAAACGTTTTGTTGCCCATATCTGGCAACCCGCCAGTAGTAAGGCAGATCAGCAGTTATTTGAGAAAAGAGGCCAAGTTGTTTGATTCCATTGGATTTGATCTAGTTATCAACGACGGCGATATGGGCCCAAACATCTTAGCATACAACCGAGGAGTAAACTGCATTTTTGTGACAAACCAGTTTATGCCAAAATTGTGGAAATCCCGTTTCTATTTTTATCCAGGTGTCGTATTTGTCGCAAAGCAAATTGCCAAGGCAACAAAGATTGTTGTTGCAGACTCGCCTCCGCCATATACTATGTGTGAATACAACCTGAACTTCCCAGAAAAACTCAAAGAAAAGATAGTTTACACAGGCCATTTTGCAGCTGATAAAAAACTCAGATCAGCTCAAAAGACAGATCTTGAGAGGCTAATTGAGGGCAATGAATTTGGCTACTGGATGAGGACTGGCAACAAGTCCACCAACCAGATAACTGGCAAAAAATATGAAGAGGTTTTTACATCGCCAGAGATGAAAAACGAAAAAAGAATAATTTCGCACGCTACAAGTGATCCTCCAATAGACAGAGTTCTTGGAATGGATGGCAGGACCTATTCTGTTTGCGAGGCGCTAGAAAAGAAAATCGACTGGGTTCAAATCGACATTGGGTTTTTGTCAGAACAGCAAAAGGATACAGCTCTTGAGCTCTGCAAGTACGCAGTCATAAACGGCTCACATACAGTAATGGGCGAGATAATTGGGGTAAAAGGCAAGCCAATAATTGGCATTCCCGTATATGACGAGCAGTCAAACCAGATAAGATGGGCGCAAGAGCACAGACTCGGAATTGGCGCAAATAACAAAAAACAAGTCATAACAGCAATTCTGGAGCTGAAAAAAAACTATGCCAAGTTCGAAGAATCAATACAGGAATTCCGCAAAAACTTTGTAGCAAATGGCGCCAAGACCGCCGCAAGGCTTGCAGCACAGATGCTTGATGATAAGAGATAATAGCTTTTTTGAAGACTTTAAGATTGTCTGGTACGCGGTATTTCGATGGGCGAACTGACCGAAAGGGATGACGATATAATCCGCGTACCAGAACTTTGCGATCACGATTGGGAACGCTTTTATGGAAAAATTTTTTGACAAAGGCATTGGTAAATTGCCCAGAATGTGTTGCAAAAGAACGCAAGGCAGCATTTGAGCGCCAGGCTGCAAGTGGAAGCCAAGAAGGACTCCAAAAGGTCATAGAAGAAATTGAGATTCCTATGAAATTCGATCCTGTAACAAAACACTTCATCTGCAAAAGATGTGGGCTTTATGCCACCAGAGAACAGGTCCACGATATCAAAGACCGACTAAATCAAAGAGAGCGTACACGAGAAGACAAGCATTATGACTATCTTGAGTGGTGGCAAAAAAGTAAAAAAGACAAAAAATAGAGAGGGTGCCTTATGGTAAAAACCAAGGATGAGCTGCCAGACTGGGTATTAGATGAGATAAGAAACGCCAAGTTTGCCAAGTCAGAACCCATTACGAGGACTGGATACATTCTCGAAGTATACGATGATGATAAAAAAATCGACGCCCAGATCTATGAGGCAGTCGAAGATGGTCGTCACATAGTCACCTTGGATCTACCAAAAAACATCAAACCAGATGACTGCCAAAAAGGCGTAGTGTACGAGTTTAATTTCGATTTGCTCAAAGTATCACTTGGCAAAAAAGTAGTTGACTTTCTAAAGAATGAAAAAGAAATCGAAATGCCTGCAATATACCAGTTTGCGTTACAAAAAATGGAGTTAATCGATGTTGGCTCAGACGAAGCTCCGTCTGAGAGCGAAGAATAGAATTATTTTTTTGCCATCTGTTTTCTAAATGCGCTTCCAAGAATTGGGTTTATGATGTAGGGAAAGGTGTGCTTTGCCCACACTGCTCCTCGGACTATCGACGGTACGATGATTTCAAGCCTTGAAGAGGTTGCTGCGGAGACTACTGCCTTTGCCACAGTTTGTGCACTCAGTGCAGTAGGCGAGTATTTTGGCATTTTTTCAAATGACTGATGATCAAAAAAGTTTGTTTTAACCATAATTGGGCTGACAACGGTCACGCCGATTTTGGTTCCGTGCAGCTCATGTCGCAATCCCTCTGAGAATCCGAGCATTGCAAATTTTGATGCGCAATACGACGCAATTCCTGGAAGGCCAAATGACGCTGCAACAGATGCCACATTAACTATGTGACCAGAATTCTGCTCTAGCATTTTTGGCAAAAAATACTTGATGCAGTAAACCATTCCAAAATAGTTTGTTGCCATCTGGGATTCAATGTCCTCTATTGTCAGCTCAGAAACTGTTCCGTATATGGCAAAGCCCGCGTTGTTTACTAGAACATCAACTCTGCCAAAGACATCCAAGACTTCTTTTGACATTTTTTGGGCTTGGGATTTTTGTGAGACGTCGCATTCACAGACAAGTGTTTTGACGCCAAATTTGCCAAGATTTTTTTGCATCTCCTCAAGCTTGTTTTTTCTTCGCGCAACTAAAACAAGGCTTGCGCCTTTTTTTGCAAACTCGATGCAAGATGCAGCCCCAATTCCGCTTGAGGCACCAGTTACCACAACAACTTTCTGCTTAAATGACATTGCTTTGCAAATTAATCCTGGAAGATAAGTTGGTTTCTATTGCAGTTTCTCGTATTTTCTGAGTGCCATCTTCATTAGTAAAAACCATGTAATTGGAATTGGAAGCTGATATGTTGCTATTCTCCATGCTATGATAGAATTCCACTCTACACTGTTTTTTGGCATCTCCAGCTTGAACTCACTTAGATGGTTAAGATACGCCCACACGCCAAGTTCCGTTAGACCCGACCCGCCTACCGTTATTGGCAGGTTTCCTATTGCGTTTCCTGCCATGACGGCAAAGATCGATTCAATGGCGCTGATTGCATTTTCGCTTCCAGCTAAAATCAGCATAAATGAGAGGCCAAAAATGGCCCAGGATGCAAGTGAAATTGCAAATGTTACAACAAAGGCCTTTCGTGTTTGCTTTGAGCTAATGTTTTCTCGGCTCATCGTGCAGATCTCATTCATCCATTGGTTTGTCTTTTCGAGGTAATGAGTGCCCCGTTCTTTTCCAAACTTTATTATGATTTTAGAAACTGCTGAAGGAACTCTAAATGTAATCTTTGATGAAAAGAAAAAGAGCCCCGCCCACAGACTTACAATTGGAATGGAGGTTGCCAAAACGACGACCCCAATTATGGTATAGCCGCTTGCTATTGCGACAATACCCGCACTCACAGCAAGTATTCCGGCTGCAAGAACCTCGGTTACTATCTCAAATATTCCAAGCCAGGAGGCCTTGGCAGCCGAGAGGCCTCGCTTGTTCATCCAGTAGATTCTGACTACCTCCCCTCCAACAAACATGGGCGTAGTCATTGTCACAAACTCGCTTCCGATTCTGACAAAAATCGTTTTCCAGAATGTCTCCACTGAACCATGGAACTTGCGTATGATATAGTGAAATTTTATACCCTGCAAGAAAAGCTTGCACATCATTGCAGCAAAGGCCGCCAAGAAATTGATCAGACCTATCGCAAAAATATCCTCTGGCTTTACCTTGAATGTGACTGCAATAATTATGAATGGCACCAGACTAGCTAGAAAAGCAACAATTCTCCAATTCATTTAAAAAAAATTCTAGTTGATTCAAATGTAAACTTACTGTTAGACAATATGCCTAAAGATATTCAATAGTGATTAATTCGAAGAAAGGATAGTATTCTAAGATTTTATAGGGAAAAAGATTACTGAATTGCCACAGCGGTGATCGTATTAGTTAATGATATAGACAATACAGCTTGATCTTTTTTCGATCATAACTGTTTTAAACGGATTAGATGTCTAAATCTCAATAAAAAATGTCAATAATAAGAAATTACAAATTTCGATTGTATCCTACTATAGAACAAGCAAAGGAACTACAGAATAATCTTGATGCCTGCCGCTGGGTATACAATAAATTTGTTGAATCAATTCAGAGTGAATTCGTATCAAGGAATGATCTTAACTATTTTCTGACCGAATTAAAACAGTCAGAACCTTGGCTTTACAAATACCATGCCAAAATGCTACAAATGGTCTCAACGCAGCTGGCTGGAGCTCAGAAGGCTCTCATTAAGATGCATGAAATAGGGCGCAAACCGGGTAACCTGGAATTTACCACATATAATAAACACCGAACTTTCACCTACAATCAATTCGGATATGAAATAACAAAGCATGGTAACACCGACCTTCTATATCTGTCAAAAATTGGATTTGTGGAAATCAGGTTGCATCGGAATTTTGTCGGTGAAATCAAACAAGTCACAGTAACAAAATCAAAATCAGGAAAATGGCATGCATGTCTGGTGTGCGATGTTGATGCGGAACTGCCGAAAATCAGCCTGACAAAATCGGTTGGAATCGATGTTGGAATCAAAAACTTTGCGTATGACTCTGACGGATTTGTAACTCCGAATCCTCTCAACTTACAAAAAATGCTAAAGCCTCTTGCAAGAATACAAAGAAAGATCTCCAGAAGACAAAAGGGATCAAATAACCGCAAAAAAGCAGTCAAATTCTACCAGATAATCCATGAAAGAATCAAAAACAGACGCAGGGATTTTCTGCACAAACTATCGACACAGTATGCAAAAAAATACGATGTGGTGTTCGTGGAAAGATTGCAAAAACTGAACATGGTAAAAAATCACAGGTTGGCAAGAAACATTCTGGATTCTGGTTGGGGCACATTTGCAAACATGCTTGATTACAAAACAATGCTGATTGATGTTCCAGCAAAAAATACAACCATTGATTGCTCAAGGTGCGGCAATATGGTGCCAAAATCTTTGGCCATTCGGACTCACAGATGTAATATGTGTGGTTTGGTGCTTGACAGAGATCATAACGCGGCAATCAATATTTTAAAAAAAGGATTAGATATTTTTGGAATCACATATCAAGGATCAAACCTACCGCAGGAACTGCGGGAAGTAACGCCTGTAGAGATCACAGAGTGGTCAAGGAAGCAGGAATGTTCTACCGCTTTAATTGGTAGTAAGTTCACAAGCCAATAACAATTATTTTGAGAAATTGAAAGTAATTTTTGTTGCAGGTACTGCTGGAGCTGGCAAATCCCTGCTCAGCTCAAAAATTTACCAATACTATACCAGAAATGGAGCGTTTGCAGCAATTTTAAATCTAGATCCCGGTGTGATTTCTCTGCCATATACTCCAGATGTAGACATACGGGATTTAGTCGACATTGTTTCTTTAATGAAGCAGTATGATCTTGGACCAAATGGCGCCCTTATGATGGCAAACGATCTGATTGCCTCAAAACTAGATGAGATTCAACAACAGGCAGACGATATTAATCCCGACTATCTAATTATTGATACACCGGGACAAATCGAGCTGTTTGCGTACAGGGCAAGTGGTCCGTATTTTGTTAACAATTTTGTAGCCGAGCAAAAGACAAGTCTTTTTTTGTTTGATGGCGTGCTTATGACGACTGCAACAAACTTTGTTTCAATGGCGCTTTTGGCAACCTCAATTAAGCTCAGGCTTGGCCTCCCAACAATTAATGTTCTGACAAAAATAGATTTGATTGCAGACAAGATTTCTGAGATTCTTAGGTGGACTACAAATATCAAGACATTAGAAAATGCAATTTCTGCAGAAGCCGATGGGGAGGCTTACGTTCTTTTAACAAATCTGCTGCGAAGCCTAAACATAGGTGGGTTTGCGCAAGGGCTCATTCCAATCTCAAACGCAAGTGGGGATGGCCTGATTAATCTAGAGGCTGCCTTGAGCAGAATTCTTAACTTGGGAGAAGAGGTAGAGGACTGATGGCATCAATAACGGTAAGAGCACCGTCATCTACTGCGAATTTGGGCCCAGGCTTTGATGTCTTTGGGTTGGCACTAGATGCCTTCTACGACGAAGTAACACTAACAAAGAAAAAGGACGGAATTACAATAATTACTTTTGATAACATCCCCACATCTGCACAAAAAAACACCGCAGGCCTTGTGGTGCAATACATGAAAAAAAGATTCAAAGTAAAAAGCGGCGTTCAAATCAAAATCGAAAAGGGCGTTCCGGCAGGATTTGGAATGGGAAGCAGTGCAGCGTCTGCTGCAGCAACTGCAGTAGCATTTGACAGACTTTTTCAGCTTGGATTAGACGATAATTCACTCGTTGAATGTGCAGGAGTTGGAGAAAAGGCAAGTGCAGGCTCCATTCATTACGACAATGTATCAGCCTCTGTTTTGGGAGGGTTTGTAATAGTTAGGACAAATCCGCTTGATGTGATCAATATTCTGCCTCCAAAAGATCTTCTGCTGTGCGTTGCCATACCAAAACTTGATGTGCCGCCAAAGAAGACAGCAGTATCTCGGAGTGTGGTTCCAAAAAATGTCAAGCTCAAAGATTCTGTTACAAACCTCTCAAATGCTGCGGCAATTGTTGCTGGATTTGTAAGAGGCGACCCGGAGCTAATAGGTAGATCAATCAAAGACGTCATAGTAGAGCCGGCAAGGCAGCACCTAATTCCCGGGTTTTCCGCCGTAAAGAAAAATGCGCTCAGAGCCGGGGCACTTGGCGTCACAATTAGCGGCGCAGGTCCTTCAGTTATTGCATTTGCAACAAAAAAATCCGACCTAAAAAAAATTGCCAAGGCAATGAAAAACGGTTTTGCCTCTGCAAAAACTGATTGTAATGTTGTTATCTGCAAGCCAACCAATGGAGCAAGGATAAAATAATTTACAAAGTTGGAAAAATGAAGAAAAAAGCAGTAGTAATTCTTAGTGGCGGTCTGGATTCGCTGTGCCTTGGGGCCCACCTTAGATCAAAGTACGATCTCTATGGGATTACATTTTCTTATGGACAGCGCGCCTCAAAGGAGCTAAATGCTGCCAGGCATGTCGGAAAAATCCTAAAGCTAAAAGAGCACAAGGTTGTCCGAATTGAGTTTATGAAAAGTCTCTATGGCCAAAGCAATGTTTTGACAAGCACAAAAAAGAAGATTCCCTCAAAATTTGATTACTCGATAGTTGTTCCAATACGAAATGCCATCTTTTTGAGCGTTGCAACTGCGTGGGCTTTTTCGCTTAGGGCTTCCCTAGTTGCATATGGAGCCCACACCGATGATAAAAAATATCCCGACTGCAGGCCAGCCTTTTCCAAAAAACTCGAGTCGGCCCTAAATGAGGGAGAAATAGACGGAATAAGGCTCGGGCTCAGAAACAAAATACAAATCTGGACGCCGTATTTGGCAGGCCTATCAAAGAGCACGCTAATTAAGACAGGCTACAAAAAGTTTGGCAACAATATTTTCAAGACTTGGAGTTGTTATTCTAATACAGCGCTTCACTGCGGCAGGTGCGAATCATGCAACAACAGAAAGCTTGCCTTTTTGCAGGCAAAAATCAAGGACAAAACAAAGTATCTCTAGTATCGGGTTTCTAGGATTTTCCTTTTGAAAACTAGTGGCCTTATTCCAATGTACCAAGCAAGGTAAATTGCCCCAATTATTCCAAAGAAAACCCAGTTCTGCATTGCCGGATCAAAGGTCTGCTCAAACATCCTTACAACTTCGCGCGAAGACAAGGCTGCTACTGCCATGACAATAAAGAACTCTATTGCAAACCAAGTCCAGTACGGCCACGACTCTTTTGGTATGTGAACATTACTGTGAACTCCCATGAGAAGCTATCCCTTTGATTGATTATTTAATTTTTTCAGAAAACAGACGGTTTTGAGTTGCGGATCATAGCTACAATGTCTTCGCGGTTTTCCCTTCTTTCATAGACTCCCCTGTATGCAGCCGAAGTCATAGTAGCGTTGTTTTTGACTCCGCGCATCTTCATGCACAAGTGCTCAGCATCTGATAGTACGATTGCCCCCTTTACTCCTTGTGAGTACAGCTCGTCTGCAATGTCTTTTGTCATTCGTTCTTGGATTTGGAGGCGTTTTGCGTGTTTTTCAACTAGGCGTACGAGTTTTGATAGTCCAAAGACTCGGCCATTTGGCAAATATGCGATACTTACTTTGCCAAAGAATGGAAGCATGTGGTGCTCGCACATTGAGTAAAAGTTAATGTCACGTATCACTACTGCGTCTGAGTCTTCACAAAACTGCACAGAAAGCTCCGAGTCCGAATCATATCCCGAAAAGATTTCCTCATACATGTCTGCAATTCTGTCTGGTGTTCCGCGCAAGCCCTCGCGGGTTGGATCCTCGCCAATTTCGATTATTAGCTCACGTACTAGCTTTTTTACTCGTTCTTTGTTCATTATGGCGCTCCAATGAATTTGTGAAGTTGGGGTACAACGCGCACCTCATTATAGTATGGATATACAATGTCATAAAAACCGAAAAGTTGTTGCAAATTTGGTTCTGCTATTCCATAGGTTGGCTGTATTATAAAACCCTTAAGATCCTTAGGATTAGCTATTTTGAAGATTTTTGAGACTAGATCCTCAAATGGTTTTGGTTCTGTTTTTGCGCTAACCACTATTTTGATGTAGGTTGATTTCTTTGATACAATCGCAGATTTCAGACACTCTAGCGCATTTTCTAAGAGTGTAGAATAATGTTTGTTATCCACAAATTCCGAGTCTTGTGTTTTGAATTCGATTTTAACATAGTCAATATGTGGTAGAACCTGCGAAAATTTCTTTGAATCAAAGCAGGAGGACTCTAGATATGTCGGGATGTTTTTAGAATGCACATGTTTTGCAAGCTCAGCTACTGCCTCGTGCTGAATCAGCGGGTCGCCTCCCGTAAAGTTGACCTTGTAGGTCTGGCTCTGCAGATGCTTGTCAATTAGCGCGCATGCGTCTGCAAGCTCGTATTCTTGGCCAGAGTCTAGCGGCAGTGCTTCTTTTGTGTCACAGTAAAAACAAGTAAAGGGACATCCAGCCAGTCTTACAAATAGCGTCTTTGTTCCATATAGGATTCCTTCTCCTTCAATTGAGGTGAAAATCTCATAGAGCCTTAGTTTCAAGTAGATGATCTTGCTCTAATCGTTATTTAATGATACTATGAAACGACTGGCTCTTTTGCATAGAGCAGTCCTGCGAAAAAAAAGACCACACCTAAAATTCCAATTAGGGCCCCAACAAATTCAATTGTTTCAATGAACTCTGTATTTGTAGGCGCCCACAAAAATGCCATCAACGCTCCTACGACTATCATTGGTATTCCGACTCCACCATAAATTTGCCTAGAAGCCATCAATTTTGCTGATTTACAAAATCTATATGAAGTTTGTTCTAGTTGTTTCGTTCTGTGCTGCTCTTTTCCTTTTCGCTGGATTTATTGGGTTGATTCTTGTCGGCTATGTCTGATCTGTCATCATCATTGTTTTGCAAAGATTCTACGTATCGTTCTAGACTGTCAACTAGTGAATCAAGTATCCTTACTGTCCTAAGATAATCAGCATAGCCTGATGTTCCCTGACTTGTAAGCTTGGTAAGAAGTCTTTCTGATGTTTCAAACTTGAACTGGATGTTTTCATCAACGTACGGTTTGATGTTTGCAAGCCTTGCCTCAAGTCGCAATACTTCTGATGAGACTTTTTGGTTTTTTGTGTCATCTTGTGTTGAGCGTTCTTGTTTTGGTTCAGCAGGTCGCTCCTCGGATTTGGCTTGTTCTGCTTGAGCCTGTTGTGTTGCCATCTGATCCCGTTTGGCCTTGGCATAGTCTTCTATTTCTTTGACTAGAGAATCCAAATGCCTCAGTAATTTTGTAGCTTCGTCAGCAGATGTCTGGTTTTTTAGCTCCGCGATGGTTTGCCTTACTGCCTCAAATTTTGGCTTGATTGTTTCGTCCATGTATGGCTCAAAGTCTGCAAGTTTCGTTTCAGTTGTTGCAATGTAATCGTTTACAAATGATCTTATCCTCTCGTTTTGGCGCTCTCTGGTTTGTTCACTGATTGCGTTTTGGACATCATTTAGTGCGACTCTGAGCTGACCTACGATTCTCTCAATCGAGGGAATGTCACTTGCCGCAAGACTTGATCTTGCGTTTTGTATCAACTCTTCAACCTTTAAGAAATCGACTGTAAAGTCGTTCTTTGTTACTAGGTCTTTTAACATGTCAACATATTTTTCAGTTCTGTCAATGTCGTTTTGGTATCTAGTTAGAATGGCTGGGTCGACTTGGGATGTTTTTAGTGTTGTAACTGCTTGCTGCGGTTCAGAAAGCTCGACGCTGACCTGTTTGAATATCTTCATTGCAGCCAAAAAGTGTTGTTTTGCCTGCGCCACATCATTTTGTTTTACTGCAGAAATCAACAACTCAGTTTCCTGGCTGCCTCGCTCAAAGAGAGCCTTTAGCTCATCTGATACATTTGCTGTCCTTTCCAGCTGGAATTGTACTTGTGTTCTTGCCTTTGTTGCAATGTTGACTAGTGAGTCGAGTGTAGAATTGGCAAATGTTGTTGGAAGTCCAACTATCATGCTTGCAACTAGGGCAATTAGTGTAAATGTCAGAATCTGTTTCATTGTTCCCCCTCCCCTTTTCTTAGCTTAACTAGGTTTTGAAAGTCTTTTTTCTCTATCACAATAACACCCTGCCTCTCAAGCCTCTTGACTGCTCGCCACATTGTCGTGCGTGGTAAAAGGAACTTTTTTCGTAGTTCTTTTTCGAACGCCTGGCCGCCATTTTGCTCCAAAAAGGCGACAAGCTGCTTGTCGTCTTCTCTCATCTGCTGGGTAGTTTCCTCAGACTCTATCTCAGATTCCTCTCGCGCCATGATCGGCTCTATTTTCTTTTTGACTGCGCTTTTTATTCTCTTGAAGACTAGTGTGATTGTGGTGATTGCACCACCAATTACTGCAATCGAAGCCGCAATTCCAATTATGTTGTCGCTTAGTGTTGAGATGTCGCCTGGCAATACCGTGTTGTTTTTAGCTGTTTGTTGTTCTTGTAATGCAATCTGTTGTGCTTCAAGTGCTAGCTTTTCGGCATCAGCATATTGCCTGCTCTCAAATGACAAGACTGCCTCTTCCAGTTTTGCTGTTGCTTGCGGGGTTTTGATTCCAATGTCATTTATCTGCTCAATTAGACTTTTTGATTTCTCAATATTATTTGAGGCAGATTGTGCTGGGCCTGAGACACCAAAGAAATAGTCGATTTGATTTTCTCCTTTTGGAAGTGAGAGGTGAGGCTTGTTGTTAATGGTTTCAACCAAGTTTGGAAAGTTCGTCATTCCTACAATTACTGTGTCTTCTGGCATCGTCATGGTATAATCAACAGGTGAATCAATTTCAAATGTCCAGATCTTGCCTTGTTTTGATACAAGATCAAAAGTATCATAGTCGATAGAAACGTTAGTTGCCCCAAATGTCTGGATGACTACTTGATTTTCGCCAATCTCATATAACAATAACAAGCCGTTTTCGTCTTGTGCAACAAAATTATCAATTACGCTGCCAAAGAGTGGGATCGAAAGTTCAGGGTTTTGTGGATCTGCTGATGCCTCTTGAGAAACATGAGTTGTGCCATCTGGATAAATGGTAAATTCCGCGGTGCGCAGCAAGCCAAAAGTGTGTTGAGTAGGCAATAACACTGCAAGGATAATACCTATCGCTAGTAATGGCGCTTTTAGCATTCTAATGAGGATATCTGTAATCCTTACAAAAAGCATTCCCTCTATGTCTGGAATGTCATGTATGCTACAGAGCACTGCCTCTTGGGTTTTCATGGTCAATACCTTAAATTGAGCGAATCTAGGAGCGACTGGAACTTTCTGAACTCTTGGACAAACTCAATGCCTTTTTCAGTTATCATATAAAGGCGGTTTTTGTCGGTTCGTACGGATTGTACCAAGCCTGCAGTTGAGAGCTTTTCACACTTTTCGATTACAGCATAGTGTGAAAGGTTTGCTCGTCTGGAGATTGCAGAAACAATAGTTCCTTGTCTTCCTCCTTCCATTGTGACATTTAGGATGTCACCCATTATGCCCATTTCGGACCTGTATTGTTGTTTTGACATGGTTTAGTAATAGTGAGGATGATTGATTAGGGACGTTTTGAAACCGCAAAGCGGAACACAAAGCGGAACAGGTGTTTCAGGTACTGAAACACCAAAAAAATGGCATATTTTTGTGCGGGGTAGACAAAAACAAGAGATATGCCAACTAGAATTTTTCTCAAAAACAGTCCTTTTTTTGACTTTATATTTATTAGGCTACGGTCTGTATAGTTTACAAGAATTCGTGATACAATGTTTGAAAGATTTAAGCGGGGCGATACCTCGCATGAAGATGCTGGAGTTATGGAACAAGAAAGACCAGATACTAATTCAGAAAACGTGGCGGAACAGGTAAGAATACCTGAACCACCGTCGAGTTCTGGCTCCGATATTGGCATTAGTGAGCTTATGAGTAAACGCGCCAAGTTGGAAGAAGCAATTGATTATGTCGGCCTTATGATCAAAAACCTCAAGGACAAACGAACCAAGCTTGAAAAAGAGATAGAGGATGAATCCGTTGATATCAAAAATCTCAAAGAAAAACTGGCCAAGGTTGGCGAGTATATTGACGAGGAAAACCGTGGAATTCGTGATCTTTCTAATAAGCGGGCCCAAGTTGAAAGAGAGGCAGACGAGGTTGGCTCCCTAATCAATAACCTTCGAAGCAAGCTTGCCAATATTGATAGTATTATCGATGGCGAGGCAAACAAGGTCAAAAACATCAAAGATTCAAGATCAAAGGCCTAAACATTCATAGCGAAACGCAAAGCGGAACAGGTAAAATCCTTAAGATTTTTGAATAAGAAAAAGGAGTTTGATACTTTAGAGGTATCTTGATGAAGTAGCAGATTGTGAACTGACAGGCATCGATGGGAACTTGGCGTCCACGGATGATTCTGCGACTGCTGCTGCCTCTTCGAGAATCTTTTCGGATTCTTCGTTGAGTGACTGATCCATGCCAAATGCCGATTCGCCTGAGAAGGACTCCATCATTAGTCCGTTTAGCATCTCTGTCATCATGCCCAATTCTCGGTCTGCTTCTGGCATAAATTTGCCAAGTGAACCTTTGAGGCTTCTCATCAGCCCGATTGTTGGTGCAATTGTGACTACTGTGTCTCCTAGGTCGTGGAATGTTGTCAGCCTTAGCTCGATTTGCTCAAGGGCTGTTCTTACGTTTCCTAGCATTTTTGAGACCTTGCGTACTTCGGCAAGTTCGTTTGCTAAAACCTTGCTAGTGTGAATATCATGTTTTTGAGTTGCGGCAACGATTCTTTGGAATAGTTTTTCCTCTCGCTGTTTTAGTTTGGTAAGCATTCCGTCAAGCTTGCTGATTTGGCTTTGGAGTTTCTTTACAGCCTGCTCAATTCTTGGCTTGAGTGCTCCCTTTGGTTTGATTACGTCGTTGATCTTCTCTGATATGCTTGGTGTTGGCGGCTTTGACCATGATTTCTGGAAGTGAGTCATGGCTGATTTTAGCTAGTTTATTGAAATCAAAAGGTGTGAAATAGATTTCACGGCTCTGTCAAATCTGCGGTTTATTGGTTGAGGGCTGATTTCACTAAAAGATAGAATCACGTGCGGAATACATCCTAGTAAAAACGAAGAAAAATAAAAAACAATTCGGGCCTAGTTTATTGCGCTAGAATGCTTTGCGGATGCATTTTTTTGATGTGTATATCTACCGCGTGTGTGGTAGACACATTTTCACCACATAATGGACATTGTTCCATTTTTATAGCTACACCCTCCTATAGATAGTATTTAAGGCTTACGTTTTTTGACTCTGGATAATCGTCGGAACAAAAATTAGTGTGTTGACGATCGGAACAAACAAAATTTTTAATAGAAAACTTTTTGGAAATCAAGAAAAAAATTTTTGATATTCAAAAATAATTTGTTTTACAAATTAAAAATCTGACAAGAATAAGTCAAAAATAATTTGTTTCTTTCAAACTAAATTGCAAAGAAAAATTTGAATCCGTATTTACAAAAAATTTCAGAACAAAAATTTTTACAAATTCAAAGACAAAATTTTTGATCCCGTTTTGTTTGGTTTGTAGTGTTTGGTTTTTTGCTGTTTCCACTGTCTGAAATTAGCATTTTAGGCACAAAATATACGTCATGATAGATAAATTTTGTTAAATATTTATATAGAGAGTCAAAAAATGGATTACACCTTATGACACAAACTACACGGGTTAGCGATCGATGCCCACGTTGCGCAAAGGGATCGATGCTAACAGATGGTAGTACCGGAGAGATGTTTTGTAACACATGTGGGTTTGTCGCAACCGAGCGAGTAGAAGAGGAAGGACCAGAGTGGAGATCATTTTCAAAAGAAGAAGGTGAAAATAGAACACGAACTGGAACGCCCACTTCATTGGCAATGCACGACATGGGCCTTGCAACAATAATTGGCCAAGCAGATAAGGACGCATCTGGAAAACCGCTTACGTCTTCGATGAAAAGCACGATTGAGCGATTAAGAACTTGGGATTCGCGAAGCCAAGTTCATGAGCCAGTTGACAGAAACTTTAGACAGGCGTTTTCGGAGCTTGACAGACTAAAGGACAAGCTTGCGCTTTCTGATGCAGTGATTGAAAAGACTGCATACATTTACAGAAAGGCGCTAGACAAAGGCCTTGTCAGGGGACGCTCAATTCCAGGACTTGTGGCAGCGGCGTTATACGCGGCATGCAGAAACACAGAGACGCCAAGAACACTAACTGATGTTGCAAATGGAATCAATATCAAGCGAAAAGATGTTGCAAGATGTTACAGACTGCTTCTCAGAGAACTAGACTTGAAAATGCCCGTAGTCGACCCAATTAAGGGAGTGGCAAGAATTGCAAGCATTGCAGACCTTAGCGAAAAAACAAAGCGAAAGGCGTTAGAATTCCTAAAGGAGGCAAGCCGAATTGAGGTCTCCGCTGGAAAAGATCCGATGGGTCTTGCAGCAGCTGCATTATACTTGGCTTGCGTGATGCTTGGCGAAAACAAGACACAAAAAGACATTGCCCAGGCAGCAGGCGTGACTGAGGTCACCATTCGAAACAGGTACAAAGGTCTCAAAGAGGCACTAAAACTCTAAATCTTTTTTTAGTTTTTTTTGTAAATTTTAATATCAAATAGTTGGTTTTGAATCTGTGAACAAAAGAACCGTTTCTGGCGCAATTGTAGTAGGGATTGTAACTATTTTGGCTGCACTTGTTTTAATGCCGTCAGAAAAAAGTGAACGCCAGGAAATTTATCATGCAAGACTGGCAGATCCCAAATTATACACCGGTGGGATTTTTACCGATACCTTTGCAATCGAAAAAGGAACGTATCAATTCAGATTTGTTCCAAATGGGGACAGTCCCCAGATTTTATCAATTGCCTTAAAGGGAGACGCCTTTTCGTTTTCTGAGGATTTCGAGCTGGAGGGAACGCCACACGAGACTGGCGTCTCAACTTATTATACTTGGGAATATCTAGGCCAAGACACCATCGAAGTATCAGAAGACCAAGAGCTTCAAATTGTAATTGACCCGCATGGAAATACGCTTGGCCCTGTTTCAGTTTATCTTATAAAATAAAAGGTGGCGTGACCCCAAACGTAGAACGTTGAGAGAACACCTCTCACTCCCATCATTTCGCCAATGCGTTGATGGACCACCAAACTGTTCTACTAGGTCACGCGTCCTCAGTCGATAGGATTTATGTCCTTTCGCATTATTTTTTATAGGAATTTATGTTATTTAAGAATTAGTGTGGATTATTATATTAAAGATCTACATATAATGTAATATTTTTGGACAAATTTTCAAAATCAATATTACAAGACGAGCTAAAACACATGCAATGAAGCTTGAAGGTAAAGTTGCACTAATTACTGGTGGGAGTAGAGGAATCGGAAAAGCAATTGCCAATCTTTTTGCAAAAGAGGGGGCATCTGTTGTGATATCAGCAAAGGATCCGACTAGTCTACAAAAGACCGCAAAAGAGCTTGGAGATGTTTTTGCAGTCCCAGCCGATATTAGAGAGGAATCTGAGGTGCAAAATGTCGTAAACAAAATAATAGAAAAGTTTGGTAGGCTGGATATTTTGGTAAACAATGCCGGAATCTTACCAAAAATAAAGCCCCTCCATGAGATTACCGAAGATGAGTGGAATGAGGTAATCGACATTAACCTAAATGGGCAGTTTCGCTTTACAAAGGCTGCAATTGCACACCTTCAAAAAAATGGTGGTTGCATAATCAACATAGCATCAACTGCAGGTCTCAAATCCTATGAAAATTTCAGTGCCGATGCATATTCTGCATCAAAGGCAGCACTTGTACTTCTTACAAAATGTTGGTCTTTGGAGTATGCAAAGAGTAAGGTTCGTGTAAACTGTATCTGCCCTGGAGTTATCGAAACCGACATGACAAAAGAGTTTCTTGCTACGCCAGCATTAAGGGAAATGCTGAATTTTGAGTACCCAATTGGCAGAATTGGCACAGTAGACGATGTTGCAAAATCAGCCCTTTATTTTGCCTCAGATGATTCATCTTGGGTGACTGGTGCTGTTTTGGCCCTAGACGGTGGCGAATCTGCAAAATGAAAAAATCCCAAATCAATTTATCATCCATAGGTTGAGTCAAAGCGTTGGATTCTAAAAAGAAAACACGAGCCAAGACGATTATACTTTTAGCGATAATTTGGTTTGTTGTTTCACTTCCATTGCCGTGGTTTTTTACTGCGCCTGATGAGGTAAAGCCACAGGTGTTTGTATTGTTGCAAATAGTTGGAATAATATCAATTCCGTTTATTATGCTGGCAATAGTTTGGACGATAAAGCCAGAGCTCACCACGTAACATGTCTGTTAAGATACCATTTACAAATCCGTTAGACGAGGCCGCGCTTGCAGTTGATGCGGCAATAAAGGCAAGCAAAGCAGTCATGGACATCTACAATACTACATTTAGAACTGAGCTCAAAGACGATGATTCTCCAATAACGCAGGCAGACCTAGAAAGCAACGAGATTATAAAAGAGGTTTTGTCCTCCTCTGGCCTTCCAATTTTGTCAGAAGAGGACGAAGACGATGTGGGACGATTAAGCCATAAAAAAATCTGGATCATAGATCCTCTTGATGGTACAAGTGATTTTGTAAACAGGACTGGCGAGTTTACCATTATGATTGGGCTAGTCGAAAATAAAAAGCCAATTCTTGGTGTGATTTGCAGACCTACTACTAATACTATTTTTTTGGCGCAAAAGGGAAATGGTGCACACAAGCTTGAAAATAACTCTTGGCAAAAACTGACAGTTAGCAAAACATTGGATCTTAGAAAATGCAAAGCAGTTGGCAGCCGATTTCACTTATCAGATCAAGAAAAACAATTTTTCAAAAACCTTGGTGTATCAAGCTTTGAGAGTAGGGGCAGCTCGCTAAAGGTTGCGGAGATTTGCATGGGGTTAGCTGACCTGTATCTGACAACCTCAAATAAGATAAAGCAGTGGGATACATGCGCTTCATATTGCCTCATTACAGAAGCTGGTGGAAAAATGACAAGCATGAACGGTGCTGAGATTTTGTATAATACTGAAAAGATAAACCACGAAAATGGCCTGCTTGTAACAAACGGCCTAGTTCATGATGAAATAATAAGACGATATCTTTCAGTCAACTAGGTTTTTTGATTTTAGGAAATTCAAAAGGTTTTGAACGCTTTGGTCTAATGTTTCCTTTTCTGTATCAAGAATGAGGTCTGGGTTTTCTGGCGCCTCGTATGGGTCACTTATTCCAGTAAAGGCTTTGATCTCGTTGTTTCGAGCCTTTTTGTACATGCCTTTTACATCACGCGTCTCGCATTCTTGCAGGGAGCATTTGACATAGACTTCAAAGAAGCGTTTGTCGTCGCCGATAATTTTTCTTGCGTCCTCCCTGTTTACGATAAATGGGCTGACTAGCGATACGCCGCATGGAACGTTGTGCTTTAGCAAAAGCTTTGCTAGATGCGCAACTCGCTTGTTGTGCTCAATTCTGCCCTCCTTTGAAAAGTCCTTTGGTGAAAGCCATTCTCGCAGCTCATCACCATCCAAAATAGCAAGATTTGGTACGTGTTTTTGCATTGCACGAACTATGGTTGTTTTGCCAGAACATGGAAGGCCCGTCATCCACACTACAAATGCCATTTTCAGTTTACCTCAAAATCAAAGTTCTTAAAGACTTTACGACGTAACCCAGTCTTGTTTTTCCAGATATTCTATTTCCTTAATTATGGTCTGAATCTTCGTAGAGACTGCCATTACTGATTGAAACTGCTCGTACATTTCCTGTTCTTCTTCTTTTGAGAGCACCTCGCCTTGGGCTTTTTTGAAAAACTCTTCCTCTTTTTGTAAGTGATCGTTTAGGTAGATATGATAGGTTCGCAAGAATCTTGCAACTGGCTCTCGCGCATCCTCACCGTTTTGCCATTGCTGTAGGTGCTTTACGATGTTTTTTGCAATCCCTCTGCTAAACTCATGCTCTATCATGAATTTGCGGATTTCGTCTTTTAGTGTCCCATAGCTTGCAACGCATGCAAAATACGAGTCTTCTTCTCTAGAATAATGAATCGAATCTAAAAATTCTGATATTACAAATGTGATTTTTTGTATGTCTGGTAGTGGAATGTTTTTTCCTGCATACAAGTCCGCGTAGCATTTTTCGATAATTTTTTCGAGTCTTTTTATTTTTATGTGGTCTTGCCGGAGAACTTCGGTTGCGCTCATGTGATCACCTTTATGGATTGCAAACACTGCAAGTGCATTTCATCATGCCCATTTTCCCCATGCATTGGTCATGTTTTTCTTCAAAACACTTGTGGCAGGTCACCATGGTTCTGATTCAATTTTAGAGACTTTAATCGTTTGTACTTAGAGAACAAAGTTGGAGTTTGCCCCATCAAAGTTAATTGTAACACCAGAAAGATACTTGACTTTGTTTTGAATAATTGCTTTTACAAAATTCCCAATCTCCTTTGGCTCACCTAGTCTCCTCATTGGCACTGTTTTTGCAAGATCGTCTGCGTTTCCAAGATCTCGTAGTCTGTCTGTGTTGATCAGGCCTGGCGCAATGTTTATGCAGCTGATTTTTCTTGCAGCCAAGTCTTTGCTTGCAAGCTTGAAGACCGCTGTGAATGCAAGCCTATATGCGCTCGATATGACAAGCCTTGGGTTTGGCTCCCTTATGACGCTAGACGTTATTACAAAGATATAGCCGCTGTCTCGCACCTTTAGCTTTTGCAGTAAAAGACAAAATCCCAAAAACAGCTGGTTGTGGTATTTTTGCCACTCTTTTTCCGTTACATCCCGGAATTGTTTTGGCGGGGGTCCTCCAGTATTCAAAACCAAAATGTCTGTCTGTTTGTGTTTTGCAATGAATTTTTTGACGCTTGATAAATTTGATGTATCAATTTCTTTTCGCGATGTAGCAATGACATCGCAATTAATTGAGGAAAGCGCATCTGCTATTGCCTTTCCTATTCCCTTTGAGCCCCCAAGTACGATTGCCTTCATTGCTTTGTTGTGACACCGTAATTGATTTTAATATACTGCTTTATTCGAGTCCAAAGAGAATTACGTTTCTTGGATCATCTTGGATTATGCCAAAGTGCGGCTTGGCAAACCCCCCACTATGATGCCCTTGTGGCCCAGCAAGCCCGAATCGGAATAGGTAGTTGTGGTTTTGCTCGATTGGAAATTCGTGCTTTCTTAGAGTATGTGCACCAATTTTTTGGGTTTCGTGCTGGAACGACCAGATGTTTGTGATTTGGTTTTTGTCTTGTTTTATTGCAGCCTCGATGTGTTGGTGACCACATAAAATTATGAAATTATCAAAATGTGTTTTTCCTTCCGCAAATGCCGAGGCCGGCTTGTAGTGGTATCCGTAATAGCTATAAAACTCGTTGTCCTCTTCTGAAAGCCTCTGCCAAGTTCTCTGGTACAGCCAAGGATCATCTCCTTCTTGGATGACTTTTTCTGGCGTAATTGGTCCGCCATGCACAATCAAAAACCTGTTTTTTTGATCTATTACAAACTGGTTCCCGTACGTGCCATCCTTGTTTTGTTTGAAGAACTCCAAGTCTTGTTCTGATAAAAGCTCGTGGGCTTTGAGGCTTGCATATGAGCTCCCATTCAGGAATCGCTTGTACAAAAACCCCTCATCATGGTTACCCATGACTGAAATCATCGGATACGATTTTGAAAGCTCGGTCATTTTTTGTAGTACCTCCTTTGGGGTCGTACCTCGTTCCAGAACATCACCCAAATTGATTATTCTTGATACTGTTCCATACTGGTTTTGGAATTCATCTGAAAAAACAATATCTAAAATTGTATCAAGGCCGTCTTGGTCTGCGTGGATATCAGAGAAAACAAGATCCATTGGATTAGAGCCTTTCTTACGTAATATAATAATAGATAAAAAATGACTATGTTTTACAAAAATATTGTATCTTTTTAGCTTGCTAGCGCTACGCCGCTTTCATTGGCTTCTTGTTTCAACTCTATTATCTGATTATTGATATCCTCGATTTCCTTTATTAGCTCCGCACGCCTGTCTATCAATGTCTTTAGCATTGAGGTGTACACGCTTACCAATGTTTGATTTGATTTGCTCATCATGAAGCCTTTCCGGATTCCCTCTTAAACTCTTACTAATGAATTGTTCTATCACTATAGTCAACAAACAGCTCACCATTCCAAAACACTAGATTTACCGGGCTGGAAAGGAGATTTTTTCTAATGTGCCAAATTGGCCTTGGGCACTTTAAAAACCACAGTAGTACAGGTTAAAGGTCAAGCGTCTTTAGGTCGTCCAAATGTTTGAGGATCTGGTAAGGGAGGCAATTAGGGAGCCAACAGAGGCGGCAGCATCTTCGGTTATGCAGGAAGGCATACCAAGTGAGGTGCGTGGCTTTATTCCTGACCTAGTAAGACAGTTAGATGCAGGAGTACCATCAGATGTTGTCGCAGATCAGGCATTAAACAAAACATTTGATATTGTCGAAAGCGTAGTTCTGACAAACGCAACATCTCATGTGTTAGACAAGTTCTCCCAACGAATAGTAGATCTGCTTTTTGGAGAACCATTCCTAAACATTTTGGCGCAGGCAGCTGCACTCATAACAAACAGCACCTCTCCAGTCTAGTTTATTTTGACAAATGCGGTACATTTACAGCCCTTTACAAGACATTTTCCTCCACCGTCATGTAAGATAGAATCATGAAAACAGCCAACTGCCACATTACGGCACTTCATTGATTAACTTGGGCAAAACCCCAATTAATCCGTCTTACGCTAGTGCGATTTTAATTTGTCTTGATTCGTGGTTACAGATGCTTTTGTGTAAGGTTGCATAGGATTCCTCTTTGAATGTCAGATCGCACCTGTAGCATTTCCAAGCAGTTGTTGTCATATTGTAGAAATAGAGTTTTTTTGTATTTAACGCGCGCGTAGCTTTTGTATGGATGATTTGTCCTGTTCTTTGTTCGTCGGATTTTGGATGATTTTATGGTTTGTCGTCATTCTGTGGATTTCATATGCTCAAAATTTAAGAGCCGCTTTTAGGACGATGAGTTATTGTCAATAACCGTGATTGGGGGGAAGGTTTCTGAAGGTCTTGCAAAGAGGCTGGCAGAAAAACTAAAGGCTGACTTTGTATCGGCTGAACTTCGAGTCTTTCCTGATGGGGAAAGCAAGATCACCATATCAAAAAAACCAAGAAAAGGCAAAATCATAGTTGTCAATTCGACGTGTCCGCCAGTCGATTCCAATCTGATTCAAACTCTTTCACTAATCTCCAAGGCAAGACAGTTCTCAGGACAGGTGATTTGCGTTATGCCTTACATTGGGTATGCAAGGCAGGACCGGGAGTTTCTTCCAGGCGAAGTAGTTACATTGTCAGTAATTGCCAAGCTCCTCCAATCTGCTGGCGCCTCAAAAATTATTGTAGTTGACATCCACAGTAGGCTTGGCCTCAAGCATTTTAAGATCCCAATCAAAAACGTTTCTGCAGTATCGGAGCTGGTAAAGTACTTCAAAAAGCTGAAACTAAAAGATCCGCTTGTTGTATCACCCGATCTTGGCGGAATGATCAGAGCAAAAGAATTTGCAAGGATGTACGGCACTGATTTTGTTGCACTAAAAAAACAACGAGATAAAAAGACGGGCAAGGTAAGAATAATGAGTTCTAGTTTGGATGGGGTCAGAGGACGTGATTTGGTGCTAGTTGATGACATGGTAAGTACTGGAGGTAGCATCATAAAAGCAACTGAATTTCTAAAAAGGCAAAAGTGTGGACGGGTCTTTGTTGCGTGTACACACGGTCTGCTAATTGATAACGCAGAAAAAAAGATAAGAAAGTCTGGCGTCTCACAGATAGTCAGTACAAATACGATTCCTGGCAACACCTCTGTTGTAGATGTATCTGGGATAATTGCAAAGGCAATCTAGATGCCTGAGAGTTTTTTCATTGTTTCAAAAGAGTATCTGGAGCTTGCAGTAGACGAGATAGTTACTTTGGTAAAAATGTATGATAGATTTTCCAAGATCAATGTAATATCAAATCTCATAATAATACAAACCAAGACTCCGTGGGAAAAGATTGCAAGACGTGCCACCTTTGTCAAGACATCAGGACAGCTGATCAGAAAGATGTCAAATGTATTCTTTGATGAGAAAAACTATGCTCTGTTGTTTGGTGCAAAATCGTTTATGTGTAAGGCAATCAACCTGTCGCAAAAACACATCGATATTTCGGAAATAGAACGCTCACTTGGCAGTATGGTCACTACCTTTTGCAATGCCAAAGTTTCACTTGAGAATCCAGATATGGTAATCTATCTAATTTTTACAGATGAAGAGAATTTTTTTGGTTTTTCAACTAGGTTTGAGGCATCAAGACGGCCAAAAAAGCCAACCAAGTTCCACCACGAGCTAGACTGGAAGCTTACTCGCGCAATGATTAATCTAGCAAGGCTAAACGACGATGAAACTGTCTGTGATCCTTTCTGCGGTACTGGAAGCACTCTTTTGGAAGCAGAGTCGATGGGCATCAGATCAATTGGAATTGATTTTGACAAAAAAATGTGTGAGATATCAAAAAAAAATCTGCGGTTCAACGGTTTTGATGCCCAAGTCTTTAACCAAAATTATGACTATATGCTGCAAATAAAGGACAAATTTGATGGGATAGTAACCGATCTACCATATGGTACGGCATCTAAGGTCTCAGAGCCCCCACAAAAACTGATTTCAAATTTTGTATCAAAGATTCCAAAGCAGGCCAAGTTTGCAATCATGTGCAAAAAAGGCCTAGACAAAGACATTAAGCTAAAACCAACAAAAAAATATGAAATCTACCGGCACAAGAGTCTAACTAGGGTGATTTTGGTAAAATGAAGCTTGTATTTTTGGGAACATCGGCTGCGCAGCCAACAGAGGCCCGTGGTACGTCTTGTATTTGTCTTGAAAAAGACGGCGAAGTCTTAATGTTTGATGCCGGAGAGGGCGCTCAAGTATCCTATCTTAGGTCAGGCCTTGGCTGGAACAAAAAAATGAAGATCTTTGTGACGCACCTACATGGAGACCATTGTATTGGAGTTTTGGGTTTACTACAAACAATGACACTACAGCATAGAACAGAACCAATTGAGATCTACGGTCCTGATGGGATTGACGAGTTTATTGCGCAAAACATCAAAATCCTAAATTTTGGCTTGTCCTTTCCAGTCATGATTACTACCATAAAGCCCGGGTTGGTTTGCGAGGAAAAAACCTATCTTGTTTTTGCAGAACATGCAGAACATTCTGTTGTAGCATTTTCCTATCTGTTCCAAGAAAAAGACAGGCCGGGCAAATTTGATCTACAAAAAGCAAAGAGCCTTGGAATTCCAGAGGGTCCTCTCTGGCACGATTTGCAGATGGGCAAAGAGATCAAGGTTGGAAATAAAATTGTTAAGCCGTCTGAAGTACTTGGAGAGAAAAGACCGGGCAAAAAAATTGGCATCTCAGGAGATACGCGCCCGACAGAAATACTTGAAGGATTTTTCAATAACTGTGATTATCTAAGCTTTGATTGTACTTTCTCAGACAAGCTGAAAGACAAGGCAGTTGAGACGTATCACTCTACTGCAAAAGAGGCAGCATTTTTTGCAAAAAAAGCAAACGTAGCAAATTTGATTTTGACTCATTTTTCGGCCAGATACAAAGACGAGTCCGAGCTTTTGCAGGAAGCAAAAGAAATTCATGGTTCTGTTATTGCTGCAAAGGACCTACTTGAGATAGAAATAAAGTAAAATGTTTGATTTAGTTGCAAAACAAATCAAAGGGGCAAAAAAAATCGTCTTTGTGACTGGTGCTGGGATCTCACAGGAAAGTGGGATTCCAACGTTTAGGGGTAAGGATGGATATTGGAAAAAATACGACCCGATGCAGCTTGCAACAATTGATGCGTTTTACCAAAACCCAAAGCTTGTCTGGGAGTGGTATGAAGAGCGGAGAAAAAACATCTTTGCTGCACAGCCAAATAAAGGGCATTTGGCAATCGCCGAACTTGCTGCTCATAAAGATGTAATAGTTCTGACACAAAACATTGATGGTCTGCATCAAAAGGCCGGAAGCAAGAAAGTCTTTGAGCTTCACGGGAGCATAATTAGAATCAAGTGCACTACCTGCGACCACATAGATAATGTTACTACCAGTTTTGATTTTCTGCCTCCAAAATGCAAATGTGGAAACATGCTAAGACCAGATGTTGTTTGGTTTGGCGAGCCGCTACCTCAGGATGTGTGGATAAACGCAATCATGCATGCCCAAAGCTGCGATGTAATGGTAATTGCAGGAACGTCCCTAGTCGTATCGCCTGCGAACACACTTCCTTTGTATGCAAAGCAAAACGGTGCTGTCCTAATTGAGGTAAATCCGGAACGAACCTTGATGTCAGAAGACGTGAATTTATCATTACGAGAAACATCAGCTAATGCACTGCCGCATCTTGTGTCATTATTTGATAGGACTTGAAATTTTAATTATTGAGTGAATACGCCGTATATCGTCGCATCATCGCTTCCCTGTGGATTAAACACGGATGATGATACGGTTCCATAGTCTGCGTGTTCTACTATCATTTCTACTATGTGAGGACTAGTCGATACATCGTTTACACTGGTATCAAATTGCGATGCAAAGAATTCGCCAGAAAACAGCTCCTTTTCAGAGTTTCGTAGCGTGACAGTAACTTTGAGTGTTTTTCCTGAGGTGTCTTCATAGTGGATTGATACTGTGTTGTCATCATTTCTCATTGTTGTGAGCTGCAGCGTTTCAAAAATTTGTGTTTGAGGAGTAGGATCTACTGAAATTGTTTGGGTGTTTGTTTGAGGATTAGTTACAGTTACTTGGACTGATTGACGTTTTTCATATTGGCAGTCTGGCAGTGTGATTGTGTGGGTAAGCTCTTTTACACCATTTACTGTCTTTACCATTTTAGGAACAGAAATCTTGCAGTTGTTTTCGTCATCTTTTTCATAAACTTCGCCGTAATAGACTTCTTTTTGTGGTTGTGGAACGGTTATTTTTTCCTGAATTTTCTTAATTGGATTTATCTCGTCTGGGTCTGGTGCAATTTGTTCAATTTTATCTCCAACACTGTCAACTGTTTTATCAAATTCGTAGTTTACTCTCTGAACAGTAGTATCCTTAAGATCACCTAGGTCTTGTGCCACCGCATCAAGGCCAGAAGTATGAGTAGAAGACAGCTTGCCAATCTCCGGATAGAGCATTATTCCTCCAATTACCAGTATTACGCCTACTATGGCAATCTTTAGTATCAACTACCTAAGGCTTTTGTAAAAATCATAAAAGTCTAGGAATTCATTTTCGCTGATAAATTAGGAAAAAAAGCTGACTAATTTTGTCCAGTAAGCCACTCGATTATGCGCTCGATGTTCTTTGAGTGTATTACTACCTTGATTGGCCCTAGCGGGGACTCGTTATCATGCTCGCATAACGATATAAAGTTGGCAAATGCAGCCTGTTTGTTAAGATAAAACCACGTCGAATTTTCTTCCAAGTTGTTGTTAAGGAATCGAAAATAGACACGTTGTGATTTGTGGTTTTGGATAGATTCATGAATTTTCGATAGTGATGATATGTCCTTTGAGTTTGCCTTAATTGTATCGTTGGTAGTTTTGATTTCTATGTTATCAAAGACATTAGAAATTACTTGTTCAAGTTTTTGTGGATCTTCTGAAGGGTTTATCTCGCAAAACGCTTCTATTTTACAATCAACTACTGGGATCATTTGAGCCATTTTTGAATTATTTCGTATGCTGTGTCAATCAGCTGATCAATTGTAAGATTATTGTTTGAGATGGTCTCATCAGCTAGTGCAATTGATGCACTGATACCTACACTGATTTCTCGGTTGTCGCGCTCATCAAATGTATTACGGTCTTGTGGATCATCAGTTCTCTTACGCGTAGTCAAGAAATTGTACCGTGTATTAGTTGATGCATGAATTGACAAAAGTTTTACTGTCGCAATTTTTTTTAGGACTTCAATTTCTGTGTTTGAGCGAACACCATCAATTACCACAACGTCAGATTCAGAGTTTATGATTTGGTCTTTGATCAGCTCAGCTACTGCCCCCTGTCCGTTTTTTTGCCGGAGATCAAGCATTAGCTTGCCAAGATTTTCTCCGGTTGGCGCTAAATTCCTTTTTTTAGCTTCTGCCCGTACCGCATCGCCCATATTGATACTTGTAAATCCCTTTTTTTGTAGACCGGCAGCTATTGTGGATTTACCAGCTCCTGGCATTCCAGTAAGACAGACGATAAGTTTTGGCAATTAGGCACACTTTTTGTATCTATTCTATGAATTTACCGGCTTCTGTATAATCTACGAGACCAATTTACCGGAATCCATTAAAAACGTAAAAACAAAAACCCGTAATGCGAACATTTGTTGCAGTGGAGATATCAAATCAGCAGATATTGGATTCAATCAAAAGGCTACAATCCAGCCTCAAAATTGAAGCAAAGCCAGTTGATACACAAAACATGCACTTTACATTGATGTTTTTAGGTGAAGTATCTGACGAGATGGCACAAAAAATTGGGGCTCAGCTAAAAACAATAGAGTTTTCTCAATTTAATATGAGTTTTGAAGGGATTGGTGCCTTTCCAAAGCCCAAATTCCCACGGGTAGTGTGGGTTGGACTCGACAAAGAGGGCGGATCGATGCTCTCATCGCTTGCAAAAAAAGTAGAAGAAAAGCTAGCCCCACTTGGGTTTTCTAGTGATAAACCGTTCAAGCCACACGCGACAATATTTAGGATTAAAAATAAAGTTGAGGATATTTCAGATGAGTTGGTAAAATATTCATCTACAAAGCTCGGAATACAAAAAGTAAGTGAGCTCAAATTCAAAAAGAGTGTCCTTACCCCTTCAGGTCCAGTCTATTCCGATTTAGAGGTGATACTGGCAAAATGATCGAGATCCTAAAACGTGCAGAAGAGCTTGTTACACCTTCTGAAAAATTACATAAACAAAAAGATTCTATTGTCGAACAAGTAATCAGGCTTGTTCAAAAACAAATATCGTCTTATCCCCAGATAACTGGCATTGAGATAGTTGGTTCTTTTGCAAAGGGAACTTGGTTGCCAGACAAGGCAGATATCGATATTTTCATAAAATTCCAGACAAGTGTTTCAGAAAAAGAATTTTCTGAGCTTGGAAAAAAAATTGGGTTTGCGACACTTAAGGACTACAACCCATATGTAAGATACGCCCAACATCCATTTGTTGAAGCAGAAATCAAAGGTACCAAGGTAAATCTGGTTCCTTGTTATGATGTTCAAGAAGGTGGCTGGAAAAGCGCAGCAGACAGGTCACCATTTCACACCAGATTTATGATAAACTCTCTGACAGCTCAGATGAAAAACGAGGTGCGACTGCTCAAGGCATTTCTTAGGGCTAACGATATTTACGGCGCCGAGATTGCAAGGCAGGGCCTTTCGGGTTATGTAGCAGAGGTATTGGTCCTCAACTTTGGTTCATTTGCAGGCGTAATCAAGGCAATCTCAGAGCTAAAACAAGGCCAGATAATTGGTAAAGCAGCAAAGGAGTTTGATACTGCCGTTGTGATCATGGATCCAATTGATAGTAACAGAAACCTCGGTGCTGCAATATCTACAGAAAGTGTAGGTAAATTCGTTCTCGCATCAAGGGCATTTTTGAAAAAGCCTTCAATTTCGTTTTTCAAACCAAAGAAAAAACCTCAAAGAAAGCCTAATGATTTACGCAAAAATGTTCTTGTGTTGTCATTTAGGTACAAACAAAGGAGTCCAGACATAATTTGGGGGCAGCTAAAAAGAGCTGCTACGTCCATTGCAACACAAATAGAAGAGGAAGGATTTTCCGTTTTGAGAAAAACAGCTATAATATCAGAAGACGCTAATGCGGTGTTACTGTTTTTGCTTCAATCAACAAAGCTTGAACAAAATCTTCTCAGAGTTGGACCGGATTTCTACACTGTAGAACATGTGGAGAAATTCATCTCATCAAACAAAAAGAAAAGTGTTACAATGTGGTTAAATGAACAAGGAAAGATTTGCTCCATACAAAAAAGACCGCAGACTGATGTAATGTTGTTTTTGAAAGATTTGATAAGAAAGAATTTGGATCGGGTCGGCGTGCCGGCAGGTCTCAAAGATGACATCAAGGCATTCAAGCTTGTCTTAGGTCACAAAGTAACAAGCAAATCCATTAAAGAGGCGATCTCAGAGCTTGTCTCAACAGATGAGACAATTTTTTCCAGTTGATATTTTAGCCAAGGAACCATATTCTATAGTTCTTGGATATCCAAAAGCCAGTAGACGACAGCTCAAATCAAGACTAGCTGAGCTCAAAAAGCTTGGAATTGAAGATGTGTCATTTCAAGGACCTATTCTTATTGGCAAGATTGCAGTTTTAGGAAAGGGCTACACAGGTGTTGTAATTCTGGCAAAAAAAGGTGCAAAACGAGTTGCACTCAAGATTCGTAGAATAGATTCGCCTCGTGAATCCATGGCAAAGGAGACTATACTACTTGAGGCTGCAAACAAGGCCAAAGTAGGTCCTAGACTGATTGAAAGTAGCGACAATTTTGTTGTAATGGAGTATCTAGATGGAAAAAAGATCTACGATTGGATCAATGAGCTTAAAGGACGTGGAAGGGCTACGAGATTAAAATCTGTAATAAAAAAAGTTCTTGAGGATTGCCACAGTCTTGATAGAGCTGGCCTAGATCATGGTGAGCTTAGCAACATCACAAAACACGTCATTGTGGGAAAATCAGTCACAATAATTGATTTTGAAAGCTCTAGCCTTGAGCGCAGGGTTTCAAATGTAACTTCCGCAACACAAGCAGTTCTTATTGGTTCTGGCCTTGCAAAAATGGTTCGACGGATTTACAGCGCTCCATCAAAACAAAAGATCATCAAGTCATTACGACAATACAAAGAAGACCAAACGCAGGAAAGTTTTGATAAAGTTCTTGAGGTTCTAAGGTTATAGTATGTCAAAGCAGGCAGTAAAGTTTCTAAAAAAGGATCCAAAGCTTGCAAAAATAATCAAGTATGTTGGAAGCTATGAAATCAGCCTTATGAAAAACCCGTACGAATCGTTGGTTGAAGCAATTATTACTCAACAGCTCTCAGGAAAAGCAGCAGAATCCATTTCAAAAAGATTTAGAAAATTATTTGTCAGATTTCCAAAACCAGCAGATGTGATCAAAATGCCCGATTCCAAGATTCGTTTAGCTGGGCTGTCAGGCATGAAGGTAAAATACATTAAGGATTTGTCAGAAAAAATCGAATCAAAAGAGCTGAAGATGCGTTCGCTAAAAAACATGACAGATGAGGAAGTGATCATGCAGCTTACCCAAGTCAAGGGGGTTGGCCGCTGGACTGCAGAAATGTTTTTGATCTTTTCTCTAGGTAGATTGGATGTTTTGCCCGTAGGGGATTTGGGTCTCAAAAAGGGGATACAGAGGATGTATTCCATGCCTGATCTCCCAGAAAAGGACGAAATTGAAGATCTGGCTGAAAAATGGAGGCCCTACAGGACAGTTGCTACGTGGTATATTTGGAAGAGCCTCAATCAGTTTGATAAAATTGGATGAATTGGGAGAACTTTTTATTATTATGAAAACAATTAATGCGTTCTAGATTGCAAAACACTCTTGTCACCGTATTTTCTTGTCTAGTTGTAATTTCAATTGTATCATTTGTTTTGCAGGATCAATTTGCTAATGCCCAAGAAATTCGAATTCCAAATTGGATAAAAAGTCAAATCAAGTCTTGGGCAGACAGACAAGCTTCAGATGGCGACTTTGTAGAGTTACTTGGCGAGCTAAACAAGCAAGGTCTGATTAAAACTCACGATATGAATAAAAACCAAAACATGTATCTTTTACCAAAATATGGGCAAACCATTTTTGTAAAAATTGCAGGAAGGACTGGCGATTTTGAACAAACAAGCCCAGTTACTCTGATTGTTGTAGACCCCCAAGGCCAAAGATCAGAGTACACCATACTGGTTCTCGAAAGCAGTGTTTATTCTACTGTAGTACCAATTAGTCATGATTCACCAATTGGCACATACACCGTGTTTGCTTATCATACCAACAAGGAGCTGCCTACATCATATTTTTTTGTAAAAGCTGATCCACAGATTCCTTGGTGGATCAAAGATGTAGCCAAATGGTTGGCTGCAGATAAAATCTCTGACAGAGATTTTATTTTATCAATGCAGTATTTGATTGATAAGAAAATAATTGATCTTGGTTTTATAGCTAGCACCAACCAAGACTCGTTTCTTGATGTGAGTGTGGACGGTTTGAAGGCAGTCAGGCGTGGAACGATGCAGTCTTTGGATGTGCATGTTAGCAATATGGCTGGCCCTGTGGACGGTGCCATGGTTTTTGTGCGCGTAGAGGATTATGGTGAAAACATACTTGAAGAATTTACTGGTGTAACCGATTCTAGTGGAAATTACAATCTATCGTGGGAATTAAGTATGGACGAATTCAATGACATTAAGACCTTGCTTGTGTATGTTGATGTAACGAATGGAGTGTCTTCAAAGACAAAACTGTTCACATTTGAGGTGTATTGTCTTTGTGGTGAACCAAACTGCAAGTGTCGTAACTAAAGTATTGGTTTGTTAAAGGATTTTTCTGTGTTTGTATAATGCGTATGTAACTATCCAGTAACCTGCATACCACAACAAATTAACAGGATGTTCCAAAGTGTATCCTGCATTTGCTTCCAGGTTATAGTAGATGACATCAGCTACTGAAAAAGCTATGACGCCAAATAACAAAAGAAGCCAGGCCTTTCCCATAATTCCTTCTCTGAAAATGCTTGCACCGTAAATGGTCATGGTAAGTGAAACAGATGAAACGATGATGTAATACAATGAAAGAAGGAACAACCCGTCTCGTTCAAAACCCCATACCAGATTCAAATAGAAAAGAACCAGTGAAATGGGTAGTATCATCATCCATAGAAGTGTTTTTGCTCTAATCTTTGGTTTGAAAAATGAAACATTTAGGAAAAGGTGTCCTAGCACAAGTGGGTAAAACGGAATAAAAAGAATGTCAGCGGGGGATGGAAAGGCTGGCTCTTCTAAGACATAATCGTACAGAAAATAGAGTGTTTCTCCTCCTGCTGCACAAAAATACGCTATTGCCAAAAATAGATAAGATTTGAAGAAAATTTTTGTTGATCGGTATCTTATCGCAATAATAAACCCGGCAGCAGTTGTTATAATTGGATTTAAAATTGAAAAAGCGTATGACGCCAAATCGCTAATATCCCCTTGGAGCACGTAAATGGATGCATAATGAAATACGGTCACTGAAACGACGATCAGCATGATTATCTTCAGATTTATTGGGCTGTCTAATTTCTCAGGCACAACCTCAGTTTCGTTTTTTCCCAATGTGGTGCTTATGAATTCATCTTTTAAGTAATTTTTGAATTTAGTGGGACCGGTGGGACTTGAACCCACGACCTCTAGCACCCCAGGCTAGCATCATACCAAGCTAGACAACGGTCCCTCATGGTGAAAACAAATTGTGAATTTATTAAATCGTTGTATCTATAATGAAGTGTGAAGATCTGCTCAATTTGTCACAAGATTTCTGCAACAGACCAAGACCACACAGACTGCAAAGAAAAGCTTAGAGTGGAGCTAGAGGCAGAAGATTTCAAAAAAGGTATCCCTGAGAAATTGGACATGGTGAAAAATGCAAACGACATTGGCCCAGATATTAAGGCACTCTTAGGTCACATATCCAGAGAAAAGAAAAAGGAATCATAGCCATTTTTGCAGGCGTTCTCGTTCAAATTTTTCCTTTTCTAACATGTGTTCTTCTGCTGGTTTGTCTAGTCGTGTTATTGGATTTGGTTCTGCAAACATGTCTACATATACATAGCCAGCAGTTTCCCCCACCTCAACAAAACATCCACCTTTTCCATCAAAAATTGAGTCAGTTTTTTCCTTTTTAATTTGTGAGATTATATCGTGAGCTACTGCCACCCCTTCACCCTCTGCAAAAATTCCTGCTTTTGGCACTGCAGTGTTAGATGTAACTAACATGTTTGTTACATCACCAATTGCATAAACACCATCGTGTTGAGTCTTGCAGTCGCGCTTTACAGAAATGAATTGGCCTTCTTGCGCAAAACCTGCATCATACACTACCTTGGGTGCCTTATGAGGTGGAACTGCAATCAGCAGATCAAATTTTGTAAAATTCCCATTTTCAAATTTTAATGTATTTTGTTCAACTGAAATTGTTTTGCAAGAGCCATGGAATTGGATGTTCTCAGATTCTAACATCTCTAAAAGCTGCTTGCTCACCTCTGGCCCTGCAGCCGGAAGTGTGATTGGCGCAAGACTGTAAAAGTCAATTGTAATTGCATTCCGTTTTCCAAGCTCCTTTAACATTGCATTGATTATCAATGCAGCCTCAAATGGAGCTGGCGGGCATTTGTATGGCATCCCAGTAATAGCAAAGACGAGCCTTCCTGACTTCATATCAAGTATTCTTTGTCGAATTTTCGGTACGTGCTCAATATCATATAGAATTGTTCCGTATGTGGCAAGGTTTGAGATTTTTTCTGGGGCTAGCTCAACTCCCACTGCAATTATCAGATAGTCGTAAGAGAATTCTTTTGTTGTTGTCTTGACAATTCTCTGTTGCGGGTCAATTACGGTGACTGGCTCATTTACAAATTCAATTCCCTTTTTTGTAATGGATTGAAGAGGTTTTTTTGAGGTCTCAAACTGCCTTGTTCCCTTTATGATCCAAAGCTTAACTAGATCCATCATGAAGTAGTCTTTTTTGTCAATTATGGTAATTCTCACATCAGATGAAAGGTTTGATCGAAGCTCATTTGCAGCTGCTAATCCCCCAAAACCCCCACCTAAGATTAGAATTTGTTTTTGCAACTTAGCGTTCTTGTGTCGTTGGTCTAATCAAAATCTCATTCACATTGACGTGTGGTGGTGATTCTACTGCGTATACTATCGCATTTGCAATGTCTTCTGCCTTTAATGCCTCCATCTTTTTTGCAGATTCTACAAATGCCTTAAGTGAGTCATCTGTGATGGTATTGGTTAGCTCAGTTGCAACAACTCCTGGCTCAACACATGTGACGCGTATGTTAGATCGCTGGCTGAATTCCTGTCGCAGTCCTTCACTTAGGGCAACAATTGCATGCTTTGTTGCGCAATACACAGAGCCTGCAGGAAAGACAATACGTCCTGCAACAGATGAAATATTGACTATGTGGCCTGATTTTTTGGCAAGCATATGAGGAATTGTCGCTGCAGTACAGTACAAGACTCCCTTTATGTTCACATCAATCATTTGATCCCATTCGCTTACCTTGAGATTTTTGAAAAAGCTTAGTGGCATGAGGCCTGCGTTGTTTATCAAAATGTCTACTGTGCCCCATTTTTTCACAACTGTATCAACAAAGGAGTCGCAGTCAGATTTTTTTGTCACGTCTAATTTTTGGGCAAAAACATCGCCACCGTTTTTTGCAATTTGGCTCTCTAGTTCCTCTAGTCTATCAGATCGTCGCGCACCAATTGCTATCTTTGCGCCAGCATTTGAGAGTGCTATGGCGGTTGCCTTTCCTATTCCACTGCTTGCGCCTGTGATAATTGCAACCTTGTCTTTAATCATTCTAGTCAGTGTGGTTTGAATGGTTGTTTTATGTTTTTGCGGCTCTGCCAAACCCATCAACATAGATTTGGCAAGCAATAATTTACAATTTATTAGCTGTGAAATCTAAGAATAATTAGTGAAAATAGTAAACTGTACATATTGCGGCGATGAAACAGATCTTCCGTTTGAGTGTAATTACTGCAAGGATCAGTTTTGTGCCGAACACCGATTGCCAGAAGAACATCGATGTGTCAAGCTTACATCGATCCGTGCAAAAAGATTTGGCGAAAAAAAAGTAATCAGAAGACAAAAACGTGGCTTCTTAGACAAAGTCTTTGGTAAGCACAAAGACTAGTAGATTGATTTACCTGGCGTTAGCTTTGAAATCCTTGCTTGGTAAAATAAAGCCACAGCAAGTGCAAACAATACAAGCGCAGTAAGCCAATGCGCCGTAATCAGTGTGACATATGCTATTCCAAATCCAACTGAGACAATTCCCTGAGATACAAGCTTAATCCAGTTTGCAAGTTTGACCACCCTGCTAATAATCTCTATGACAAATAATCCCACAACCGGATAAATTGTCAGCAACAGAAAATCTATAACATCTACATCAAGGTGGGACATCTTTTCTTTATTTTACAGTCACTATAATTTAGTCTTCCAAATGCAGCTTGATTGAGATGTTTTTTGCAATCAATGCCTGAGCGTTCTCGTTTGGAATTGTGGCAACATCCTCTGCCTTAAATGGCCCATATCTAGTAAAGTCCGAACCCACAAACTGATCAAAGTCCCTTAAGAATCGGACGGTAATTGGTTTTGTCTTGTGTTTTTTTGACACAGACTCTAATAGCTTTGTTCTGCCGTTGAGTGTTGCAGAAAGTATCATTTCCTTTCTTTCTTGGAGTTGTTGTTGAGACTCGACTATGAATTTTTCCTCATCTAGTAAATTTGTATAATCAAGATCGTCTTGGGTTGTCACCTTTTCAATTCTTGTTTTCAAGAGGAGAAAAGTGATCTGTGTTATCATTTCCACAAGTCTGTTTTTTATCTTGTTTTCTAGTCCGTCATATCCTTCACTTTTTAGCTTGCCGAGATATTCAGAGAGTGTCTTATAGAATTCCGGATCAATTTCCTGTACCTGATCATTTTCGATTTCTCGAAGTAGAACTGAATACAACGAGTTTACATCAATTTTTTTTGTTTCTGACATCACATACCTTAATCCTTAAATGTTGCGGTTTTTCGTGTAAAAATGAAGGAATCAAAATGCCATATAAAGTAACTCATGGTGAAGCAACACAAACAAAATATTCAGCGGACGAAGTTTTTGCAAAAATAAAACACGAAAACATTCGTTTTATCGATTTACAGTTTACGAGTCTTGTTGGGAGATACCACCACACGACGATCTCCGCAGCACTTTTTACGCCCGATCAGATGAAAGACGGCCTCCCCAAGCTGGACGGCTCTTCAATTGTTGGTTTTACAAATGTCGACGATTCCGATCTTATCTTAAAGCCGGATCCTAACACGTTTGCTATCATCCCATGGATGACAGAGCATAAAACAGCACGATTAATTTGTGATATCTATTGGGGCCGTGGAAGAGGTAGGCTAGAGCGAGACCCTAGGGGAATTGCACAAAGAGCAGAGGAACATCTAAAGACACAGGGATTTGATTTTAGTTATTGGGGTCCAGAAGTAGAGTTCTTTGTTTTTGACAAGATAGTTTGGGATGTCCTGACCCCATACAAAGGCCAGTCTTACTCCATTGAATCAAAGGAGGCACCATGGAGTCAAGAAGGAACCGGTTATCCGATGGGATTGCAGGAAGGATACTATCCAAGCACGCCATCTGACACTTTGACTGCCTTTAGAAACGAATGCGTTGATGTGCTAAATGAGAACTTTGGGATTTTATGTGATAATCATCACCACGAGGTTGCAACTGCGGGCCAGTGTGAGATTGATATTAGATTTGATTATTTGACAAATGCCGCAGACGGTGCACAAAGCTACAAGTATGTTGTCAGAAACACTGCTAAAAAACACGGAAAGGTTGCGACGATGATGCCAAAGCCGATTTCAATGGATGCTGGTTCTGGGATGCACTGTAATGTTAGTTTATGGAAGGATGCCAAGAATGCGTTTTTTGACAAAGACGCCAAAGATGAGATAAGCCAAGTTGGTAGATATTTTTGTGGCGGTATGATGACTCATGCAAGAGCATTGTGTGCAATTACAAACCCGACAACAAACTCGTATCACAGATTGGTGCCAGGATATGAAGCGCCAGTCTACATTGCTTGGAGTCCAAGCAACAGATCTGCTGCTGTTCGCGTACCAGAACATTTCAGAGGGGAAAAGTACGCGTATCTTAAGAGATTTGAGTACAGGGTGCCGGATCCTTCCTCAAACCCCTACCTGGTGTTTCCTGCTCTTTTGGCAGCTGGTCTTGATGGCATAAAGAAAAAGATGGATCCGGGTGACCCAGTCTTAGAAGACATTTACAAGATGACAAAAGAAGAGCGTGCAAAGCGTGGAATCAAAAACGTTCCAGCTAATTTGGGCGAGGCATTAGATGAGCTTGAAAGTGACCGCAAATTCCTCAATCCAATTTTCTCAAATGATGTAATTGACAAAATAATAGAACTTGAACGAAAAGATCACAGAGAGATCTCAATTAGACCCCATCCACACGAGTTCTATCTTTATTTCGATGTCTAGGCTAGCGGTCTTCCAGTAAGCTGCAAAATATAGAAAAGCGATATGGCAGTCAGACCAAACCCAATTCCAAGATAAATTCCGCGTCTTTTGTTAGATGTTGCTGCCTTGTATACAAGAACTGTCCCAGCAAGTCCTACAACCAGAATAAAAATTCCAAGAAACATATAGTCGAGTGTGCCGCCCTGAATAAACGGGTAGAAAACACCTGAGAGAAGGGCAAAGAATGCTGCAAGATAGGCGTATTTTACACTTGTGATTACCTTGGTAATACCAGCCATTGGTTTTGGTAAATAATTTTAGCAAATAAACGTTTGAGAGTGATTTTGGCCGAAACTACATTTCGCCCATGCCCATATCGCCCATTCCACCCATACCTCCCATGCCACCCATTCCCGGCATACCTCCCATTCCTGGCATCCCACCTTCTGGGCCACCTGGAGAAGCAGATTTGGCGACGGCAATTACATCATCAATTCTTAAAATCATACAAGCTGCTTCTGTTGCCGCAGAAACGATCTGATTCTTTACTGCCAGTGGCTCTACAATATCGCTTGTTTTCATGTTGCTTATTTTTGCTTTCATCACGTCTATTCCTGTCCATTTTTCTCCTTTGAGCTGTCTTGAGCGTAAGTTAGTTAGAGTGTCAATTGGATCCATGCCAGCACTTTCTGCCAGTGTTAATGGGATTACTTCAAGCGAGTCTGCAAATTTTTCTGCCGCAAGCTGTTCACGACCTTCAAGGGATTTTGCCCAAGTTCTGATTTTAGTTGCAGCATATGTCTCTGGAGCCCCACCGCCAGCAACGATTGCCGGTCGCTCCATTACATCTTTTACTACCATAATTGCGTCATGAACTGATCTTTCTACTTCGTCAACAACGCGTTGTGATCCTCCTCTTAAGAGCAGGGTGACAGATTTTGGATTTTTGCATCCTTCAATGAACACCCATCTATCTTCTTCGATTTTTCTTTCCTCGACTAGTTCTGCAGCACCAAGATCTTTTTCAAACAGATCATCAAGGTTTGTGACAATTCTTGCGCCAGTTGCTTTGGCAAGCTTTGCCATATCACTTTCTTTTACACGCCTTACTGCCAAAATTCCTGCCCTAGCCAAATAGTGTTGTGCCATGTCATCAATTCCTTTTTGACACAAAAGCACGTTTGCACCAGAAGCAATTACTTTGTCTACCATGTTTTTGAGCATTCTGTTTTCCTCATCAAGAAATGTTTTCATCTGTTGAGGGTTTGAGATGTTTATCTTTGCATCAAATTCAGTTTTGTCTATTTCTAATGCCGTGTTAATTAACGCAATCTTTGCCTCGGCAATTTTTTTTGGCATTCCGCCATGAACTACCTCTTTGTCAAGTACTATACCTTCAATCAGAGTCGAGTCTTTAATGGAGCCTCCTGCTTTCTTTTCAACTTTGACATCATCTTGATCAACTATGAATTTTTCACCGTTTCTTTCAGCAACAGCAAGAACTGCTTTTACAACAAGCGTAGCTAACAATTCGCCACCCTTTCTTACAAGTTTTGTTTCCATTGAGGTACTTGCAATTTTATTAAGAACCGATTTGTCGTTGGGAGTAACATCCTCTGAAATTTCCTTAAGATATTGAATTGCTTTTTTGGAGGCCTTTCTATAACCGTCCACAATTATTGTAGGATGAACATCTTGGGTTAGAAGAGATTCAGCATTTTCTAACAACGCCCCAGCAAGTACTACTGCAGATGTTGTCCCGTCACCAACCTCATTGTCTGTAGTCTTTGAGATTTCAACTAGCATTTTTGCTGCAGGGTGTTGAACGTCAATTTCCTTTAGGATTGTTGCGCCATCGTTTGTAATTGTAACATCGCCCAAAGAATCAACTAGCATCTTGTCCATGCCGCGTGGGCCAAGACTAGTATGAACAAGTTCGGCAATAATTTTAGCTGCCATAATGTTGTTTTTTTGGGCTTCTCTGCCTTTGTTTTCTGAAGAGCCTTCTTTTAGTATGACGACTGGAAGTGAACCGCCCCTTGCAGCTTGTAAACTCATAACGAAGAGAATTTTATTTTTCCCTTTTTATACTTTGTTTGCTGAACAGTGTGTGCCAAAAGAAACCACTAAACTGGACAATGTTTGTTTTTTATTGTTGGTTTGGAGTTTTACTGTTTTTCTTAGTGCGATCTATGAAGAAAATTTTCGCCTTTAAACCGAATAATATTGTTTTAAATTGGGACATTCAAGTGCCAGATTATGACAAAATCCACGTACAAAACAGCCTACAAAAAAATTCTAGCAGATTTACAAGAACACAGTAGGTGGTTTGAAAACTCGATTCCCCTAATTGCGAGTGAAAATGTGCCGAGTCCGGCTGTTCGCGAGGCATTGACATCTGATTTTGGTAACCGTTATGCAGAAGGCTGGCCAGGCGAGCGAGTATACGCAGGCTGCATCTTCATTGACAAAGTAGAAATTCAGTGCATGGATCTTGCAAAAAAACTCTACAGAGCCGAGTTTGCAGATGTAAGGCCAATTTCAGGTGTTGTAGCTAATTTGGTAGTTTATTCTGCATTTACAAATCCAGGTGATGTGATGATTGCGCCATCAATTCCAGCTGGTGGGCACATCTCACATGGTAAAAAAGAACATTCTGGAACTGCAGGCCTTGTCCATGGCCTTGATGTAGAATTTTATCCATTTGATGCCGACGAGATGACAATCGATGTTGACAAAACAAAAGAAAAGATTGAAGAGTTGAAAAAAGCAAACAGACTTCCCAAAATGGCAATGTTTGGAGGATCATTGTTTTTGTTTCCACATCCAGTAAAGGAGCTTGCAGATTTTCTCAAGGCTTACAACATCCACATCAACTATGACGCAGCCCACGTTGCGGGCCTAATTGCAGGTGGACAATTCCAAGATCCTCTAAGAGAGGGTGCGGACACCATGACGATGAGTACTCATAAGACATTGTTTGGCCCCCAAGGTGGTTTAGTATTGTCATATGAAAAATTTGGAGAGGCAATAAAAAAGGCAACCTTCCCAGGCCTCACAAGTAGCCACCACATTCACCACATGGCGGCAAAAGCAATTACGTTTGCAGAGGCATTAGAGTTTGGCAAAGATTATGCAAAGCAAGTTATCAAGAATGCAAAGGCGCTTGCAGTTGCCCTTAGTGAAAACGGTTTCAAAGTGTTAGGAGAAAAACGGGGTTTTACAAAATCACACCAAATTGCAGTAAATGTTTTAGATTATTCCGATGGTGGCAAAGTCGAAGCAGAATTAGAAAAGGCAAACATCATTGTAAATCGTCAGCTAATCCCAGGCGATATCAAGGCAGGAAGAAACTATTTTCATCCGGGTGGAATCAGGCTTGGTGTAGCTGAGATCACAAGGCTTGGCATGAAAGAATCAGAAATGAAAGAGATTGCCGCGTTTATCAAAAAAATCGTTATTGATAAAAAAGATCCAAAAAAGATGACGCCAAAGGTCAAGGCTTTCAGAAAGGATTACCAAAAGGTCCGCTACTGTTTTGATAACAAGCTTGGTGCCTACGAGTACGTCAAGTTAAGATAGTTATTGGTAATCAGTAAGTAAAAGCTGATCGCCTTTTCTTTTTCCAAACACCAGATCGATTTCGTCTGCCAGTGTAGCAATCCTACCTTTGACATATGGACCAACTTCATATTTTTCAACGAGTCTTTTAGCAAGATGTAGGTATTTTTCAATTGATGGTCGTGTAATTGTCTGGATAAGATCATTTCCACAAATACAATGTTTCAAAAGTGGTGTTCTTCTGTATTTTCTTCCACATGAAGTACACCGGAATTTTTGTTTTCCATATGCTCGTAGGTTCCCAATTATGTCCGGTACTAGATGTGTGGTGATTACATTTGTTACAATTTCATTTGTGTCCACTGCGTTTATCAGCTCAGCTGTTCGAATCTGCATGTCAAATTTGTCAAGCATTGAGCCAAGTGTCGAATATGCACTCCTAGATCTAGAGGTAGTAAGTGTTGTTGTTATGTGAGTAAAATAATATCCATAAAATTGCGCTTCTGTTTCTAGTCGTGATTTGATTATCTCAACTGATGTTACTTCGGTTGCCTTTCTACCCAGTAATGTATCCTCAAAAAATTCTAATGGCAGTATCTTTGTAACCTCCAAGTTGTGTGCTTGTGGTTGTGATTCGTGCGGCAAAACGGTTGGTTGGACCAAAAGTGGCGCATCCATTAGTCCTCCAATTTTATCTGATAGAAACTGTCGTGAAAAATTGAGTAGTGCATCCATAAGCAACATAATTGAGTCTGCATCCCCGTCTGCATCACGTCGTTTAGCAGAATGCCAGTTCGGAGTTGCAAAACAGACGTGTGTGTTAGTATATCCAATTATTCGACCGACAATCCCCACAGATGTGTGTGGTGCAAGGCCAATTACCAGTTGACCGATTAATTCATCAGTGTTTCTGACATTATAGAACGGCATCTTTCCGTAGAGCTTTTCAAGTTCTGTGTCGATATATTTGCAAACATTAACCAGATACCTACCACTTTCATAAGGAATAACTACATCTTGCATCTTGATTTCGACAATTTGATCAGGGTTTGTTAGTGGTTTTCCGTCAATGTCTTCTGTATATCCTAGCTCATAGAGCCTTTCAACCGTAGTTCCAATCCACGACGGTTTGAAGTGTGTTAGTGGTGAGTTTGTTGCATCGAATCTGATCGTTCCATCTTTGAATACCGTTAGATCAAGGCTTTGTCGTATGAGTCCTTTTTCAAGTGGTTCTGCTATTCTGTCTTGGCTTATCAGCTCCATCACACCTTTGAATGGTTCTTGTACCCGTATGCCCGTCTTTTCCTGTATTGCAAGGATTTTTTCTTTTAATGGAAAGGGTTTGAATGAGTGTGTTGGTACTTTCTTTTTGCATTTTTGGCAAAATGGCTGCTCAAGGCTTGCCCTGCAGATAGTGCATACAAACTCAATTGTTGTTTTGTTACCACATTTTTGGCAGTTTATGCTAATTGATGGTTCGTTGCAGTTTTTGCATATACGGTTGTAGATGTTGCAGTAAAAGTTAGGGCTCGAGCTTGCTTTTAGAAGGTCTCGTGTGCTCCCACCCTTATCACCAACGGGAAATAGTGTGTGTACTGGTGGCTTCATTAGTCGTGGAGCGGCCTTCTCCGGCCTTCCAATCCTTACACCGATTGAGGTTGAAAACTTGGGCCTGATTATTATTGCGGAAGATTTTGTGATTATTTGTGGAACTGTATCAGCATCATCAAGCTTGATTTGGTTTGCAAATAATAATTGGTAGAAAATTTGCGCTTCTGTTTCTTGTAGTATTAATTCGTCACTGACAACCTCGTGTGGGACGCCAAGATTTTCCAAGATTTTCTTGCAGTTTAATGAATAGCTGATAGTATCGTCTTGTATTTTGATTGGCTGCAAAAGTTGTCTTAGCTCCATAACCGAGATTTGCTCCCAATAAAACAAATACTTGGGATGAAGCGGTATTTGGAAGTTTAGTGACAGCTCTAAGGCCTCCTCAAAGTTTGGAGTTCTGATCAGAAACTGCTGCAGTTCTTGCGAGTTTGGCTCGTATTTGAGAATTTTTGATTTTAGCTCCTCAATCCAAAACTCCTCTACATATCCAGTTGGGATGAGCTGTGCATTATTTTCTAAAAAATCTCCAAATGAGATCAGAATGTCTCCAAGATAGAGGATTTTTTCGATTTGATCTTTGATTTTAATCCCATGTTCGACATTTTGAATTTTTACTACGTTTCCATTTTTGAGTCGAACTGTTGGTGTTTCAATTGAATCAACAAACGCGATGGTTGCCCCTTTTCCTGGAACGTCAAGCTTTACTTGCGTGCCAACAGCAATGGTGTGATTTAGAATTTCCGCAACAACTGGATGAATTCCAACTGCGGCAAAACCTGTATTACAAGATCTCCCATATCGAAGCCGAAATCCACCAATCTTGTTTGGAAGTGAAAGAACTGATCTTCCTGCAATAACCTCTTTTAGTCTTCGTGCAGCAGAGTCCGCCTCGTCGCCTTTTTGTATTCCGCCTTTTAGTTCGCTGAGCCATTCCCAACCATCCAGTCCATATAGTTCGATTCGTTTAAGCAGTTTTTTTGCTCGCCCAATTATGCCGTCATTTAGCACGCGTAATGCACCCCCCCGAACGCGGTCGGTCTTGATTCGGGCCATGTTTTTGTGATTTACTACCTCGTTTGGGTCTGTGTCCACACCGTCAAGCTCAACTGGCAGGTTTGAGATTACAGTAACAACGTCCTCATCTAAAACATGGTATTGAAAATTTCCTACATCCCGCTCATAGACTCGAAGCTCTTCAACAAACCTGCCTGTTTCGTCATCAAACGCATTGGCCTCATATTTTCCGAGTCCGACTACCTTACGTACGTGATCTGCAATAAGCATGGTCACTGCAGATTCGGTTCCTCCTGCAGAACGCATTGGTCCTGCGATGGAAACAGATAGGTATTCAGAACCATCCCTATTTTTCTTGATTGTAACAGCTGAGATTCCCTGTAATGGTGCAATCGTGACTCCTTCGGTTACTATTGCAAGCCCTACCCGAACTGCATGATCAAGTCGTTGCTCAAGCGGTGTTTCTGGTGGAAGATATTGCCCAAGTGCTATGCTTTCTGACAGATCTAGTGCGGCAAGCTCCTTTCCCTTTGTCTTTAAGAGGGCTCTTAGCGGTTCAGCAATGTCAATATCGTGCATTTTTGCAACCCTATCTGCAAGATCAAACGCGATTTTTGGCTCTACGTTTCCAGAACAATCAGTAAGTGTTGATTTTGCCTCAGCTGCTTTCTCAAAAGTCTGGTATGTTTTTTCCGAAATTTGGCTGTAATAATCCAAATAGTAGTTGGGCATTTGAACTCCCTTGATACGGGATATTGCCGCGTTTTCAGACATGTTATTTCTTATTACTCTTAATGCTATTTGCTATTTCGGTTAGTTTTCTGAGACTGTCTTTTTCCTTTTCAAGCATAGTACCAATTACGAGGGCGTCTGCTCCCGCCCTGACTAATTCTTTTGCAGTCTTGGCATCACGGATTCCACCACCTACAATCAGGAATCCTTTGAAGACCTTACGAACAGTTCTGACCATGTCGGGCCTGACGTTTTGCTTTGCCCCAGATCCAGCCTCCAGATAGACAAACCTCATGCCTAAAAATTGCGCAGCTAATGCATATGCAGCCGCAATGTTTGGTTTGTCAAAAGGAATACTTCTTGCCGAACCAACAAACCAAGCAGTCGTTCCCTCACCAATTATGATATAGGCCGTTGGGAGTGGCTCAAGACCAAATTTAAGCACACTTGGCGCACCCAATGCCTGTGCTTGTGTTATGTAGTACGGGTTTTCCGAGTTCAAAAGTGAGCTAAACAAGATTGCGTCTGCATTTGGAACCACGCCTGTAACGTTTCCAGGAAACAAAATAATTGGAATTTTTATAGATTTTTTTAGAGTTTTTACGACTTGGGCCATCTCTAACTGATCAATAGCAGAAGATCCACCAACTAAGATTGCTGAGGCTCCAATCCGCTCTACACTCTTTGCAAGCCTGACAGATTCTTTAATTTTAGAGGCTTCAGAGTCAATTAGAATGAAGATTAGTGCTGATTTTTTCTTGCGTGTTACGCGCAAGTACTCCTCTATTTTTGCCATGTCTGTGGTTTGATCATATTGTTTTAAAGTTTAATTGCAGTGTTGGTATACAGATCTGTATAGCTATGGTAGAGTTTGAAAAATCCAATTTTAATAATATTATTAGTCAAATTATCAAAAAATCACTGTTTACAGAGAGACAACTTCAAATTATTCTAAATAAAAAAAACCTCTCCGAGTTCAATTTTAACATCTCAAAAGGCGCCTATTTTAGGCAGGTTAGCCAGTCCCGAGAAAAACTTATGGGTTTGTTTTATTCAATTATTTTGCTTCGTGGCCTTGGGGTTCTACTACCAGATGATATTGATGTGATATCTAGGCTTGCAGAACAGGTCTCTGTGATAAAGGATAGTGATGTTTTCCCAGAGCGGGAAGAACAAGTGATAGGTGTTATTGACAAACTGGTTCGTCAGGCGTGTGGTATGTGATGAATCACATAGTTTTTGCTACTGTGTTTGCAATGCCGTGATTGTGTCTGACATTGCTGTTGATGTAAAATGTGAAATTATGTTGTCCTATCACAATAAATCACAACTAACTACTGCATAAGTGATGTTAGTAGAGATTCCTGACCCCCAGATTATAGCAGGTGTGATAATTGCTTTTCTTGTTGGGGTTTTTGGAATAATAATTTACAACAAAATTAAGGTATTTGCAGGCCAAAAACCCACAGATCCTTCCTATTTTTCACGCCTAGAATATTATGAAAGGCAGCTAATTGACATGAAAATACGTCTAGATGCCTTGGATTTGGAAGAAAAGATACCTTTAGAGTCGGTTGAAGAAAGGTTTGAGCCAGTTTTGGAGAAAAAAGAGGAGCGTGTTGTTAAAAAAGAGGAAAAACAAGTTGAAAAGCCAGCCCAAAGGCCAAGAATGCCCAATATGGGGTTTGATGGAATAGCAGAACATGTCTTGGGTCTAATCACGACAAAGGAAATGACGTCACGTGACATCCAAATCACAATAGGTAGAAGTCGGGAGCACACTGCAAGGCTTATGAAAAGGCTTTTTGAGGAAGGGTTAGTTGAAAGGAATACCAAAAACAAACCGTTCACTTACAAGATCACCGGCCAGGGAAAATCCAAACTCGGTAATTTAGAACACCCCATTACGGCCTAAATTATTGGTATTAGTTGAGAAATCTTTCTATGGGTTGGAGAAGTTCCGATTATTCTATGTTGTTTATCCCTACTTTTATTATAAAATAATATTTTAAAAAATCTTAAATATCTTAAATTCTTTAATTAATTAATGCTGTCAGAAAATGAAGTGTTGGTCAAGATCACGGCTGTAGGGACCATTTCCATACCCAAACAATTCCGCAAGTATCTTGGAATACAAAAGGGGGATTATGTCAAGGTTAGCTTGCAAGATGATTTTTTAGTTTTAAAAAGGGTAATGATTTCCTAATCTGTTCTTTGGACTATTTTTGCTATTTGGTAAACCCATTCTCGGCCGTTGCGAAGACGGTTTATTCTTCCCTTTGTGTTAAATCTTGCCAAATAGGTCGAAATTATGCTAAGTTTAATTGGTTCGTTGTACTCATCCTCATATTTTTCGAGGATCTCATTTGAGGTAAAGCCTCCCATTGGGAAGTATTTATCAACAATATGCCAGATTTTTGCTCCAACTGAGTCTAGTTGTGGGGCTGCTTCCTGTTCTTCTATATTCATCAAATCCATCATCTCAAATATCTTGAGAACCTTATCTCTAGTGATATTTCCTTCTATGTTAAAGTTGTATTTGGCGCCGTCAGTATCCTCCAAGTCTATTCGAATCCGCTTTCTAGCCATTGTGATCGATCGAATTAACCAGTTAACAATTGAACAGATCCGATGATATTTGTTAACAATGAGGGTTGTTAACGTTGACTGTATGGCCTACGCCTAGTAGGTTTTCCCTTGTTAACAACTACCTTCCTACACAAACCCCCGTTTTGGTTAATTTTATGCCTGGACTGGAAATGTTGGGGTCATAATTGGCTCGTTAACAATGTTAATGGTAAGCTTAACGCCTGGACTGGAAATGTTGGGGTCATAATTGGCTTTTTTTGAGGTAATCTTCACATTATATTAACTGGTTGTTAATTAGATTGGAATGTTTTGAAGAACACGTCGCCAAACATATCATAGTTTGACCTTTTTGATGCCATTGTAAACCCACCATAATACCTCAATTGGTTCTTACCGTATTTTTTAATTTCAATTGGATCGGTTCTTTCCTTTCTCCATTGTTTTAATATCTCCACGGCTACAATTTTGTTTTCTTTAACTGCTATGGCGTCTGGTGATTTACCATGAAGTTTAATAACTCTCCAACCATCAAATTCTAATGTTTTCACCATCTCATCCAGGGTTTTTTCATGGTCAGAACCACCAATTTTTCCCATATATCTAACACCACATTCAAGTATAAAACGCACACGCCTTCATTTCCACTCTTTCTTCTTTCAAATTTTTTTTAAAATTAAATAATTCTAATAATCATCATTAATAACTTAACATCATAATCATCAGTAGAAACGTAGGTGTCTGTGATTTCTGATCGGTGTTAATAGAAACGATCTGAAAAGTGAAAATTTATCAGAGGATCTCCTGAAGTCCTAATCATAGATCTTAAATGATCTCAATATGAGCATAACCATGAGCGATCCGATTGATAGATTACTTGATGCTGCAGAAAGCGGCAAATCTCTAATCAAAAATAGAGATGTCCTACATTTTACCTACATCCCAGACGTAATCTATCATAGAGATGAAGAACAAGAAAAAGTAACCCAATCACTCTTACCAATCTTAAAACAATCAAGACCGTCCAACCTACTTGTTTACGGCAAGCCGGGAACTGGTAAAACACTGGTTATCAGAAAGGTTCTATCCAAAATTCAAACAAGGGTTGAAAAAAGCAGCTTCCCAATAAAAATGGCGTATGTGAATTCAAAGAACGAAACAACGCTTTACGGATTATTAGTGAGCTTTGGAAGACAACTAACCCAAAATCAATCCGAAAAAGACCGATTTCCTACAACTGGCCTTGCAATCAGTGAGATCTTCAAACGAATCCTCAAAACAATCAATGATAACCACTTTAACACAATCTTTGTTATAGATGAAATCGATTTTCTAGCTCATTTGGTATCAAAAACTGGTAACGATATACTTTACCAACTAACCAGAGCAAACGAGCGTCTAAAACAAGGCTCGTTGACATTGGTGGGAATATCAAACGATCTTACTTTCAAAGAAAGACTTGATCCGCGAGTAATAAGCAGTTTGGGCGAAGAGGAAACAATATTCACAAACTACAGTGTTGACCAAATCAAAAAAATCCTAGAAGAAAGAATCAAGGAAGCCTTTGCCGAAAACACCATAGAGAATTCCGCATTAAACTTATGCGCAGCGATGGCTGGTAGAGAACACGGTGATGCAAGACGAGCAATCGATCTATTAAGGGTTGCAGGCGAAATTGCTGAACGGGAGCAGTCTGATAAGGTCAAAGAGGAGCACATTCGAATAGCCTCACAAAAAATGGAAGAAGATAAAGAAGTTACCGCGCTCCGGTCGTATCCACTTCATGAAAAACTCCTAATCCTCGCTGTGATGAAGGCCTCAGGGCTTTCTACTGGAGAGATCTATGCTGCATACAAAACCCTCTGCAAAACCACACGGCAAAAAGAGCTAACACAAAGACGTATTACTCAAATGCTAAGCGAAATCGAAATGTCAGGAATAATCTCGGGCAAGATAGTACATCAGGGAATTCATGGAAGGACGAAGAAATACTCGCTTACAATACCCACTGAAACAGTAAAGGACACCTTTAGAAACGAAGCAACGCTTGAAGATGTTATCTAGTTTGAGGCAAAGTCTTTTGTGTAGACTTTGAAGGTCTTCAAGTTAACTAAGATGGCTAGGCCAGAAGTCGGCATGATTCCAATGCCTACCTGAAATGGAGTCTGCGACTGCCAAGTACCAGAATTTACAATTAGCACGCCCTTGTATAGATCAAAACCAACCACATGCACATGACCTGCATGGAAAATATCAGGAACCTCATCAATTACCATAAAATCTTCCAATTCTGGAGCAAGTGGAGTCTGAGCCCCATAAATTGGGCTTAGGTGTCTGGCCTTGAGCAAGCATTGCATCACCTTGGAAGGCTTGTCGTAACTAAGGCCGGGTGTGGTTTTTACAATATCATCGACACTTTGTCCATGAAAGATCAGCACTTTAACACCATTAAGTGAAATCATCGCGGGATTACCAACCATGAAAAAGTTTTTTCGTCCCCAAAGATTCGGGTTGTATTTTGCCGGTATTGCTGGCTGGGGGAGCGCTCTTCTTCCAGGATCATGGTTTCCAGGAGATATGAAGACTTTGATGTGTTTTGGGATCTTGTCCAAAACCTCAAAGACCAACCTTAACTGCTCGCTTGTTTCAAGGGCAACTAACTCCTTGTCTTGGTTTGGATAGATACCAATTCCATCCACCACATCGCCCCCAATCACCATAAATCTAATTTTTCGTGCAACAGGATCAGAGCTTGAAAGCCATGAGACCAGATCTAAGAATTCTTTTTCCATGAAAAACTTACTTCCAATATGCAAATCGGAAACAAACAACGCGTATGTTTCAGTTTTTGAGCGATTTGTAATGTGATCTGGGATGTCAGGCAAAATTATATCCTTTACAATAAATCCACCGTTTTTACTTGCGACTATCTTTTCCATAACAAACTGATCCATGAGGAGAGAAGAGGCTATCTTTTGGAGGTCCTCATCAATTACTATAGTTTCGATCGAGCCTGACGGATCGTCAAGCGTTATTTTTGTAACATTTCTATCCGTCCTTCTATCTGAAACTAAACCACAAACATAGATTTCGTCCTTTGATTTTATGGAAATGGCCGAAGAGATGGGTTTTAGCATCTTTGCCTCGGGCCGATTCGACATTATCTTTTTTAGCTTAGCGTACCTACTTGAGAAAAGAGCATTAAATCCCTCCACCCCCTCAGCAGAGGTAATTTTTGTGGTGGCATCAAACAAGATTTCATGTGAGTCATCTAATTCCTCATCCTCTTTAATTCCTAAGAAGGATTCGAGATCTTTTTGTGAAATCAAGTAGGCGCGCTGTTTTTCTTTTTCTCGCACAACTTGCCTGATGATCCCCTCTAACTCTTTTTCATCAACCTGCTCAAGAATCTTGAGCGCATCTGGATGTACCTGAAACCCACGATTTAAAGCAAAATCTAATGCAGCATTGAGATCTTTAATCATAATGAAACTTCATCCAAACAAGTTTTAATTAAATCTGCGCAAAGCAACAGACTCAAATAAGCTCATCAAAAAAACCCGTCGTGATTAAAAAACGAATAGTTTTTTTCTTTATCTTTTTAGCCATATTTTCAGCGGCTTTTTCAGCCGGTGCTGAAATGACTGTTCCAGAAGAAGAGGCCAAAATATTTCTTGATGAATTTAACAAATTACTTGACGCACTACAAGGTGAAAATTTTGGCATCGAAATCTTCCTACACAACATCCAGATCGCATTACCCATGTTTATTCCTGGATTTGGTGTGGGGTGGGGAATTTTTTCTGCATTTTCAACAGGTTTTGCGTTTGCAGCACTTGCAACGACCACACCACTTTTGAATGAAATTCCGCCACTTGCAATGATCTTTGCAACTCCTTTTGGGCTCATGGAGCTTGCCGCATATTCGATTGGGATGTCAAGAAGCTCTCTATTGATAATCAGTCTAGTTAAAAAAACCCCAATCTCGCAACAATGGAAACAGACCACAATCGAGATAGGGATAGTGATTGGGTTGTTGCTTGCAGGAGGGATCATTGAGGCGTATATGATAGAGATGTTTTCTGTACCAGAAAACCCGTTTTCAGAAGTAAAATAACAAATAAAATTTAGTGGCTTTGCCAAAAAGAATTCAGTAGTAAATTATAAACAAAATCAAAACAAGACTATACCATGAGATATGTTGCGTTTGCAGCCCTTGCGTTAGTAGGCATAACCCTTATCATATCACAAGATGCAAGCGCGCAGCTTGCGGGAAACAAGGCGTTCTCACTAGTTGGAAATGGATTTGCAGTATCTGAAAATGATATTTCTGATACAAGCGTTGATTTGTTATTCACCACAAACCAAATGAACAACACGATTGACTTTAGTCTTCAAACTGGAGTGATTGTGGTTGGTGATAATGATCTAAACATTTCTGATCTTAGTGGACTGCTCTTACATAAAGGCAAAATTTTTCGAATTATTTCAAATGCAGCTGATTCAGAAGGAAATCAGTTTACAGTTAGGATACTTGGTAGAATAATTGACACTGCCCAAACAGACTCGATCTACAGCTTAACTGGAACCCTGACAGATTCTTCAAAAAAAGTAACAAAACTTGTTTTTACAACAAAGGTATCGGAATTTACAATAAAAACAACTGAGAAAACATCAAAATCTGCCATCACCGTTAAAATTCTAAAAGGCTCTTCAAACCCAGGCGAACGAACTTACATTGATCAAACAGCGGGATATACATTCAAGTTCTTCTCAGAGGACAGAATAACAATCCCTGTTGGGGGGACAATCACCTTTGTAAATGAAGACACCGTATCACACATCCTAAAAAGCGGTACTGCAAACTATGGCTCGCGTCACAAGACATTTGATCCAGATGGTAAAATCTCGAGTGGGGACATTCAACCAGGCCAGTCTTGGAGTGTGACGTTTGACAAGCCAGGATTTTACAGACTATTTAATGAAAACTATAGATGGATGGATACTACAATTTTTGTGACTTCGGAGACCGGTTCACAGAGTCTGGGTTCTAATATAAAACCACATAACTAGTCTTTGAAATTGATGTACGACTCTAATTTTGCCTGATTAATTACCATCACAGAAAGATCAGAAAACTCTTTTTCTTTTAGGTCTTTTACTGTACCAACAAATTCTGTTTCTTTGTCGGTGGTCAAAAATTCAAACACATGCACCCTTAAGTGGCTCGTGTCAAAACCATTCTTTTCGAGATAGTAAGCAATTTCAGACTGCATAAAGTGTTTTTGGGGGTTTTTTGGCCATGGCCGTGGAACCAAAATCACACTAAACCCATCAATGAGCGCCTTTTGTAACTCTCGTTTTTTCTCCTCAATAGGTGTAGTTATGTGCATTGTAATGATTTTGGATTTGTCCAACGGCACTTTTGCCTTTGAGGCAGCTACCTGAATTGAGCTAATTCCAGGGATTAGTTGTACATCGCCAAAAATTTCAATTAACCTATCTACAACTTCTGATTCTGAAAAATTAACATCGCCCGTGAATGGAACTACTAGTTTTTTGTTACCGATTGTCTTTGCAACCTTTTGGTAAGTTTCTTCCTGATCCTTCATTGTTATTTCGTAGACATCTTTATCTTTGATCAGAGACTCGATGGTTCTTAACGTATACTTGTAACCAATAATAATATCTGAGTTACGTATCGTCTCTTTGACAATGTCAGTTACATAAGCACTTGAGCCTGGACCGACGCCAACAGCGTAAACAGTTATCAATTTACCTACCTTGATTATTTTTGATATATTCCACAACGGGGATCCAGTCTACTTTCAAAAATTTAACTGGATCTCTGATCGGATATGCAACCCAATCTTTAGCAATTGATAAGTGAATTTTTTTTTCCTTGTCGCCATGTCTAATTTTTAACTTTAAAACTCCTCCCCAGACCTTTTCTTCAGCTTCAGCATCAATAATATCTTCTAGTGGATATTCTTCATTCTTCTTATTTTCTAAATCCAATTTAAGATTCTCTTCGCCATAACCATCATGAGTCAACATTATGTCGTTTGATTTCATAAGGGTAATAATTTGTCTTTGGACCGCAGGTTTCCACCACTGAGTCTTTGCCTCAGTTTTAGTTATGAAGATTACATGCTTGTTTGTTAAAAAAAACATACACTCTCTACCTTTTGAAAATAATTTTTTTTCTTCTTTCCACACCGAAAGTAGGTGAGCCTTGATTTTTTCATTAGGTTCCATATCCTAAATCTTTGAAAAAGACTTGTTAAAAACTAACTGGGTTTTTAGTTAGACTTAGTTACTTCCTATATCAAGAGAATGAAGCTAAACAGCATGAGTTACCTCCAGAACACACTCAGTCGTCAGGAATGGCTGGATAGAACCTATAGAAAGAGTAAATCCCAAAGGGCATTAGAACTTGCCCAAGCTGCTTTAAAATCATTTGATGCCTTTTGTTCGGAAAAATATGGGAAGGATCCTGATACTATCATATCGGAATTAAGAGGCAATCCGGGTGATAGAACTTACATTTTCCTAAACAATTTTGTCGCATTTATGGATAATAAGAGCCCGAAAACAGTCCAAACCTACTTTGGTTTAGTAAAATCATTTCTCCGAACTCAGGGAGTCAAAACAGATCGAGATGATGTTAGAGAATTTGTCAAGTTACCAACTCTACTTAAAATCAGACGTAAGCCATTAACTAAAGAGATAATCCGGAAACTACTTGATAATTCGAAAGAACGAAGAAAAGCCTTGTATCTAACCCTTCTCTCCAGCGGCATGAGATTGGGCGAAGCTTTATCACTCAAGAAGGAGAACTTCGATTTTACTAAGGATCCTGTTATGGTATTTGTACCCGCAGCCTGTACAAAGACTAGAGAATCTAGGGAGACATTCATTT
>DASWKH010000014.1:0-9158 GCA_036396715.1 Candidatus Nitrosotenuis sp.
GTATCGAGCAGTGACACACAACAAGGGGATACTAAACGGCATAATCGCAGTAGCAAATGCAACAGGACAAGACACGCGCGCAATAGAGGCTGCGGCACATGCATATGCTTCAAGAACTGGAAGATATCACTCCCTCACAGAGTGGAGCAAAGACAATGACGGAAATCTGGTTGGAAAAATTGAGCTGCCAATGTCAGTTGGTGTGGTTGGCGGAATAATCAATGTCCATTCAATGGCTAAAATTTGCACAAAAATACTTGGTGTCCAATCTGCTGCTGAGCTAGCATGCGTTATTGCTGCTACTGGCCTGGCTCAAAATCTTGGCGCAATTCGCGCTTTAGCCTCAGAAGGAATCCAAAAAGGACACATGAGGCTACATGCACGAAACTTGGCTGCAGCCGCAGGAGCAGAGCCAGCTCAGATTGATTCCATAGTAGAAAAAATGATCAAGGAAGAAAACATCTCAATTAATCGGGCAAAAGAACTCGTAGACAAAAAATAAGATCCAGAAATTTCGGTGTATTGTTTTTTGATATGACTAATCGAATTTGTATGGTTTTATTAAAATGATTCAAATATGTTTTTATACTATGTAATACATGTATTACATATGAAAAGAGACCTGTTGACAGTCCGTGATGTTGATGATGAAGTGCTTGATATATTCAAAGCAAAAGCTGCGGAACATAAAATGAAGATGGGCAAGGCACTCACTGAGGCAATGCAAGTTTGGGTAAAAACCAAAAAACATCCCAAAAAAGATAGCAAGATGTTTGTCAAAGCTCGTCCATTTGATTGGGGAAAAAATACAGAAAAGACAAGCACTCAGATTGATGATATTCTATATGATAATGCTTGACACTAGCTTTGTAGTAGCGTATTTCAATACAAGAGATCAAAACCACGACTCTGCAATAAAGACTGCTAAAATACTAGCTCGCCAGAACCATGAGCTTTACGTAACTGATTACCTATTTGGAGAGATTGTCACAGTAAGTCTTGTCAGACTAAAGAACTTGGAAAAGGCAACACATATAGGAAAAATAATCTTAGAATATTGCAATTTAATACATGTTGATAAAGAGATCTTTGATCATGCATGGAAAATATTCTCAGAACAAAAACTACGACTAAGCTTTGTAGATTGCACTACAATTGTAGCAATGAAAAGCCAAAAAATGCAACAAATTGCCACATTTGATAATGATTTTAACAATGTTGAGGGAATAGAGATCTGTTGAAGTAAACCTCTACCGCCTGTCCGGCATATTAGGTTACGAGTTAAATTCAAAGAGGAAAAAGCAATAATCTTTGGTTGTCTGTTTAGGAGTCCTTAACAAGCTTTTTAAAGTTTGTAAAAGAACTTGTAATTAAGCGTGACCAAGATGACCGATGAAGTTTTAAAATTAAGTGGTAAAGCGGCAAAATCTTTTCTGGAATATGATAAGCGTGAGCTGACTTCTGATGAAAAAGAATCTCTCAAAAAAGCACGCAAGTACTACAAAGATCATTGTGATTTTTAGTTGTGTTTAAGAACAATCTAATCTTCTATTAATCGTATTGAATTTACGTTACAAGTTGCTCTCTGATGAAGAGTCTTTTCCACAATTGAATTTTACAAATGGTGATGTATAGACGATTAGTTTGATCAGAAAAAGGAATTTGACAGAGTCAAAAGGACTATCAACAGCACAACTTAAAAAATATCCCATTGCATGTATTCTGTGGATTCCAAGAAGGAAAAAATTTACACCGTGCTAATAGAACAAGATGAAGACGGAATCTATGTAGCAAAGGTTCCGGATATTATTGGTTGTCACACTCAAGCCAAATCTGTTTCTGAGGTCATGGAACGAATCAAAGAAGCAATCCAAGCTTGTAGCAAGAATGAATCTGTTGAACCTCTCAAGTTTGTCGGGATCCAGCAGATTCAGATAGAATGAAACCTGGTGTTATTTCTGGCAAGTACTACCACTTGGCAAATTCTGTGAAGAATTTCGATGCCATGGATTTTTCTCCCTTATCACTTTCTATTTCCTTCCACGCATCATTGATTGATTTGAGCGTCTCAATATCATCTTGCTTCAGTTGCTTGTTTTGCTTTTTTAAAATAATTCACTCCTTTCTATTATTACAAGTACATTCCAATCTTTTATGTCAATCTTTTCTCATGGCGGCGCTATGGTTTTCTCGTCGCTTTGTTTATAGAATGCTAGCAGCCCAACATTGCATATGACCAAGGTCAAATTCGCAATTCCAAAGGGCAGTCTGGAGGAGGCAACATTTACCATCCTGGAGAGATCCTGGACTAAGGTGAAAAGAAAAAGCCGCACGTACCTAGTTACACTAGATGACCCTCAAATCACAGTCAAAATGCTCAGGCCCCAGGAGATCCCGACGTTTGTCTCAGACGGCCTGTATGATGTTGGAATTACTGGAAAAGACTGGATTGCAGAAACCAAGTCGGATGTTCAACCGCTTTTAGATTTAGAATATGGCAAAATAAAACTAGTAGTCGCAATTCCTGACTCTTACCGATTCAAATCACTTGATGAAATGATAGCATCATATGCAAAACAAAAAAAGATCCTTCGAATTTCCTCAGAATATCTTACCACCGCATCCAAGTACATCAAGCAGCAAAAATCATACAAAAAATACTTTGGAAACAAAGACCCGCAAATCGTTACACCATGGCTTCGCATCGGCACAAACAAAAATGTGCAAATACACCTCTCGTTTGGCGCAACTGAGGCAAAGCCTCCTGATGCAGTAGATGCAATAATGGATGTAACAGAAACAGGAACTACGCTTGAGCAAAACCAGCTGAAAATACTTGATACTGTTTTGGAATCAACTGCACACCTAATTGCAAACAAAAACGCACTACGTGACAAAGCAAAAAGAGAGAAAATCTACGACATACTAACTGTGATGCGCGGCGCAGTGCAGGGAAGAAAATACCTGCACATCTACCTTAACGTACAGGAAAAAAACATGTCAAAGCTACTGACCAGTCTGCCCTCACTTAAGAGGCCTACAGTAAGCCCACTTAGCGCCAAGGGCTGGTACGGAGTAAACACGATTGTTCCAAAAGCAGAGTTTCACAAAATGATCCCAAAGCTGCGCAAAATAGCTCAAGGGCTGGTTGTTCACGAGCCAAGACAAATACTGGAGCTTGAGGAGATAAAGCGTGATGAAGAAAATTGATGAAAGTCATATTCGTAAACAATGTACAGGCATTTGCAAAGCCTAACTATGCAAGCTATGACACAAAACGAGTCCAATCAATCGTAAACCAAGTAAGAAAGCAGGGTGATGCTGCACTTCGACGCTTTGAGAAAAAATTCAACGGCGTTAACGTAAAGACACTCCAAGTCTCAAAAAAAGAGATTCAGGGCGCATACAAACTAGTGACAAAAGAGCAGCTTGACGCAATAAGGCTAGTTAAGACTAGACTGGAAAAAACTGAATCGGCAATAAAAAAACAGCTAAAAAACATCACAATAAAGTCAGAAGGCACAACAATTGAAAAATCCTTCATTCCACTGGAAAGTGTAGGATGCTACGTACCAGGGGGTCTTGCCCGTTATCCAAGCTCAGCTGTAATGTCTATAACTCCAGCAAAAATTGCTGGCGTAAAAAATATTGTAGTAGTCACACCGCCAAACAAACAAGGAAACATAGATCCAGTTGTCTTAGTGGCAGCTGACATTTGTGGCGCAGACAAGATTTTCAAAGTTGGGGGCGCACAAGCAATTGCAGCCTTGGCATTTGGTACAAAATCAATTCCAGCGGTGGACAAAATAGTGGGTCCTGGAGGGTCTTTTGTTACTGCAGCAAAATCACTTATTGCGAACGTTACCTCAATTGACATGCTGGCAGGCCCAACCGAGCTTACAATAATAGCTGATGATTCTGCAAATCCAAAACTTGTCGCACTTGATCTTATTTCACAGTCAGAGCACAGCACTGATACATCATGCTATTTGATAACTACATCAAAAACACTCGCAGGCAGGGTAATTGATATCATCAAAAAAAGAGCTCCAAGCTTGAAAAGAAAGGAGATTGTAGAATCAAGCCTCAAAAAAAATGGGGCTGTTTTTGTCTGCAAAAAAGTCTCTGATGCAATATCGGTTGCAAACAATCTTGCACCCGAACACCTACAAATAATCACAAAAAACCCAAACCAGATAGCAAAACAAATCAAAAATGCAGGATTGGTCCTGATTGGCCAAGATACTCCATCGGCTGCAAGCGACTATCTGCTTGGGACAAACCACATTCTGCCTACAAACAGATTTGGAAAAAGCAGGGGCTCGCTTTCAGTTCTTGACTTTGTAAAAATAAAAACAAGCGTGGAATCATCAAAACCAGCCTTGAAAAGAATAGGCAGGAACCTTCAGGTATTGACAAAATCAGAAAATTTGCCAAATCACTACGAGGCAGTACGGAGCAGGCTATGACAAAGGACTGGTTTTACAAAAGATTGCAGGAATTATCCAAATTACAGGGATACCAAAAACCGGAATACCACCAAGGAGTTCTAAAACTGGATTCTAATGAAAACTTTGTAATCAATAAGCAACTCCAACAAGAACTAGTAGATAGTGCACAGAAAATCTCAGATATACGCGAGTATCCACTTGGCAAGTCAGAAAAACTAGTTGAAGCACTTTCAAGATATCTACAAATTCCATCTTCAATGATTGGTCTTGGGAATGGTTCTGATCAAATCCTTGATCTTATCCTTTCAAACTTTGCAACAAAAAAGACCAAAATACTGACTTCAGATCCAACATTTGGATTTTTTGAAGAACGCTGCAAGCTGTACGCAATACCTACCATCAAAGTTCCATTCTCAAAAGACATGACATTAAGTCTTAATGACTTTGTATCAAAGTCAAAAAAAGCCGACATTCTATACATTGATTCACCAAACAATCCAACTGGGTTTCAGTTCAAAAAAGAAGATCTTACAGAATTAATAAAAAAATCCGACGGAATAGCAATTATTGATGAAGCATACGGGGAGTTTTCCGACTACTCTGTCGTAAATCTTGTAAAAAAATTTGATAATTTGATTGTGGTTAGAACATTTTCAAAGACGTTTGGACTGGCAGGACTGCGACTAGGCTATGTTGTTGCAAGCAAGAAGTTCACCGATGTTCTTACACGAGTGCTTCAATACCCATATCCACTAAACACACTGGCAATAGAGGCAGGCATTTTAGCGCTACAAAAGGCAAAACAAGTCTCTGAGACAATAAAGATAATCAAACAGGAACGCCTGCGAATCATCAAAAAATTGCGTGAAAGCGGTGCATTTGACGTCTTTGACTCTAAGGCAAACTTTGTTTTATTTGATGCTAGGGGGGCAGACAAACGGATTTACACCGCTCTCTTAGAACAAGGAATCTCTATTCGTAAACTAGGCAAGATTGGAAAACATGAGGGATGCCTACGTGTAACCGTTGGCACAAAAGACATGAACTCCAAGTTTTTGCTTGCAATACGTGATCTTTTACAATGATGTACAACAACAAAGGCCAAGACATCTTCATAGATGAGACCATCTCTAACATCATTGATCAAATAGATGGAATAATCTTTGATTGCGACGGAGTTTTAGTCGATGTATCCAAGTCGTATGATCTGGCAATAAGGCAGACAACGGCATTTGTTCTAAAAAAATTTGCAAATCTGGAATCAATTCCAATCACAACTGAGATAATCAACGGCTTCAAAGATACTGGGGGATTCAACGATGAGGTGGATGTCACATATGCATCAATACTTTCTTTGAGTGCTGCAAAAAAACTTGGAGCCAATCCAGAAAAATTCATCTTTGATGTGATTAAAAATGCAGACGAAACTGGGATTGAATCGGTTGAAAAATTTCTGGATTCTCAAAATGTAGATTTGTCAGAAATTAGAAAAAAACTGGACTATCCTAGCTTTCGCTTAACAAACCCACTGATCCAGATCTTTGATCAAATTTTTTATGGCCAGGCATTATATGAGAAAATCTTTCACAAAAAATCCCAATTTGTAGAACCTGGACTAATTGAAAATGATCTGGTTCTTATCACAGCCGAACTTTTATCTTCGCTAAAGAAAAAATTTGGAAACAAGATTGCCATAGTAACGGGGCGTGGCAAAGAATCAATCAGCTACTCTCTAAAGGAGCTGTTGGGTCAATTTAATGTGGATTGTTGTGTTTTTCTTGAGGATGAACCAAGGGGGCTTGCAAAGCCAAACCCAAAATCCCTAATCATGTCTTTTGAGAAGCTAAATACAAGTCACTGTCTCTATGTTGGTGATTCAATGGAAGACCTCATGATGGCAAATGAGGCAAACAAAATGGGGAGAAAAATCACCTTTTGTGGCATTTACGGCACAAACAAAAACCCAGAATCAAAAAGACAGTTTTTTGAAAAAAATCAAGCGCCACTCATACTTGAATCCATAAATTATCTTCCAAAGGCATTAAATTTAGCAAACTAGGATTCGATATTTGTGGCAAGAACAGCTAGCATTAAGCGAGAAACAAAGGAAACCTCGGTTACGGTACAAGTAAATCTGGATGGTACTGGCAAGACTTCAGTCAATACTGGAATAGAGTTCTTTGATCACTTGATAGGCTCTTTTGGAAAACACGCAATGCTTGATTTGACAGTAAAGGCAAAGTCAAATGATAAAATTTTACACCACCTAATAGAGGACACTGGAATTACAATTGGAGCTGCACTCGACAAGGCACTTGGGGAAAGAAAAGGAGTGGTGAGATTTGCCTATGCCTCAGTACCAATGGATGAGTCCTTGGCAGAGGCATCAATAGACCTAGTTAGGCGTCAGTACAACAAAATCAACCTCTCAATCAAACGCTCACAAATAGAAGGAATGTCAAAAGAAGACATTGAACACTTTGTCTTTTCTTTGACTCAGAACATCAACAGCTGCATCCACCTAAACGTCAAGTATGGGGAAAATGATCACCACAAAATAGAGGCTGCCATCAAGTCCTTGGCAGTTGCATTTAGGATAGCAGCAAGTTTGGATAAAAAACAAAAGGGAATACCAAGCACAAAAGGTTCAATGTAGATGAAAGTAGCGATATTTGACTACGGTGCAGGAAACATATTCAGCCTCAAAATAGCGCTGGAAAAACAAGGTGCTACAGTAGACGTCATTACAAATTTTGATAGTGCAAACAATTACTCGGGCTTGTTGCTACCAGGAGTTGGAAACTTTGATCCGGCAATTCGAAGCATACGGGATTACTCTAGTACCTCCTTTGCAGATTATGTGAAAGACAAAACTCCAGTTCTAGGAATATGTCTTGGTATGGAAATGTTTTTTGAAAAAAGCGAGGAAGGAAAAGAAAAAGGGCTTGCAGTAATGGATGGTGAGGTGATCCTTCTTCCAAACAAATTCAAAATACCACACATGGGCTGGAACAGCATCAGAATAAAAAAATCGAATCCACTTTTAGATGACATACCAGATTCTTCGTGGATGTATTTTGTTCACTCGTACAGAGTAAAGCCAAAAAATGCTGATGTGGTAGTCGCAGATTCTGACTATGGCATTGAGGTTCCAGCGGTAATCAACAAAGGAAACCTGTTTGGTACCCAATTTCATCCGGAAAAATCAGGCAAAATTGGTTCCATTATGATCCGAAATTTCCTGCGAGAGTGCAAAAAGTGAAGATAATTCCGGCAATTGATCTGATGGAAGGCCAGGTAGTCAGACTAGTAAAGGGAAAGCCAGAAGACAAGACGATCTACAGTAACAACCCACAAGAGATTGCAAAAAAATGGGAAAAGGCTGGGGCAGATATGCTACATATGGTAGACCTTGACGCAACACTTCAGCGTGGCTCAAACCTTGGAATGATTCAAAAAATCGCAAAGGAGGTGTCAATACCAATTCAAGTCGCTGGTGGGTTGCGTGACGAGTCTACGGTAAGTACGGCTTTGGACTTTGCGGAAAGGGTCGTAATAGGCACAATTGCATTCAATGATGCCAAATTAGTTTCAGACTTGGCAGAAAAATTTGGAAAAAAAAGGCTTGTAATAGCAGTAGACCACAACGATGAAATAATCGTAATAAATGGATGGCAACGATCTACTGGAATAAACCTTGGTGATGCAGTTGCAGATTTTACCAAAAAAAACTTTACCGAGTTTTTACTGACAAATGTATCGCGAGACGGTACACTGCAAGGACCAGACATTGAAAACCTTTCCAAGATATGTAAGGTAGAAAATACAAACGTGATTGCAAGCGGTGGAATCTCCAATTCTTCTGATATAATAAAAGTAAAACAATGTAATGCATATGGGGTTATTTTGGGAAAGGCACTCTATGATGGAAAAATTACAATTGAGGAGGCAAAAAAGCTAGCTTGAGTCTAACAAAAAGAGTAATTCCCTGTCTTGATGTAGCAAATGGCAGAGTAGTAAAGGGAAAGCCAGAAGACAAGACAGTCTACAGTAACAATCCACAAGAGGTTGCAAAAAAATGGGAAAAGAAAGGAGCAGACATGATACACCTAGTAGACCTTGACGCAACACTTCAGCGCGGCTCAAACCTTGGAACGATTCAAAAAATCGCAAAGGAGGTGTCAATACCGATTCAAGTCGCTGGTGGATTGCGCGACGAGTCTGCGGTAAGTACGGCCTTGGACTTTGCACAAAGGGCCGTAATAGGCACAATCGCATTCAATGATATCAAACTAGTCTCAGATCTGGCAGAAAAATTTGGAAAAAAAAGGCTTGTAATAGCAGTGGATCACAACGATGGTATAATTGTAATAAATGGATGGCAACGATCTACTGGAATAAATCTTGGTGATGCAGTTGCAGATTTTACCAAAAAAAACTTTACCGAGTTTTTGCTGACAAATGTATCGCGAGACGGTACACTGCAAGGACCAGACATTGAAAACCTTTACAAGATATGTAAGGTAGAAAATACAAATGTGATTGCAAGCGGTGGAATCTCCAATTCTTTTGATATAATAAAAGTAAAACAATGTAACGCGTATGGGGTTATTTTGGGAAAGGCACTCTATGATGGAAAAATTACAATTGAGGAGGCAAAGAAACTAGCATGAGTCTAACAAAGAGAGTGATTCCATGTCTTGATGT
>DASWKH010000015.1:0-1634 GCA_036396715.1 Candidatus Nitrosotenuis sp.
CATCTGTCATAAACCTTGTACATGCCGTCTTTGTCAAATTTGTTCAGAGCCGAAAGATCAATCAATTATAATTTCGGAGTAAAGTTACAATATATTGATTTAGGTGTCAAGACCAATTTTTTTGCGCCACTGTTCTTCTGACATTCTGTCTATTTGTTTTCTCAGCATTTTGTAGCCTGGGCTTGTAGACAGGCCATCCATCATCTTTCTGTGTTTGAGCTCTGCCTCGTATTCTATTTTGTCTAATACAATCGAGTCCCACCACTTTTTGTCCACAAACGGCCCTACCATCTCAGGCGAAAGTTTTAGCTTGTACTCTGTTCCATATCCGCCCCTTCCTTTTGATAAGGTTCTTGATTCCACAAGGCCGGAGTTTTTAATCTCAACTAAAAGGTCCACTATACGTCTATACGATAACGGTTTTGCATTTTTTCCAACATATTTTTTATACTTCTCATAGATTGAGGATGTAGAGTTCCAGGCATATTCATTCAAAAGAGAGCAGGCACAAATTGCAGCAATAACTACTCTCTGGTGCAGTGCCGCATTTGATATAATGGTGGAAATTCTATCCTTTTGGATAAAATCAACTGCCTTTTCAATTTCGGCTTTTGTTACATTGGTACCATCTGAAAGCTCAGCAGCAACCCGAAGCAAATCAAGTGCGCGTCTTGCATCGCCGTGATCATCGGTGCTAAGCCTTGCGCAATGCTGTAAAACAGAATCATCTACTTTTTTTGCAAACGCCTTTTTTGCCCTGTCACGCAGAATGTTAAAAATATCATCTTCCTTGTATGGCTCAAAAAATATTTCAGAGTTTCCCATCCTAGACTTTACCCTGTCGTCAAGATCATTGTCAGCCAAAGCATTGTTTGATATTGTGATTATACAAAGCCAAAATCCCTTTTCTCGAAGGTTCTCCTCAAGCGTTAGCAGTTTGTACACAAAGTCAGATGGCCTCCCACGAGTATCAGAAAAGATTACATCGTATTCATCAAGTGCCAAAACAAAAAATTTTTTGTCTTCTTTTTTCAAAATTTCCTGAATTTTTTGCTCCATCAAGTCAATTGCCTTGTTCATTCCCTGAGCGCTTTTCAGGTTTGCAAATCCAAGCTCTGATAAAATCAAATTGGCACATCCAAACACGGTTTTTGCCTTTCTAAGGTTTACAAAAGAAAAGCAAAGCATGTCTGACAAATTCTTGCAAACAAACCGTACTACAGTTGATTTTCCAGTACCGCTTCTTCCATAGACTGATAGTATGGGAACAAGCAGTCCCTGCTTTAGGCTGTTAATATACTGGATTAGCTGCTCTGCCTGCTTTTCACGACCAATGATTTTTGATGGCAAAAACAAGGAATCAAGATATCTTTTATCCTTGAAGATAGTGTTTTGTTTTTGAACCTTTTTCCTAATTTCTGCTATTTTTTCAGAATCTAGTTCCACTTGCAACGCATATATCAATAAAACAAAGCCCGTTTCTCGTACTTAATGACCAAATGGCAATAAAATTTGACACCGCTTGAGTTTTAAGCAACAAATTAATCCTCATAACCCTGGTTTTGGGCAAAAAATTCAAGCTTGGATTTTTGCCATGACCTTGCCAAAAATTCGCTCTGCCGATTTTATCGAGT
>DASWKH010000016.1:0-1573 GCA_036396715.1 Candidatus Nitrosotenuis sp.
GGGAGCGCAGTTGCAGTCAGTGCATTTGAATCTGTCACAGGACTTGGCTCCGATACTGGTGGTTCTGTAAGAAACCCAGCTAGTTTTTGTTCAATAGTTGGTATCAAACCAACATATGGTCTTGTTAGCAGATATGGTCTGATTTCATATGCAAACAGCATTGAACAGATTGGTCCGATGGCAAGAACTGTAAAAGACGCTGCATTTCTTCTCAATATAATTTCTGGAATAGATCCTAATGATAATACTACAGTTAACAGCCATGGTGAAGACTATCTAAAAGACATCGAATCTGGAATTGATGGAAAAAAAATCGGAGTAATTTCTGAGATGGTTGGAAAAGGAATTGACAAAGAAGTATCTTCTGCAACAAAAAAAGCACTTGCAAAATTTGAAGATCTTGGAGCAAAATGCGAAGAAATTTCTATTGATATGGTAGATTATTCTGTTGCATCATACTATACAATTACATCAACAGAAGCCGGAAGCAACCTTGCAAGATATGACAATCTTCGTTATGGTTTTGATTTTGATTTAGAAGGATACGAGTTTAACTCATACATTTCAAAAGCAAGGAAAAATTTTGGACCTGAAGTAACAAGGAGATTAATCATTGGCGGGTTTGTACCATCTGCAGGTCATGCTGGAAAATATTTTCTAAAGGCATTAAAAGTAAAAAGCAAATTAACAAAAGAAATCAATTCCGCATTCAAAAACGTAGATTTTCTTGTAGCACCAACAGTTCCAGTTCTCCCATTCAAGTTTGGAGAAAAAATCGATGATCCTATAGCAATGTTTCTAATTGATTTTAACACATCAACTGCAAATCTTAGTGGCAAACCTGCAATTTCTGTTCCATTTGAAATCTCAAATGGTCTGCCAATTGGAATTCAAATTATTGCAGACTCGATGCAAGAAAAATCGCTTTTTCAGGCAGCATATGCTCTTGAGAGTACAACAAATCTTCCAAAGGTGCCTCTATGACAAAGATTGGTCTTGAAATTCACTGTCAGTTGACAAAGCTTGAGAGCAAGCTGTTTTGTTCTTGCAAGGCAGATTATCGTGGATTTGAGCCAAACACAAACATCTGTCCTGTATGTGTTGGCCTCCCAGGCTCGCTTCCAAGGCTAAACAAAAAGGCCATTGAAAAGGCCACAGTTATAGCAATGGCATTAAACTGTCAAACACCGCCAAAAATTGCATTTTTTAGAAAAAACTACTTTTATCCAGATTTGCCAAAAAACTTTCAGATTACACAGCTAAACATCTATGGTCCAACAAGCATTGGCCAAGAAGGAAAAATCAGTGTAGAGGGGAAAGAAATTCAAATCAGAAGAATTCAGCTTGAAGAAGATCCTGGCAGGTTAATTTATGAAGGAAGTTCAGAGCGAACCCAAATTACGCTTGTTGACTATAACCGTGCAGGAACGCCACTTGTTGAAATTGTAACAGAACCTGATTTTGAGAATCCAAAACAGGTGAGATTATTTTTGAATATATTATCGGATTTACTCGAAAACTTGGGAGTGTCAGATCCGTCACTTGAAGGTGCGATGAGGGCAGATGCAAATGT
>DASWKH010000017.1:0-13379 GCA_036396715.1 Candidatus Nitrosotenuis sp.
GGTGGTGGAGGTGGTGGAGGTGGTGGTGTGGGCGTGGCACTGTCAGAGCCACCGTCACCTGCTGCTACTCCAGAGCCTATCCATTGACCACATTGTTGACGATAGTCGCCAACCATCTCAACGAATTTGTTTGCCATATCATCTTTAGTGTAAAAATTAAATTCAGACCCACACATTCCTCCCATTGTGTCAATTCCAGTCATTCCAGAAAATCCAGACGAGGTGCTTGTTTCAGAAGACTTGCCTCCGCTATTTGCGCTGCTGCATTTGTCAGATATTTCTTCGCCATCTTCTTCTGTCACCATATCTTCATATGCGCCTGATTCCCAGTTATTTGGCTGCGTTTTTGTGTCTTCAATGTCATGCGTTGCCCACGTGCCGGAACCGCAGTCAATTAGCATTTCATCGAATCTATTCAGTTCAGTGGACTCGTAGATTGCGTCTATATCCTCCATTATCGACTTGCCAATCGTTTGGTCATAAAATGACAAAAGTGACAACATGTCTGCGCACCTGATGGTCCCAAAGTCGTTTGCTTTGCACAACACTTTGACATTAGAGTTGTAATTTGAAATTGATTTTACGAGATTTGTTGTATCACTATATACCCTTGTTGAGAGTGCTTGCTGTTTTGAGGAATCTAGTTTGTAAGTTTTAGACAGCGTAAATGTTTCTGTTGCTCTTTTTTCGACTAGCTGATAGCACAATAATTTCTTTTCTTTTGGTAATGAATCACAGCTCAGTTGAAGTAGTTTTACTGAAACGCATTTGTATCCATTCCACATGGTTGCACTGGGACACACAAGATTTGCTTGCTTTACTTTCATCGGCGTACCATCTTTGATTATTTTGAGAGTTGTAGTGTCTGGAAATACATTAACATTGAGCACGTTTGTTCTGTCAACTAGTGCAACAAACCTATCCCTGTCAATATTGCTGATTCTTATATTCCCCGCCAAATTTGCTGAATCGATTTTCATTGTTGAGGTTTGTTTTGAGCCCACCTGTGTTGTTGGAACGGCCAGCGAGTTTACCTTGCCCCTATCAATTATGGTGCTTGTTGAGAAATCCTTTATCATTACGTTTCCAGTTGTCAATATGCCTGTGCCCTGTTGTGTGACACCAGAAATCTGGAAGCGGCTTTGAGGAATTACCGTGGACTCGTCAAATTCCAAAAACGACAGAAGGTAGTAGCCGATTTTTTCTTTGATTGAGAGTTTTTCATCAGGCCCGCAGAGCCTGTCACCACAGACCTGTTCCTCATTGAATGGTTGGTTTGCAGTACCCTTGGCTGTCTTAGCAAATGCGTCTTCTGTTGCAATTCCAGATGCTAAAAGAACACTAGATATAATGATGACCAGTTTAATTGCGGCATTCACTGAAGAATAAGTAAGATTTTATTATAAAAATATGATCTTATTGTGCATCACTTTAAAAAATCATATAAAAAGAACTGAGCCACTGTAAGTGGCAATAGATGTAAATATATTTTGAAAAAATAATCCATATTGATGCAAAAAATTTTAACTTTTTAATATTGTAAGATGTTGTGTTTTTACGCATCCTACAATTCCAAAGTGTTAAATTTTATTGCAAACATAGTGTCATAATTCGCCACAATTGGTGCTGTAAAGTCCGTGTCGGTTTAGGGAATTACAAAAAATCATGCAATATTGAGAAAATTTCAGAATATGAAAATACAGGGCTACCAACTAGAACTGCCGAGCCTGCTTCGGGCTCTACTCTTATCTTGATGCTTGCGCTATTCTTTCTAGCTCGTTCTTTTTCTTAACAGACGGCGCACCTGCATCATTAGTTGATGCCGAAATTAGATGCTCTGCAAGATATTCTTCCATTGCTTTTGGATTTGAAAATGAGGATTCCTTTACCCCGTCTGCAATAAATCGCAATGCCAAGTCCACCCTTCTTAGTGGAGACACATCAACTGATACGTGGTATGCAGTACCACCGTACACTATTCTTGTCGTGTCTTCGTTTGGTGATGAATGTTCTATTGCACGGACTAGAACCTCTACTGGATTTTTGCCAGTCTTTAGATTAATGATTTCAAATGCTGCCTTGACTGTATTAATTGATCGAGTCTTTTTGCCACCCATCCTACCTGTGTTTTTTGCATATTTTTTTCCAAAGTGCATAAGCTTGTTTGCAAGCCTCTCAACAATGTTTACGTCGGCTTTGTTGAATCGCTTTAATGAAGAACGGCCAAAGGTCAGCGGCATTATTGCCTTTTTGAGTGAGATTACACTCTTTAGACCCGGATCCTTTATTTCAATGCCGTCAAGATCCCATTTTCTAAATAACAACAGGTTTGGTGAGTCTGCCATTTTTCTATCTCCTTGGTTTTTCTTTTCTGCCCCTTACGAGCTCACGCAAAGATGTTCCATTTACTTTGAAAACTTTGAATCTTACTCCCGGAATATCACCCATCGCTCCACCCATTGATGCACCCATTCCTTCGAGATGAACCTCGTCGTGTTCGTCAATAAAGTTCATCGCGCCGTCTCTTGGCAAAAACGCAGTAACCGTTTTGCCGTTTTTGATTAGCTGAACGCGAACGCACTTTCTTACTGCAGAGTTTGGCTGTTTTGCCTCAACTCCCACTTTTTCCAAAACAATCCCCCTTGCCTGCGGAGAACCGCCAAGTGGACTTGCTTTTTTGTCTAGTCCAAGCATGCGTCGCTTGTACACGCCAATTGCCCAGCGTTGTTTTTTTCGCTTTGTTTTTAGAACTCTGCCTGCGAATAACCCTAAAGGAGACTTTGCCATACCATCACTCTGTAAATTTATCTGGACTGTTAATTAAAACGCTTGTAATTTCAAAATATCTTCTTGCCAAAAGCCTAGCCTTTTCTGCATTGCGGCCCTCTCGCCCCACAACAATTCCTTTCTTTTTTGGATCGACTAGCACAATTGCCTGAGTTGTCCCATCAAGCCTTTTGTTTAATTTGACTTCCGTTACAAGTTTTGAGTTTAGCATGTTTTTCAAAAACTCTATTGGGTCGTCGGAATATTCTACAAGCTCAACGTTTTTCTTGATAATATTTTGCAGATTCTTAATGTGTGAGCCGCCTTTGCCTATTGCAAGACCCATCTTTCCTTCATTTACAACAAAAATCACACGGTTTTGTTTTTCATCTTCCACACAATCACGAGCTGACGCGCCTGTTACATTTTGGAAAAGCGAGATTAATCGCATTTGATCAGTTGTGAGTTTGATTGTTTGTGGCATTTTTGCTAATTATCTCGAAGCCCTGAGGGTCTCATTTAAACTTTGAGAGAGTTGTGATGGTGTCATGTTTATTGTACCTCTGATTCTTTTAGTATTGCCTTGATGTTAGAGTCAGGAATTGATGTCAATGATGCTGCTGAAACTCTAAATTGCAATCCGCAAACTTTTCCAAGTGCCACAGAAGAACCATCAAACTGCAGTGTTGTAACTTTTTGGTCTTTGGAACTTTCAATTTTATCTATGGATTCTTTTGATGCGGATTTGGAAACTACAACTAGCTTTGCGTTCTTAATTGATTGCAGCACCTGCTTTACGCCCAATACGCATTTGCTTTCCTGTAGGGCGTCCTTTAGTGCTTTTTCGAGTAATTTTCCCATTATATCACGTGTAATGACGGTTCAAAACCTCCCTTATAGATTTATCACTTTGTGATTTGAACAAAATATCAACGGTTCAAATTGAAAAATTATTCGACGTAAACAGATTTGACGTAACTTGTACTAAGTGGTCGTGCATCACCTAGTGATTTCCACACAAAAGTTTCTATTTTGTAATTATCGCTTTTTGTCGGAGTCCACGACTGTGAAACCTCAAAGTTTTGTCCTAGCGACAACTCTCCTCCTATCCAAGAAAGCAAAATCACGCTATCTTGCGAGTCGCTGATTTGTATAATGCAGGTAAATTCTTGTGGGTAACCCTCATTGTTCTGAATGTTGTTTACTATCTGAACCCGTTGATCTGATCTCAGCTCAGTTATTTGTTTTCCACTTGAATCCGCAATGTAAAGATCAATAACAGTAATTTTTTCAATATCTGGAATGTTTGATCCGATAATTGATTTTGCCATTACGTCTTGTTCGTCTGATATGCTGTATGGCGATGGAAGTGTTCTGTCCTCATATCTTGCAGTAATGGTATTGCCTGGAATTGCAAGAAGCCTGTTTCCGCTAGAGTCGTTTGTTTGTGTCAAAACCACCAGAGCTTCAAAAATTCCAGAGTCCTCGCCTGTTTCTGTTGCGGCAACTGAAATTCCAGCGGAATCAGAATCTGATGATACATCTACATTGACCTGATCTAAAGACTCTGGATTTAGATTCATGTCTGCATCCCTTACTTGGATGACTACCTGATCAGTTACAAGATAGTTTGGATTAGAGAATTCAATTTCTGCAAAATTCCAGCTTACTTTGACTGATTTGGTAAGCACCACGCCATCAGCAAACTCAAATGAAATCGTAATTCCGTCATCCCTTTTTGTCTCAAGCAGTCCACTTGTTGGGCCCACCCCCATCGTTCGCGGTTGTGTATCTGATTGCCCGTCACCGTCAGCATCATGCAGAAACCCAGTCAGGACAACCTCGCCTGTAAAGATTCCGCTGTTTGGCGCAGTTTCTGTAAGCCTGTATGGCTCAAGGGAGTGGCTCGATGTAGAAATTTTTACTGGGTGCGATGCATCATCTCCAATCGAATCAATGCCGTACTTGTTTTCATTCCAGCTTGGCGCAGCTATTGTTATGCGAATTTTGTCTGTCCACGAGTACACTTCTTTGTCAGTGTAGATTGGCGCATACGGTTTGTTATAGTCCGGAATTTGCTCTGCGTATGCTCCAATTACAAGAAATACTACGCCTATTAGTGCTAACAATCGAATTTAGTTTAGTTGTTGTGATTTTTGAAGCTAGCTGAGAACTAGTTCTTTGAGATCTGCATGTACAGGTCCACTGTTCCTGAACCAACCGGAATGTTGCTTCCAACAATTACGTTTTCAGTAACACCTTTGAGCTCCTCTACTTCGCCCGTCAGAGCGGCCTGCGCAATTGTCGGGACGGTAATTTCGAATGCGGCTCTTGCAAGAACGCTGTCTTTGGTTCCTGCGATTCCGTGACGGCCAATTTGTTGCAGGTATCCACGAGAGCACATCATGTCTGCAACAAGCATGATATATCTTGAGTCAACTTCTAGTCCTTGGTCTTCTAGTGTTGTGTTTAGTTCGTTGATTAGTGCATTTCTTGCTGCCTCGATTCCAAGTGTTGCAGCAATCTCAAAGACGTTGTTTGTTCGAACGTTTCTTTTGTCGATTCCATCAATTTCAAGCACTTTAGCAAGATTTGAGCCAGTTGTCTGAATGACCCATTCTTCGTCTTTTTGCGCGACGGTGACCCTTGTGATGTCTGGGACTCCTTTCACTATTGCGTTTAGTACCTTGTTTCTTATTGCAATGACTGTTGGCGCATCTGCCACCTCTACAAGATTCAGTGTTATTGTATGTCCACTAGTCTCGATTTTGAATTTCTTGTTTGACTGGAGTGCTGTCTCTACTTCCTCAAGTGTACAGCCTCTCTGGTTTAGTGCAACAGAGCTGATCTCCAATGTTATTTGTGATGAATAATCGGTTTCAACATTTTCTATTAGTGCTGAAATTTTGGTTTGTAGTGTATTTCTTGCAACCTCGATTGCCTTTTCTCTTGATTTTTTGTATTTTTCCTCCAAGTAGATATCCATAGTTGGAGTAACAGGTTTCTTTCTTGCGTCAACTAGTTCAATTAGTCTTGGAAGGCCAAGTGTTACGTTTCGTTCCCTGATTCCTGCAAAGTGGAATGTCCTAAGTGTCATCTGAGTTCCTGGCTCGCCAATGGACTGGGCTGTGACAATTCCCACTGCCTGTCCTGGCTCTGCCTTTGCCTTGTAGTAAAGATCAAGTGCTTTTTTGAGAACTTTGTCAATTCCGTCTCTGCTTAGCTTTGAGTGTATGACTCCCTCCTCAACTAGCATTGTAAGTCTTGGATTGAATACTTTGGTGTATTTTTTGAGCAGGTCTTCTGCTTCTTCCTTTGTTGCCTTTTTGCCGGCATCTACAATTGTCTCAGATTCGATTAGTCTGTTAATGTTAAATGCCTCGCCGTGGTCGCTTTTTGCAACGTCGATGCCATCCTCACCATACAGGAACTGGATTATGTGGCCGTGTGGATCACGTACCGTTCCATCATACTCTAGCTTAATGTGCTCAAGTGCGTTGACTAGTCTTCTCTGCATGTAACCACTTTGCTGGGTTCTGACTGCGGTGTCGACTAGGCCTTCTCGTCCACCCATTGCGTGGAAGAAGAATTCTATTGTTGAGAGGCCCTCCCTGTAGTTTGACTTTACAAATCCATGGGCGTCTGGGTTATCATCATTTTCTTTAAAGTGCGGCAAAGCCCTGTTGTTGTAACCCTTGTTAAGCCTGTTACCACGAATTGATTGTTGTCCCAACGCACCTGCCATCTGACCGATGTTTAGTGATGAGCCCCTAGCCCCAGTAGTTGCCATGATTCTTGCCGCATTGTTTTTGTCAAGCTGTTGGTCTGCTGTGTTTCCTGCCTTGTCTCTTGCCTTTGAGAGCTCATTTACAATATATGCCTCAAGTGCCTCTTCAGCAGAAAGACCCCTAGTGAGTTTCAGTGTTCCCTTCTTTGCCTGCGATATGAAATCATAAACTGTATTGTATGATTCCTCGATTCCCTCTGAGATGCCTTCTTTGACTTTGTCTGGCAGCTCCAAGTCGGCATATCCGTAGCTGAATCCATAGTGAGTGATGAATTGTTTTGCAATTATCAAAACGGAGTTTAGGAATTGTTTTGCAGCTGCATTTCCATAGTCTTTTGCAATTCTGTGTAAAACGCTTTCTGGTTCTTCCGCACCAATTGATGCCTTGTCAATTACACCGCTAATCAGCTGACCGTTTTTGATTACAACGTCTTTTTGTGGTCCCTTTGTTCCCTTGGACCACTTGGATGTTATGACAAAATTAAAGTCAGTTGGTAAGAATAGTGAGAACAGCTGCTTGCCAGTGTACAGTGGTCCCCCTTTTCCTTTGCTCGCAGGTTCTGGAAACGTCCCTTCGTGTCCTCCGAGCATTGCATAGTTTGCAAATTCCTGTGGGGTAAGAACCGTGTCGTCTTTTGTTAGAAGATAGGAGCCAGTGATAAAGTCCCGCAGCCCTCCGATAATTGGGCCACCGTATCTTGGTGAAATGAGTTGGTCTTGTACTCTCATCAGTAAAATTGCCTCTGCTCTTGCCTCCTCGCTTTGCGGAACGTGTAGATTCATCTCATCCCCATCAAAGTCTGCGTTGTATGGCGGACATACTGACGGATGCAGTCTGAAGGTTTTTCCAGGAAGCACTTTGACATAGTGAGCCATAATTGACATTTGGTGCAATGATGGCTGCCTGTTAAACATGACAATGTCGCCATCCGACAAATGTCTTTCAACAAGATATCCTACTTCGAGGTTTTCTGCTATCGTTGTGCGATCCTCTACAAAATCCAGTCTGATTTTTACTCCGTCTGGCCTTACAATGTAGTTGACACCTGGAAACTTGTCAGGACCATTTATGACCAGCTCTCTCAATCTCTCAATATTCCAGTCTGTTACAATTTCTGGGATCGTCAGCTTTTTTGCAACTGCTTCTGGTACGCCGACTTCGGATAGATCCAAGTTTGGATCAGGCGAGATGACCGTTCTGCTAGAAAAGTCTACTCTTTTGCCAGAAAGTGATCCTCTGAATCTTCCCTCTTTTCCTTTGAGTCTTTGTGTAAGTGTCTTTAGTGGTCTGCCTGAGCGGTGGTGAGCCTGTGGGATGCCTGATACTTCGTTATCAAAGTATGTGGTGGTGTGATATTGTAATAGATCAACTAGGTCTTGAACAATAAGTGGTGGGGTTCCGGCATCTTTGCTTTCTTTGAGTCTCTGGTTTACCCTTATGATGTCGACCATTTTGTGAGTAAGATCATCTTCGGACCTAATGCCAGTCTCTAAAATTATTGATGGTCTTACTGTGACTGGTGGAACAGGTAGGACTTGGAGAATGAACCATTCTGGTCTTGCTGTGTTTGAGTCATATCCCAAAAGCTTGAGGTCTTCGTCTCGGATTTGGGTAAATCTTTCACGTATGGTGATTGGAAGTAGCCTGTGTTCGCCAATTTCGGTTTTCTCAATAAAGATTGTTGGCTTTGTAAAAATCAAATCATACTGCGGCTTGCCACAGTGTGGGCATTCTTTTGCCTTTTTTGCCTTGTCTAGGATTTCCTCTGGGATTCTTTTTTGTGAAATTATGGTGTATGCTGCTTCTTTCTTTCTGATTTGACCAAAAATATCGAGTTCCTCTTGCGGAAGCTTTAGTCTTGAGCAGGAACGACACGTTGCAAGCAGTAACTTGTGAATATTGTCAATAAATGCAATGTGCAAGACGGGCTCTGCTAGCTCGATATGGCCAAAGTGCCCCGGACATCTTGCTGCAGTGTTTCCGCATGTAAGACATTTTTGTCCTGGCTCCAGCGTTCCAAGTCTTCCGTCCATCAGACCCCCTTGGACTGCCATTCCGTCCTCATCATATGTTTCAGGTGCGGTGATTTCAGCAACAGAATACTTTCTTATCTCTGTTGGAGACCAAACCGAAAACTTGATTCCGTCAATTGCTTTTACTGTTTGAACCGACATTACACTCTCTCCTTTATCATTAGTCTTGGTGCCACATTGAGACTTTGCATTTCTTGAAGCAGTAGCTTAAATGCATAAGCAACAGAAACTGAGGATACTTTTGCTTTGTCGCCACAAACTCGGCACACATATTTTCTTTGTTTAACATCATGATATGCTACAAGACCGCATCTTTCGCAAACAAAGATTTCAGCTTTGTCTGATTCATCAAGTAATCTGTCTTTGAGAATCATCGATGCACCATATGCGATAAGACAGTCTCTTTCCATTTCACCAAATCTTAGGCCTCCGCCCCTTGCTCTTCCCTCAGTTGGTTGTTTTGTGAGCATTTGGACTTGGCCTCTTGCTCTTGCATGAATTTTGTCTGCAACCATGTGGTGAAGTTTCTGATAATAGACTACACCCATAAAGACCTCAACTGGGAATGGTTTTCCCGTTCTGCCGTCATACAGTGTTTCTTTTCCAGAATACTTGAAGTCGCTGTGTTCTAGTGCAGCCTTGATTTCATCCATTTTTTCGCCAACAAATGCAGAGCCGTCGAATTTACTTCCGCGAATTGCTGCAGCCTTGCCTGAAATCGACTCCATGAACATTCCCACTGTCATACGTGATGGGAACGCGTGTGGGTTGATCAAAACATCTGGAATAACTCCTTCTGCTGAATATGGCAGATCCTCATATTTTGCTAAAATTCCAACTACGCCTTTTTGTCCGTGTCTTGATGCGAACTTGTCTCCGATTTCTGGAATTCTCATATCCCTTACTCTAATCTTGTACATTTTTCCGCCCTCGTTTGATTGTGTCATTACTACAGTATCTACAACCCCAGTCTCAGACGGTCTTACACCTATTGATGTGTCTCGCCTGTATGGACCCTTTGACTCAAATTCTCTGTATTCTTCCATGAATCTTGGAGGGCTGCTCTTTCCAATCAAAATGTCTCCCCCAGTGACATTAGACTCAGTAGCTATTACGCCGTCTTCTTCTAGTAGACGATATGCTTTTTCTCCTTTGTACCCTCGAATGTTGTCTTCAGAGTTTGGTATCTCAAAGTTGTCTCGCATTCCACCCGGATACTGTTTTGCTTCTGCCTCATAGATTCTATAAAAGAAAGTTCTGCCAAGGCCCCTGTCTACTGCCGCCTTGCTTATCACAATCGCATCTTCAATGTTGTAACCATCAAAAGGCAAGACAGCGACAACACAGTTTTGTCCTGCAGGCCTGTCTTCGAGTCCAAGTAGGTTCATTGCCTTTGTTGTAACGATTGGTGTCTGTGGATACCACATAAAGTGCTGTCTTACATAGGTGCTCGTGTTCATCATCGGAGTCGAAAAGCCGAGGCTTTGCTTTGCCATTGCAGACTCGTATGTGTTTCTTGGAGACTGGTTATGTTCCGGATATGGAATTATTGACGCGCCTGCGCCCAAGATTGCAGGTGGGAATATTTCCAGGTGGGTGAATTTTTTTGTATCCTTATCGCCAATTGTGATGTAGCAGTTTTCTTCCTCGTTTGCGTCGATTAGCTCAATTACGCCCATTCTAAGAAGGTCATTCCATGACATTAGTTTCTTTGAAACCTTTTCGATCAGTTCTTGCGTTAGCAGTGACTTGCCGTCAGTTATGACAACTAGTGGACGTAAAACACGGCCCGCGTTGCAATTCACATAGAGACGTTTTGTCGCACCCTCTGTGCTTGGCTTGTAAAATGATATTGCTACGTGCGGATGAATTTTGGAGTTTCGTCTCAGATCACGCAATGACTCGACTAGCTTTTCGCCATCTTTGTAATAGCCAACTAGTCTGCCATCTACAAAGACGCGCGTTCCGTCTCGCTTTAGATCCTCTTTTGCATCGCTAAAGTGAACAGATCCTAGGTCATACAGTTTTTCAATAATTTCTTCTGGTGAAACGTTAACTGAAATGATTGCAGATAGTGCGAGATTTTTTACAAGACCGCAGTTGGAGCCCTCTGGTGTTTCACTTGGACAGATTCTTCCAAAGTGTGTTGGATGAAGATCTCTTGCTTCAAAGTTTGGTTGGGTCCTCGAAAGTGGGGACTGGATTCTTCTTAGATGGCTAATTGTTGAAAGATAGTTTGTTCTATCAAGAAGTTGTGTTACACCAACTCTACCCCTTCCCCAGTTTCCTGTAGCAATTGCGTTGTTGAGCTTATCTGATACAATTCCAGGTCGTATTGCTGCTGCCACCGCGTTGATTCCACGTTTTTGTCCTGATCTTTCAAGTTGGTATTTCATATCACGCACCAAGTTTCTAAACGCAGTTCTAAACAAGTCAGCAAGCATCTGTCCTGCAAATTTGATTACCTTGTTTCCATAATGGTCTTTATCGTCCGGTGAAATCCAGCCTAGCTTTAGTTCAATGAGCTTACATGCCGCCTCTCCTAGAAATTGTGCTTTTTCCCTTCTGTTTTCTTGGTGTTTGCCCAAGTGTGGTAAAAGCCCCCAATCCAAAAGCGTCTCTGCTCTTTTGATTTGGAATTCTTCTAGCATTCCAGGAGCAATTCTTTTGCTGATGTAGACAATTGCGTCCTTTGTTGTTTGGACTTCGCCTGCCTTTTCAAATGACGCCTCTAGCTCGTTTTGTATTAATTCTACAAGTGCGACTGCAGCTGCAATTTCCCTGTCTGCCTCAAGACCTAGGGCGCGCATCAATGTTACAACTGGAATGTCAACAGGAGATCCGGGAATTCGTGCAACAATGAGACCGTCGTTTTTCATTACAAGTTCTAGTTTTGCACGATACCCAACAATAGACGAGTAGACTTTAGCCTTGAAGACATCGTTGCCTCCAACTTTTTCCTTATCTACAATAATTTTGTTGTATGAAAGATCTTCTAGTCCTACAATTACTCTTTCTGATCCATTAATGATAAAGTATCCGCCAGGATCATTTGGGTCTTCACCGTGCTCAATTAATTTTTGTGTAGAAAAATTATGCAAGATGCAAGCGTTTGATCTAACCATTACTGGTATGTCGCCAATGTGGACAAATCTTGATTCGAGAATTTTTCCATCCTCTACGACGCTTGCCTCCATCATAATTGGTGCAGAGTATGAGACGTTTCTTAGTCGAGCTTCGGCTGGGGTGATGTGTGTAATGGAGCCGTCTAGTTCCATCATTCTTGGTTGTTGAAGTTTTACTTTGCCTAGCTGAATTTTGTATGGATATTCGGCATTCTCTATTTCGATTTGTGCTACCTCATCGATGATGCTTTGTAATCCACGCTCTAAGAATTCATCAAAAGAGTTTAGATGTTGTCTTGCAATGCCTTCTCTTTTTAGCAGGTCTTGAATAATTGGCCAGCGTTTGTTAGAAGAATCTGGCATTTAGACTTCCACCACATATCTGTAATAGGTACTTTCGCCAGCAGTTAGGCTTTTTCTTGTAATTTTTATCATGTCTCCTGGTTTTACTCCTAGTCCGATTATTGCTGGGTCGTTTGCAAAAATTAATGGCATCTCAGTTGGCTTGCAGTTGAATTTCGTTAGGAATTCTTCAGCTTCCTTTTTTGATATGATTTCATGTTTTGGTACGTAAACATGATCTGGAACAAGTACGTGACTTTTCTTAGTTGCCAACTTTACGATCACCTTGGATAGCATTAGCTAAATATGAAAAATTACCACACAAACTGAAAAAACTCCAAAAGTGGTTTATATATATGTAATCAAGATCTACAAAGAAATCAATATTTTTTGTTTTTAGTCAATGATTTTTTTCTTAAGCTTAAATAGTATTTGTTAACACGGATAAGCAAGATGAGTACTCTGTACGCAGCAATAGCATTGTTTGCAATTCTGGCCACAGGTGTATCTATAGTACCAGCTCTTGCTCAAGTATTTGAAGATGCAATTACAGTAGCAACTGATCAAGACTCTTACAGTGATGGAGACATCATTACAATAACTGGTCTAGTCAGAGAAAGACTTTCTGGGTATCCAGTGACTTTGCAAGTAATTGCAGCCAATGGAAACTTGGTTACTGTTAAACAACTGGATGTTTCAGACGACAAAACATATGGAATTGACATCGCAGCAGGTGGTTCACTATGGAGATCGGCAGGAACATACACGATAAAGGTACTCTACGGAACCGAAACAAGAACAGCAGAAACTACCTTTGAGTTTAGCGGCTCTACTGGTGGTCCAACTCCCGCAGGCAAATCGGTCGCAGTAGAAGGCACTGATTTCTTGGTAAGCTACTCCATAAAAGGAGGTAAAGTGATAAGTATCGTACCAAGCTTACCTGACAAATCATTAATCATTACGATCGAGACTACCAATGACGGGGAATTGACTGTAACCTTACCAAGAGGCCTAATTGATGCAAAATTAGGTCCTGATGGCATGTCAGGCGAAGATGACAGTTTCTTTGTTCTAGTAGATGGTGCCGAAGTAGACTTTGAGGAAACAACAACATCTGAAGATCGCACCTTAACCATACAGTTTGAAGATGGTACAACTGAGATCGAAATCATTGGTACCTTCGTAATTCCAGAATTTGGCGCAATGGCAGCAATAATCCTTGCAATAGCAATCGTATCAATAATTGCCGTCTCTGCGAGAACACGACTTAGTATACTGCCAAGATACTAGATCTTCAACTTTTTTCATTTTTTAAATATACATAA
>DASWKH010000018.1:0-2775 GCA_036396715.1 Candidatus Nitrosotenuis sp.
GCAATCAAGTCTGCAAACAATCCAATGAAGCCGGGTGAAAGCGGTGAGGTGACATTTACTGCGGGAGCACCAGGAACATATTATTACATTTGTACAGTGCCAGGTCACTCTGCACTGGGAATGAAAGGTAGTTTCATAGTAGAGTAACTTGCTTCTAAAATATCTGGCATTATCATCGCTTGTAATTCTTTACTCTCTGATGTTTATCGGCGGATATGTTTCTGCAGCGGGTCTTGGACTATCATGTCCTGACTGGCCGCTTTGCCCAAATGGAATCCTGCCTGACAATGATTATCTAATAGAATGGATTCACAGATTCGTTGCGGCAACTACTGGTATGCTGATAATAGCTACTACGATTGGCGTATGGCTAAACAAGCACACTGACAAAAAAATCAAACTAACGTCGACTCTTGCAGCAATCTTTGTCGTCACACAGATTACCTTGGGTGCACTAGTAATTGACCTAAAGCTTCATGCAGTCCTAGTTGCAATACATCTTGGAATTGGAATTTTGCTTTTTGCAATGACTTTGCTTACTACGATCTTTGTGTTTCGACTAGCCAAGGAAACGATTCAGACTAAGGCCTAGTCAGTTTTTTTAGTTTTTTTGGCAGGTAGATATATCCAACCAAAACTGCAAGGCCTATTGCGCCTGACGCAATAACATAGATGAAAATATACCCAAATGGATTCTGCGTGCTTAGATTAAACGTGTGTGTAACTACTCCCAAATCGGGGTCGTACAGGTCTACTCTAAAGATGTGGTTTCCAGATGTTTTGAAGGTATAGTCAAAATCCCAGAATGCGCCATCTATTGATTGGGGTGGCACACCATCTATCTGGATGTCATTATAAAATATCCTAATTCCCATCGTAAAACGATTAACATCGTTTAGGTCAAGGTCTGTGACGTGCAACAAAATTCTAGATTTTTCACCAACCGTTGGGATCTCGGGATCTGTTGCGATCTGAACCCTATTGTTTCCAATGGTGGATTCGGCAGAATTGAAAAGCGCATGTGCACTAGCTTGTTGTATTGGTATTGATGAGACAATCAAAAACGCGAAAAGCGCTAATCTAAATAACACGATCTGAAGACTCTTGCACTCAATATATGCAAAATGATTTTTCTCCGATAAATGACAAAAGCTTTAAATGCAGACTAGAAAAAAAGCCAAGCGTTGACTACGGTCAGAAAATCAATTGATATCAAAGCACCAATTGACGCAGTTTTTACATATTTCGCAAGACCTGAGCATGTCTCTGATCAGATGACTGAAAAAGGCGTTGCCATGAGCGTGATTCCAATGGACATCAAAGACGGCATGGGTGTTGGAACTACCTTTAGAATTGTCGGCGACTTTAACGGAAAAAGACTAGAATGGGACTGTGAAACGACTGAGTTTGTTCGAGAGCAGAGAATTGCCGCAAAAATGATCAAAGGACCATTCAAAAAATGGGGCATTACATCAGAATTTGCGCCAAAATCAGAGCGAGTCACTACCGTAACAATGACTGTAAACTATGACATGCCATTTGGCCCACTTGGCGGAATAATTAACAAACTCAAGTTTGCCAAAACTGCAGAGCGTGGAATGGAAAGCGCCCTGTATAAGGTAAAGGGATTGCTTGAAGGAAACGGCTCAATTCCTGTGTATATCACATTAGATGCATACCAAAAATTGCTTGAAGAGAAAAAGAAGATGAACAACGTTCCTGTTTCTACTGTTCTGACTGCAATTTTGGAAAAATACAACGAAATCGAAGCCAAAACTTCAAACTAAATTTTCCCGCTCAACTTTAAATAACCACTCTGGCGTTTTTTGCTCTGTGGGGTCTATGGCTCAGCCAGGTAGAGCGAAGGACTCTTAAAATTACTTGGAGACATCCTTATGTCGTGGGTTCAAATCCCACTAGACCCGCTTTACTATCTAATCCAAAACGACATAGAATTTGGTAAAAAATCTGGGATTTTCATCAAAATAACATCTGGGAGGAATTAGTGAACAATTTCTTTTATACTCTCTCAAATTATCTGCAAAAAAGGTGCAAATATTAAAAAATTTGTAAAATGGTTCCAAGCTCCAAACTTTAAACAACAAAATACGAAAAAATCGATTCATTTCTTTAAGGTAAAAAACAAAAACTCGTAAAAAATGAAAGTTTTCCTGATTTTGGTTTTTATACTGATAGGTTTTATCAGCACAGCAAACGCTCAGGTCACTGAAAAACTGCTCATTAGTGTTGGTCTTCAAACAAATGAAAACAATGTCCCTGTAATTTCTGGTATCATTAAAAACGAAAAAGGTGATCTCATCGGAGATACTATTATTCAAATTTCTTCCGTCATGGGCACAGCAGAAACAAAATCTGGTGCTGATGGCAAATTCGTATATCATATGCCAATTTTACCTTCAGAGGACAAATTCAACATAAGTGTAAAGGCGCAAAAGGAAGGCTATCTGGCAGGTTATGCAAACACCTCATTTTTTGTGCAAAATAAAAATCAAACAAATACAGAATCAAAACCCTTGGATTCTGGCTTTAAAATTGTAACTTCGGACAAGATAAAAAATGATCCAATTGCCTTTAAAATTTTACAAAACATTGAGCTAAACAAGCAAAAAGAAGAAGAAAGGCAAAAAAGACTGCAAGAAATTGAGGCGCGTGAAAAATTCATAGAAGAACAACGCCAAATAGCAAACCAAGACCTGCTAGCCGATCTTCAATCCATGGTGGAGCAGTTTGACCCATTCAACCCACGAAACGTAT
>DASWKH010000019.1:0-1765 GCA_036396715.1 Candidatus Nitrosotenuis sp.
GAGAAAGATATTGAGTTCACCATCATAAAAAACAACAATGAGGGTGAGTCAGCAATAATAGTCACTGAAGAAACAGAGACACAAAACACAATTTTGGAAATTGAATCAAATGAAAATGAAAGAACATTAGTCATTCCAATATCTTCAGAGGATAACCATATTGCAATAGTAGGCACAAAGGTAGTTCCAGAATTTCCAATTGGAACCATGATAATAATTATATCGACAATATCGGGTATGATAATTATTGCTACATTAAAAAGAAACTTGTTTATGCAAAGTTAATCTATCTTACAAAAATATGCTCAAACATAAAAACGTCAAATTGTAATAAAATTTTAAAAATCATTCATACCGCCCTTGTTAAACAACGATCTTCATAAAATGGAAACTTTTTCTCTAATGGTGTTTTAGAGTGATTTTACAGGGCTTTGAACTGCTCGCTCCACTTGTAGTATGCTCGGATCATGTCCATTGAGACACTTGGCTTTCTTCTTGTCATGATCTCCCTAAAGTCATTCATGTTCAGATCCCTTGGTTGCGGCTGGTTTTCTCCAGCTATTGGCTCATGATATGACGGATTCGAAAATAGTTCATTTACCACCATGAGCTGCACGCCCTGGCAGACATCCTTAATGTCGCTTGCGCTGTACCCATCGAAGATTTTTGCAAGCTCCAGTGGCCTTACCCTGTCGTCTTTTTGGAGAGGATTTGTGTATAACTCGAATAATTTTTCTCTTGCTTCAAGTGTTGGAAGTGGAACGTAAACTCTTTTTTGGAATCTTCGCAAAAATGGCCAATCAAGGCTCCATGGCTTGTTTGTTGCACCAATCACATACAGTTTTAGGTCTTTGCCTTTTTCGTTTATTCCATCCATCTCTGTTAAGAACTGATTTCTTATTCTAACCTCTCCTCCCACTTCGGAGCTTCTGTTTCCTAAAAGTGAGTCGACCTCATCGACAAATAAAATCACAGGTTTGTTTTCTTTTTCTACATAACTACGTGCAAGCTTGAAAACCTTTGAGACATTTTTTTCTGCCTCTCCAAGCCATTTGCTCATCATTGATGCTGCATCAACTACGATAAAGTAACCATCAAGTTCACTTGCTGTTGCCGCAGCCAAGATTGTCTTCCCACATCCTGGTGGACCATAAAGTAGAATTCCGCGCGGCCACCCAAGTGGGAACAGGTCTGGCCTCTGTGTCGGATAGACGATTGATTCACGTAAGGCATTCTTTGCGTCATCAAGGCCGATTACCTCCTTCCAAGAGATATCTGGCTTTTCTTTCATCACTAGATCATCAAAGTCGTCTTCGTCCTTTTTCTTTTCAAGCTGGGCTTTTTGTTCAGAAGGTGTTGCGTTTGGATCAACTGCTGGCTCCAAGTCCACTCCGTGCGCCATTTGCAGCGCCTTGATTCTATTCTCATAAGCCCTGCAGCGTTCCGTGTAAACCCTGTTTAGCTTGTTATCCGGATACAAATGAATTAGTTTTACTAGCGAATCTATCGCTTTTTGATAATTTGCAACTGCCATGCCTCTTGCGCCTTGCGAATCAAGCCTAATTGCGTCAGATGCATACCTGCTTGCATTATTTTCTAGTTCCTGCGGTGCCAAACTCATCTTAAACTACCTGCTCGTTTTGGACTGGATTATTTTGTTGGTATCCCTGTGGGTAAACACCAGTAGCAGATTTGGTTAAATTTATTGTACCTTGATTTGACGCCAAGGTTTGCGGTTGTTTTTTTGTATCATCTATTGAGAGGT
>DASWKH010000020.1:0-3305 GCA_036396715.1 Candidatus Nitrosotenuis sp.
ATGACGAGTCATACACCCTGAGCCTTGATCAGATCGAAGCAAGAGTAAAGACTGCATGGGAGATGTTTGGGATTCGCCAGGTTTTGATCCAGGGAGGCCACAACCCAAACCTCGGAATAGAATACTACGAGGATGCGTTTAGGATGATCCGAAAAAAATACCCCCAAGTTGGAGTTCACGGCCTTTCAGCATCCGAAATTGACATGATTGCAAAAATTGAAAAAACATCAACAAAAGAAGTCTTGCTGCGACTAAAGGAGGCGGGCCTCCAGTCGGTACCGGGTGCTGGAGCTGAAATTCTAGTCGACTCTGTAAAAGAAATAATCAGCCCAAAAAAGATCTCAAGTGATGAGTGGATTAGAATTATGGGCGAAGCACACGCAATTGGACTTCCGGCATCAGCTACTATGATGTATGGACACGTTGAAACCATTGAAGACATTGCTGAGCATTTTCGCAAAACTGTACAACTTCAGGAAAAAACGGGCGGATTTATGGCGTTCATTCCGTGGAGCTTTGAGCCAAACAACACGCTCATGCAAAAAGAAAAAACAGTTCTTTATGGCGTTGGGGGAATAAAGCTGCTAAAAATGATTGCAATCTCGAGGCTTGTCTTTGACGGCCTAATTCCGCACATCCAGTCATCATGGCTTACAAATGGGGTCGGCATGGCGCAAATTGCGCTACAGTATGGCGCAGACGATTTTGGCGGCACGTTAATTGGCGAGGAGGTGGTCTCTTGCACAGGTGCCCGCTCAACTGAGCTTACTGGCCAGAAAATAATTGACGCAATTCATCAAATAGGATATGACGTAGAAGAACGGGACAACTTTTACAATCCTGTCAAGATGTGCTATATGCCGTAGCTGGACCACTTGGAGTCAACAAACTCTTTTGTGTCTTTGTCGACTGCGACTTTTTCCTGAATCTCTCGCGTAAATCCTTCTTCTTTTGTCTTTTGTGTCGCGTCGATTCCAAGCTTTGAGCCCAAGTTCACAAGGGGCGAGGCGGGATCAAGCGTATCTGTCGGCGCATTGTTGATAATTATTGTGTCGCGTGCAGGGTCGGCACGTGTTGTAATTGCCCAAATCACATCATCCATGCTGTGCACGTTGACGTCATCGTCTACTACTACAAACATCTTTGTTAGGGCAAGCTGTCCTAGCCCCCAGAGGCCCATCATCACCTTTTTTGCCTGACCGGGGTATCTTTTTTTAATTGAAATTATTGCCATGCCCTGGAACCACCCAGCAGCAGGCATTGCAAAGTCGACTACTTCTGGCTGGAACATTTTGATCAGAGGAAGAAACGATCTTTCAATTACTTTGCCAATGTATGCGTCTTCTAATATCGGCTTGCCCACTATGGTGGTAAGGTAGATTGGTTTTTTGCGCCTCATGATTCCAGTTAACGTAAATGTCGGGTATGGCTCCTTTGGCGTGTAGTATCCTGTGTGGTCTCCAAACGGCCCCTCGTCTCTGATGTCTGATGGGTCAACATATCCTTCTAGGACTAGTTCTGCGTTTGCTGGAACCTCCAAATCAATTGTCCTGCACTTGACTGTCTTGATTCCTTTCTGTCTGGTAATTCCTGCAAACAAGTACTTGTCTAGTCCCTCTGGCACTGGAGCAACAGCAGAAAATACGGTTGCTGGGTCTCCGCCGATGATCACTGCTGCCTCGATTTTTTTTCCTTGTTCTTTTGAGATATCGTGGTGGTGCGCGCCGCGCTTGTGTTTTTGCCAGTGCATGAGCGCAGTTCTCTCATCAAGAATCTGCATTCGATAAACGCCAAGATTTCTGACACCGGTCTCCGGGTGCTTTGTTGCAACAAGGCCAAGTGTGATGAATCGTCCCGCATCTTTGTACCATGTCTTTAGAATTGGAATTTTGTTAAATGACGGGGAGTCATCGAAGACCTCAGTTACTGGCCCACTGCCTTCAAGCTTGGGGAACACCTCGCCCATCTTTGATAGCTCTGGGAGTTTTTTTATCTTGTTCAAAATGCCGGATGGGATTTCCATTTTTGTCATATCGACAATTCTTTGCCCGATTTCCGTAAAGTCGGATGTCTGAAGACCGATTTCCAGTCTTTTGAGTGAGCCAAACGCATTTCCCAAGACCGGCATGTCGTAGTTTTTTACATTTTCAAAAAGAATCGCAGGGCCGTTTGCATACATCGTCCTTCTGAGAATTTCGGCAATCTCCAAATCCGCATCGACTTGGGTCTTGACTCGCCTGAGCTCGCCTGCATCCTCTAATGCCTTGATAAATTCGGATGTGTCTTCTATTGGCACAACTGCAGGTTTGAGAATATGTGGTATAAATCTTGACGAGAATGCGGTCTTTTCTAAAATATCAACAAAGGCATTTTAATCAGCACGCCAATTTCATACTGGTTGAGCGCAGAAAAATGTGTGGTGTGCAAGGGCAAGGGTACGATTGAGCTTTTGGCTACACAATGCCCGTTTTGCAACGGAACTGGGGAATACAACAAATCTGGAGACAGCTATCTTAAGTCACACATCTGCCAGTGCATATTTTTGGACAGAAAGACGTGCCCGCTTTGCGGAAAAAAATGTCATCACGATACACCAAACAAGCCAAAAATCTTAATTGGACCCGTCTGATCTTTTAGGAATTTACTGGATTGGCGGAAGCTCGCTTTTCTTTCCGTGGCCGCCTGAGCCGAACTTGCAGTAAAAACATAGATCCGACTGCATGTGCGTCAGCTTTTCAAGCTGGATTGCACCAATTTTGAGTGCTACTTTTGTTAGGATCTTGTACTTTAGCGGCATGGATGGAATTACTTCGTCCATGTAGACTTTGTAGTGTTCTGGACAAAACTTGAGTGTGACCTTTGTTGGTTCTTTGCTTGTTTGGTTTACGGTTTTTGCAAAATTGATCTGCTCTCGTATGTACTCGTGTTTTGGACAAGGACAGTCCTTTCCACCAGGATGTTTGTAGGCTGGTGTATTTTTCCAGTCAAATTCAGGGAACTCGCGCTCAAAGTCATCCATTGGGTAGTATTGTTTGTTGCTTCTATTAAATTTGATCCAGAAATGGATCTGATATTCATCCAAATGTAAATAAACCCCGTTCATTGAGTTAGACTTAGATGTCTAGCGGTAAGCTAACTAAAAAAGACTTGGAAGCCAAAATTGCAGAATTAGAAGCAAAACTTGAAAAACTGTCTGCACAAATTGAAGCAAAACCAGTACAAACAAAAACACCTCCACCACCACAAGTGCAAACACCACCAAAACCACAAACACAAACACCTCCACCAAAACCAGCAGAAGAAGC
>DASWKH010000021.1:0-2288 GCA_036396715.1 Candidatus Nitrosotenuis sp.
CGACCGGGGGTACTTGGGAACTATCACGGTACCGACGGCCTGAAAATCTCTGACATCAAGGATCTGGAGATCCAGCAAAACGGAGACGTTTGTTTTACGAAAATTCCTGCAAAAGTTGTGGTAAGGTCCGCGTTGAGCAAGGCAGGCCACCAGTACTTTACACTCTTGCCAAAAGCAGGATGCCAGTACTTGCAGGGATACCTTCGAGAAAGAATAGCAGATGGCGAGATCATAAAGCCAGAAGCCCCTGTGATTACCTTTCAAAAGGGCTACCGAACAAAGACAAACGGCAACACATGTCACCTGAGAACAAACACAATAACAAAGGAAATCAAAGGCGCATTTGGGATAATCATAAAGGAGCGTCCCTACGTTTTACGGTCGTACTTTGACACACAGCTGCTTTTGGCTGAAAGCAAGGGCAAGATAACCCATGCCTACCGCCAGTTCTTTATGGGCCACAAGGGCGACATTGAGGCAAAATACACCACCAACAAAAACAGGCTTCCTGAGTCACTGACCAACGACATGAGAGAGGCCTATGAGAGAAGCCAGAACTTTCTCTCGCCTTTTGAGGAAGAAGCGGTAAACGAGAAAAACAAAAAGGAGTTGTTCTTGGAGATGTGGAAGGAGCAGGCAAAGCTCTACGGAATCGACCCATTGAAAATAAGAATCGAAAAACAGCGAATAGTTCAGCAACAACAAAACTCCACTCCAGATACATCGAATGCCACTGATATCGAAATAGATGCAATCAAGACAGCCATTCAAAACACGATAAGAAAAAATGTCAAAGATGCGACACAGCCACAAACAGACGGAACAAAATACGAAAGCAAGCTCGTTGACAATGAAGACGAGCTGGTGTCATGCATTCAGAACGGATGGGAGGTAGTAAAGGAGCTAAACAGTGGCAAGGTCCTTCTTAGGAAAACTATCAACACAGCAGACAGGATACAAATCCCTCATCATTCCAACTAGCGACTCCACAATCTCTTCTTTTTTTTGATAAGCTTTCTCAGATATTACATACAGGAGAGCATTGACTAGATCAAGATAAGGTTTTGATACAGAACTTACCATTGCATCAATAAACTCGTGGCGTAAAGTTTCAAGAGCATCTGTGAAATTTGTAGAATAGATGTAAATTGTATTTCCGACTACCTCACCTTCTTTTGTAGAATTTGTTTTGGGAATCCAAATTATCTTATAACGTGTCTTGATTCCAGCCATTTGTTCTAAATTTTCAAGTTCTTTTTTGAGTGTCTGTGATTCTAGTTTCATGTATTCTAAAAACTGATTTGCATATAAGACGGCGTGGCAGACAAGTTTCAAGTAATCCTAAACACGTATTATTTTTTAGGAAGAAACGCAAGCAGTTTTTTCATATTCCCAAAAACTACATCTGGATCAGGTAATTCTTCAACAACTAGCCTCTCTAATTCTTTTTTCCAGTGTTCCCTTAGTCCATCCATCCGACTTGAATCAAAAATTTTTGATGGGCTGTATTCAATGTTATTAATTGTGCACTTCTTCTGAACCATACTTCCAATAAGCGACGTATCAAAATCATTGGCCTGACTAAACATTTTCCAAATATCATAATAGTCCCTTACTTTGCTTCGCTGCATCAAGCTGCGGATTTTTTCGGCTACAACCTCATTGAGAGTGTATCCATTTATTTGAAAATTTGAAAGGTCCCCATAAGAGGTAGTTACAGTTTGTGAGGTAGGCGAATCTACCATTTTTTCTATTCTGGAGGCATCAATTTTTACCTTATTTTTCATTCCAATTGGGCCTGTAAAATGAATAAATCCCAAAATTGCTCTGCCACTATGTGGAACATTTATTTCGCCCTCGTATTTTATTCCACTCTCATTTTCTAAAATATCATAAATCGCATCAAGACCTGATGTAATAATTTCTGGTGGAGTATCTGGCAAAACAGTAAAGTCAAGGTCCTCTGAAAATCGCCATGTGCCAGGAAAAAAGATTTTTCTTATTGATGTTCCACCTTTGAAAATTAAATAATCTTTAACTGTTGATTCCTTGTGATAAATTCCATACAAAAGCCATTCTAACGCATAATCTTTGTCAACTACTCCTGCAGGTTTTCCTTGCTGCCTTGCAAGTACACGTATCTGTTCATCAGTAAGAATACCAAATCACCTATGTCGTGGATTTTGCCTCAAGGATAGATTCTGTTGACACGTTTACAAATAATTTCCATTTCAAATTGGATTTTTTATTTTTTGTAGAATGAGGATCCAACCAGGAACGTCCTGAAC
>DASWKH010000022.1:0-17257 GCA_036396715.1 Candidatus Nitrosotenuis sp.
TGCCCTAGGCCCCCTTCTCAGTGGCAGTCGTCCCGCCTCCTCAACAATTCCAAGTGGAATGAGTATCTCATCAAAGTCACGAAATATGCCAGAGTAGATATTCTTCCAAACCGTCCCGTTTTCTTGAGCAATTTTCTGAGCAATTGCAGTTCTTGTCATCTGTGAAGGATTGTTTTGCGTTGCTAAACTAACAATTATGGCCCTCTGACGCAGTGCTTCACCTGTTAGCTCGTCATGTTTTGTCTTAAACGTCTCAAATATGGCAAGTTTTGTTTCTATGGTATTACTCATAGCATAATTTTGCAATTTTATGTTATTATCTTAAAATGAATCTATATAACAATTTACTTTTTTTGTGACTGAAACTTCCCTATCCTTAAATAATTTTCACTTTTCCAAACCTCAATGAAGAACAGGAATCACAAGTATGCTCTATTGCTTGTGATAGCAGTTGCCGCAACATCAACGGGAGTATTATCTCACGCTTATGCACAGCAAACAACCGACGGAATGGATGGTTATGTGCTAGGCACAAGTGGGATTTACACCGGAAACGCAAATGAGTGTTGGTATGACAACGGCGAGGGAGGAATGCTTCCTTGTAGAATTGATACTGGCGATACCGCATGGATACTTACAGCAACATCTCTGGTCTTATTCATGACCCCAGGTGTCGCATTCTTCTATGGCGGTTTGGCCAGATCAAAGAACGCTGTCAACACTATTGGCATGGTCTTAGTTGTAATGGGTCTCATCTCAGTACAATGGGTCCTTTGGGGCTACACGTTAGCCTTTGGTCCAAATGACAATGACGCAAACCTCTACATGGGCGCACTAGACTATGTTGGATTCAACAAAGTCTCCCACTATGCACCTCTAGGTGAGCTTGGTCCATGTGCAGATACATGGTCAGCAGCATATCAAATGAATGCCATGGTGGACGCCGAGCAGTGTAGTGTAGGTTGGCCAGGTACAGTACCACACCAGATGTTCGCAGTATTCCAATTGACATTCGCAATCATCACACCGGCACTAATCGTTGGTGGACTGATTGACAGAATCAAGTTCAGCGCCTTAGTGATCTTCATTCTCTTATGGGCAACCTTTGTCTATGACCCACTAGCACACTGGGTCTGGGGCGGAGGATTCATCGGAGGAGGATCATTAGACCTCAATCCAGATCTGTCACCAAGCTTCGGACTAGACTTTGCAGGCGGAACCGTAGTCCACATATCATCCGGATTTGCAGCACTCGCAGGTGCACTAGTCCTAGGAAGAAGACTGGGATACGGCAAGGTCCCAATGGAACCACACAACATACCGTTTGTGGTCTTGGGAGCAAGCATGCTCTGGTTTGGTTGGTTCGGATTCAACGCAGGAAGCGAAGTGATGGTCGATGGCATTACTGTAAGCGCATGGGTTGTGACAAACACCGCAACAGGCATGGCAGTACTCACATGGCTGCTTATGTCATGGGCACACACAGGCAAACCAAGCATTGTAGGTGCAGCAACAGGTGCAGTAGCTGGACTAGTAGCAATTACACCAGCCTCAGGTTGGGTAGGACCTATGGCATCAATCATAATCGGAATTGCAGCAGGAACTATATGCTATGGATGCGTTGCATTCAAGAATTCCAGAAAATGGGACGATGCACTAGACGTCTGGGGAGTCCACGGAATGGGAGGCTTTACAGGAGCAGTGCTCACTGGAACATTAGCTAGCCCACACATCTGGGACACAGGCGACGGAATCGGCGCATGGACTGGAACACCAGAAGGCTACGAGCAACAAGCTATCAACATCATAGGTGCGTTAATGTCTGTAGGATACGCATTTGGCGTCACTATTGTCATCCTAAAGATAATGGATGCAGTATGGCCAGGCGGAATCAGGGTCACTCCAAAAGAAGAAGAAATTGGACTTGATCTAGCACAACACGGCGAAAGAGCATACGTAAACGAATAAAACCCAAAACCTCTTTTCTTTTTGTTTTTTTAAGAAAATGAATTTAATGTTTATTGAATCTAGTTGAACTGTGTTAATTACACCAAAAGAGCTTGCAAAAGAACTGGATAACCCAAACCTAATACTAATTGATTGCCGCTCCTTTAAGGAATACTCACAAGGACACGTTCCAGGCGCTGTAAACTTGGATTTGTTTGGATTTCACTGGTTTGATACATCAAAGGAAGGACTCGAATCCTTTAACGAACAAAGCAAAAGAATCCTATCGTTTGTGGGAATCACTGATGAAAAAAAAGTGGTATTTTATGACGATGTATCGGGGATGCTTGCAGCAAGGGGAGTTTGGTTGCTGCTATACTTCTCACACAAAAACGTCTTGATGCTAGATGGTGGTATAAAAAAATGGCAATTAGAAGGATTACCACTGGAACAAAAAACAAATGGATTTACACCATCAAAATTTGACGGAAAGATAAACCTTGACATCATAACAGGATATGAACATCTAAACAAAAATCTGAACAGATTGCTGATATTAGATGCACGCTCAAAAGAAGAATATGATGGGGATGTAATTAGGGGAGCACGTCGCGGTCACATACCGGGTGCAGTCAATATTGATTGGAACCTCAACATATCGGAAGATGGGGCCTTTAAGGACGAAAAATCCCTTTCCGAACTGTACAAGTTTCCAAAAGACACAGAAATTGTAACATACTGTCAGGGTGCATATAGGGCTGCAAACTCGTTTTTAGTCCTAAAAAAACTCGGCTTCCAAAATGTCAAAGTGTATCTCGGGTCTTGGGGAGAATGGGCAAACAGAATAGATCTACCGGTGGAATGATTACTTTTTTTTCCAGATTAGCTGATTGTACAATAATTCTGGCACAACCTGTCTGAACGGCTGTGCTCCCCCATCGTACCACTTTGTAAAGAATTCATAGAGATGAAGCCTGAGGGACTGGATGTAAACAATTAATCCTTCAATCATCATGATACCGATATTTCCACCAACAATCATTGCAATTCCGGCTGGTGATGAAAAGCCACCAAAAGACGCAAATGAGTTGTTTACAGTAAGCAACAAGGCAGCATGAACTAGCAGCATGATCCCAATTCGCGCATAGCTAATTGTGTGCGAGAGACACTCTACTGTTTTTCCTAAAAACACTTCCATTACCACGTTAGCTACACTACCCCCCTCCTCTGGATGGTGTTTCGTATGCAAAATCCCACCAACCATCATTACTACCATTGATGCTATGACTACGATTATTGAAATTCTTGTAATTATCCAGACTTGAGCCCAGTCGCCCAAAAATACGGTTACCCATGGAACTGCCTCAGTATGAACTCGAGAATACATATTAGTAACATCATAGCCTGAGCCGATTGCGCACATCATAACTACTACAATCCCACCATACAAAGTCAAGTTTGGAATTGCCTCGGTAAACATTATCATCTTGTGACCTTCCCTGTGTAGTTTCCTGATTCGAAGTAGGAATGCCCACACGAGGTGGATTATTCCCAAAAATATTGAAACCTTGAGTATTGTGATGACCTGATCAAAGGTTAGCTCAGCTACGGTAATCACTCCCACTAACCACGAAATTGGATGGAGTGGACCTTCAAGTAATTTTTCAAAAGGTTCTAGGTGATCTATGTGGAATCCAAACATCTCACCTACTCCAACACCTGCGACAGCAGCAGATGCACCAGAAATTGCAATTAACATCCCCCACCTTGAGAGGGTTCCCTGCCCTTTGAGTTTGAAGATTAATCCAAACCCCATAAGCAAAAGACCATGCCCCAAATCTGCAAACATTATTCCATAAAATATTGGCCACATCAAGGCGATCATTGGAGTCGGATCTGCCTCACCGCGCTTTGGAATTCCCTGACTCCTGGTTATGACTTCAAAGGTTCTAATCCATCTTTTGTTATTAAACAGAGTCGGTCTGTTCTGCAACATTTTTGGATCTCTAATGTCTTCTGTAATCGACATCCATTGTTTTGTAACGTCCTTAAACTTGGCTTCCATGTTTTTTGGAATGTATCCCTGAATTACTGCAAATCTTTTTGTTCCGCCAGGTTTGCGAAGTGTCTCTAGTACTTCTTTTGCAAGAAAAGCACTCTCATGTAAAGACAAAATATCGCCTCGAATTGATTTTTTTGTTGTCAGAATCTCCGCTTGTAATTTCTTTTGTTTTTGTGTAAGCTCGCCTAGTTTTGACTCGATTAACGAATATGCCTGCGATGGAACCTGCGGCAGCTCACGTGGAATTACAAATGGGTTGGAGTTGAAAGCACGAAAGACCTTCAGAACTTTATCTGCATCTGTTGCACTAGCAATCACAATAACTGCAACTTTGTCCTTTGTCTCAAGCTCGTAGCGGTATATTGTTATCCCTTCTAGAGAACGACTTATCTCAGCAAATTTGTCAGAATCAATCACAAAAAGATTGGTGTAAAAATGCTTCATTAATCCAAAGCCCTCAACATCCACATTCAGTTTCTTTACTACATCAAATGTTTCCTGTATTGTGGAGTACTCATCAATGGATTTGCGCGTTGCAGCTGCCTCTTCTAGTAGTTTGGCAGGTTTGTCGATAATTTGCGGGCTTTTTTGCTCTACATTAGCTATCATGGTCTGGATCTCGTCAAGCTCGTATTGTTTTTTCTTGATAACAGTACCTTTGAACAAAATTTCCATCATTCCAACTTGTAGCGGAATCTGAAGTCCCTTCACAACGTCATCAATTGACTGGTAGGACTTTTGAGCACGCAAGAGCAGATCATCTATTTCTGGTGTTACAATGTCGTTTTCTGTCTCTATTTTATGAAACCATTCAAATTCAGCAAGGCGAGAAACTGCATGTGGCGATTCTGATCTAGGTAAAATTATACTCCCTAATTTTAGCTCAGCAACAACCAAGTCAATTTACGGTTTAGAGGACGATTTTAAAATCTTTCCAAACATTAAAATCCATTTATGCCTGCAGCCAAAATAATGGGTGTTGATTCTGCACTTGAACGCACTGTAGAAAAAATTCTTCAAAGCACAGAAGAACAGATCTTGGCAAGCCTACAAGGATCCCTAAAATCATCACAAGAGACACTTTCAAACTCTAGAGCCTTGCTGGAACAAGAATATGACAAAATACTTTCTGAGGGCAAAAAGGAGGCGGAAAAGCTAGAAAAACAAATCATAGGTAATGCAGATCTTGAGGCTAGAAATAAACAACTTTTGCTTGTTGAAGAGTCCATTGAAAAGGTCTTTGATGCTGCTATAAAAAAAATCAAAGACTCTGATCGCAATAAAGATTACACTAAATTAATTTCATTGTTGTTAGAAGAATCGATTAACACCATAGGCACTTCTGATATTATAATTCAAACAAATTCAAAGGACAAGCCAGCTGTCGAGTCCTCACTTTCAAAATTTCCAGGAGCAACACTTTCGTCCGATCCAATTGAATGTCTTGGCGGAATCAAGGTTCAATCAAAGGACGGCACTATGACATTTGATAATACAATTGATGCAAGGATTGAACGTCTGAAGCCTTTAATAAGGAAGAATATTGCATCAAAATTCGGAAGGTAGGGTATATGGTAGCAAAGGGTAGGATTGTTTGGGTTAGTGGTCCTGCAGTAAGAGCAGACGGAATGTCTGATGCAAAAATGTATGAGACCGTTTCTGTAGGTGATGCAAAGCTCATTGGGGAGGTAATTCGTCTTACGGGAGACGTTGCATTTATTCAAGTTTACGAATCTACAAGTGGATTAAAACCAGGTGAGCCTGTAGTCGGAACAGGAAATCCGCTAAGTGTTTTGCTTGGACCTGGAATCATTGGACAAATTTATGATGGAATTCAAAGACCATTAAAGGATCTTGCACAAAAGTCTGGTTCCTTTATCGGCAGAGGCATTACAACAACGCCAGTCGATATGTCAAAAAAGTACAACTTCAAGCCTCTCGTCAAAGTAGGCGATGAGGTTAAGCCTGGTAGCGTAATTGGCACAGTAAAGGAAACCGATCTAATTGATCACAGCATAATGGTTCCCCCAGATCATCCTGGTGGAAAAATAAAAAAGATTATCGGTGAAGGCGAATATGATCTTGAAACAGAATTAGCTACTACCAGTGATAGCAAAGTTCCACTCAAGATGTATCATTATTGGCCTGTTAGAAAGCCGCGACCATACAAGAGCAGATACGACCCGACCGTTCCGCTTCTGACCGGCCAGCGCGTCATTGACACATTCTTTCCAATTGCAAAGGGAGGAACAGGTTCAATTCCGGGAGCATTTGGCACAGGCAAGACAGTCACTTTGCACCAAATTGCAAAGTGGGCAGATTCTCAAGTTGTAGTTTACATTGGATGTGGTGAGCGAGGAAACGAAATGACCGAAGTACTCGTCGAGTTTCCACACCTAAAAGACCCAAGGACTGGTAAGCCACTCATGGACAGAACGGTTCTTGTTGCAAACACAAGCAACATGCCAGTGGCTGCAAGGGAGGCAAGCATCTACACTGGTGTAACAATTGCAGAATATTATCGCGACATGGGCAAAGACGTAGTTCTAGTAGCTGACTCAACAAGCAGATGGGCAGAGGCCCTAAGAGAAATGAGTGGAAGGCTAGAAGAGATGCCAGCAGAAGAAGGATATCCATCATACCTCGCATCAAGATTGGCAGAATTTTACGAAAGAGCAGGACGTGTGAGAGCACAAGGCTCCCCAGATCGTGATGGCTCTGTAACTCTAATTGGCGCAGTCTCTCCATCTGGCGGTGACTTTACCGAACCAGTAACAACCCACACGATGAGATTCATCAAAACCTTCTGGGCACTTGATGCCAAACTAGCATATTCAAGACATTATCCATCAATTAACTGGATGAACAGCTATTCTGGATATCTATCCGATATTGGCAAGTGGTGGAGCGAAAACGTTAGCAAAGACTGGTTTGAAACAAGACGCGAGGCATACGGAATATTACAAAGAGAGGACACACTAAAAGAAATCGTAAGACTCCTTGGACCTGAAGCACTTCCTGATGAAGAAAAACTGATTCTTGAAGTAGCAAGAATGATAAAAATTGGAATCTTGCAACAAAACTCTTTTGATGAGGTCGACACGTATTGCAGCCCGCAAAAACAATTCAAACTCCTGACATTACTTGTTGAGTTCTACAAAAAGGGTCAAACTGCGCTAAAGGAGGGTGCATCACTTGCGGACATTAGAGCAATGCCAATTATTGCGACACTACTCAAAGCAAGAATGGAAGTTAAAGAAGATGAATTAGCCAAACTAGATCAGCTGATGACCACGATAGATCAAGAATTCAAAAAGATTACTGGAGTAAAGGTGGCAGCTTGAGCACACAGGGCGGAGTTCAGTATAGTAAAATTGCAGAAATCAAAGGTCCACTAGTAATTGTAGACGGAGTGGAAAGCGTAGCATTTGATGAGCTTGTAGAAATCCAAATGACAGACGGACAAAAAAGACTAGGCAAAGTACTAGAGGTTGGAAACAGAAAAGCAGTTGTTCAGGTCTTTGAGGGAACAACAGGCCTTTCAATTTCTGGGACAAGTGCCAAGTTTGCCGGCAAAGTCATGGATATGCCAGTATCAGAACAAGTGCTGGGACGAGTCTTCGATGGTCTTGGAAGGCCAATCGATGGGCTTCCTGATCCAATCGCAGAAAAATTCATAGACATTAACGGAGCGCCAATGAATCCAGAACAAAGAGAATATCCACGAGACTTTATCCAAACAGGCGTCTCCGTCATTGATGGAATGTTAACACTTGTCCGGGGCCAAAAGCTTCCAATATTTTCAGGATCTGGAATGTCGCACAACATCTTGGCAGCACAAATTGCAAGACAGGCTGCAGTTGTTGGAACAACTGACGAGTTTGCCGTAGTCTTTGCAGCAATTGGCGTACAGTTCTCTGAGGCAGAGTATTTCAGAAGAAGCCTTGAGGAATCTGGTGCGCTAAAACGAAGTGTGTTATTTTTGAATCTCGCAGACGATCCTGCAATTGAAAGAATTATCACACCAAGAGTCGCCCTTACCGTAGCTGAATATCTTGCATACGACCTTGGTATGCACGTGCTAGTAATCTTAACTGACATGACAAACTATGCAGAAGCACTAAGAGAAATTAGTGCGGCAAGAGAAGAGGTTCCGGGAAGAAAGGGATATCCAGGATATCTCTATACTGACCTCTCAACAATTTATGAAAGAGCGGGAAGACTACAAGGTAGAAAAGGCAGTGTGACACAGATGCCAATTTTGACAATGCCATCAGATGATATCACTCACCCAATTCCTGACCTTACTGGTTACATTACGGAAGGCCAAATCGTCCTTGGACGTGACTTGTTCAGACAGGGAGTGTATCCGCCAGTAAACATTCTGATGAGTCTGAGCAGAATCATGAAAGATGGTATCGGCGAGGGTAGGACAAGAGTAGACCACCAAGAAGTTTCCAATCAAAACTATGATGCGTATTCTAGAGCACAAGAGGTACGTGCACTAGCGGGCATTGTTGGAAAGGCAGGTCTTACTGGGGTTGACCTCAAGTATCTAGAGGTGGGCGACTCGTTTGAAAAAGAATTTTTGTCTCAGGGCGTTGATGAAAACAGGACAATTGAGGAAACACTTTCACTTCAATGGAAGGTAGTATCACTTTTGCCAAAAAACGAGCTAACCAAAGTTAAAGACAAGTATATCGAACAATATTACAAGGAAAGATAACTAGATGTCATTTGGGCAAAATGTTGTAGCAACTAAAATCGAGCTGCTCAAATACAAACGCTCAAGCCAAGTTGCTTCAATGGTTCAAAAAATTCTTGACGACAAAAGAAAAGTTTTGTTAAAAAACATTGAAGAAATGATAACGGAGGCAAACAAAGCGCGAGGAGGGATCTGGGAACCGCTTCAAGACGTCTACAAGTCTGTAACTGACGCATATCTTTCACTTGGAACAGCAACTGTCGATTCTGTTGCCCAATCAACACCAGCCGTAATGGAAGTTGATGCCAAAGTAAGAAGAATAGTTGACGTATCAATTCCATCTCTAACTGTTACGGAAAAAGATACAAAATCAATGCCTTATGGCTTTGCAGACACAAACTCCTCAATAGACAGAGCGGCAAAACAAATCAAGGCTCTTTTACCAAAAATTTGCAAAGCAGCTGAATACGAAAACTCCATTTTTGCTTTGGCAAAGGCACTTGAAAAAACTCAAAAACTACTAAACGCCCTTGAAAATGTAATCATCCCACAATACAGGTTGCGCATAAAATTCATCTTGGCCACATTAGAGGAGCGAGAACGAGAAGAATTCGCAAGGTTAAAAAAAGTGAAGGCAGTCATGGAGAAGAAGAAGTAATGCCAAAAGATGATATCAAAAAATTACTGGATGATGCCAATAAATCGTTAGGAACAGAGTATGAAAACCAAGTTAACTCGATCAAAACCGAGCTGAGATCATTCAAAACCAAGACTCTGGAAAAAATTCAAAAAACTATACCATGATTTAAATAACGGAAATCGCGGAGCAAAATCAAAAATGAGACCTTTTACATTATTACTTTTGGCTACTGTCGTATCACTTTCAGCAATGACCGGACTTGCATTTGCACAAGAAGAAATGACTGCAACATCTGATTCTGACTCATTCAAAGTTTTGGGTGCAGGCTTGGCATTTGGTCTTGCAGCAGGTGGTGCAGGTGTTGGACTAGGTTACATTTGTTCTGCGGGTCTAGCAGTAATTAGCGAAAATCCAGCATTACAGTCCAAAGTGTTCATATTCGTAGGTATGGTCGAGTCAATCGCAATCTACGGTATAGTCATGATGTTCATTATCTTGGGACAATAAGCCCACACATATTTTTAGTAATATTTCAGTTGGTTCACATCAAGAATTCTTGTACAATATTTGCAACGCAGTACTCTACCACTCTTGTCAATTACTTCCATTACTGACTCGATGTGCTCCTGGCTATTTGTAATACATTCTGGATTTGAGCAGCGAAAAATTTTCTCAATTTTGTTTGGAAGGGCAACTCGACGTTTTTCGACTAGCTTGTAGTCCTTGATTATGTTAATGGTAGCAGTTGGAGAGATTACGGCTAACTTGTTTGTGTCATAGTCTTGCAGATATCTATTTTCCACTTTGATGATGTCTTTTTTGTTGAATTTACCGCTTGGCACGTTAAGAGCAATTGTAATAACATTCCCATCCTTTCCATCTATTCCTAGCGCCTCAAGCACTTTGAGGCCTTTTCCGCCATCTATGTGGTCAATTACGGTTCCATCCTTGATGCGCCTTACAATTAGGTTTGACTCTTGCATCAGAATACTTTGTATAGTGACCACTATATATCATTGGAAGAATGAACGACTTTTATCAAAAAGATATCATATCTGTCAAAGATCTTGACAAAACAAAGTTTGAGAAAATCTTTGCGGCAACAGACAAATTAATCCAAATGGACCCAAACCAAAGACGCGAGCTTGGGCGAGGAAACACCTTGGGATATCTTTTTTTTGAACCAAGCACTAGAACGCGACTTAGCTTTCAGGCTGCTATGGCATTAATTGGAGGTACCTCAATTGGAATCGCTGATGTTTCATCTTCGTCAACAAAAAAGGGCGAAAGCCTGGCAGATACTGTACGAATGATGTCGATTTACTCCGACGTCTTGACATTAAGACACACACTTGATGGCTCAAGTAGGTTTGCAGCAGAAATTTCACAAAAACCAGTCCTTAATGCAGGAAGTGGAACAGAGGAACATCCAACCCAAGCAATACAGGATCTTTACACAATCAAAAAAGAAAAAAACAAAATCGATGGACTGAAAATAGGCATAGTTGGTGATCTCAAATACGGCAGAACAGTCTATTCATTGTTGTATGCCCTATCAAATTATGATGTTGATATACGACTCATCTCTCCAAAATCTCTCAAAATTAGAACCGATTCTATCTATGAAATACAACAAAAACTATCACTAAAAGAATCAACAAATCTTGAAGAGTTCATCGATGAGCTAGATGTGGTATATGTGACAAGAATACAAAAAGAAAGATTTCCTGACGAAGAAGAATACCAAAAGGTCAGGGGAAGTTACAACATAGGACTTGATGTTGTAAATAAGATGAAAGAAAACTCCATAATATTACACCCACTGCCAAGAATTGATGAAATCTCAACCGATGTTGATGATACAAAACAGGCAAAATACTTCAAGCAAGCAGAATATGGCAAATTCACACGTGCTGCGTTGCTTGCACTGATACTAAACGAAAACGGGTTCTAAGCTATTTTTCGCAAACAGTTTGCTTGCCTTCATTTGCATTGTAAAGATCAACAATTGCATCAACATTACATTCTGAAATGTATGGGATAGTTATGTCAATTGACGGCGCCATTAAATCCTCAGGTGCAGTAGAGTGACCAAGCCCAAGCGCATGACCAAATTCATGCCTTATGATAGTAGACAACTGTTGATCTGATAGATTTGAAATGTCATAAATTGTGATAAATGATTTTAGAATTTCATTTTCTTCTGTAATTGATTTTGTATAACCAGTGTACCCATCAGAATCTTTAATGTTGGATAGTGTTATGATGATATCTCCTTCTCCACCTGTGGTGTCAATGAAATGAAAACTGGTTGGAAGGTTGTATTTTGTCTGACTTTGTGTTGCACTTTTTATTGCACCTGTCCATCCTTCATAATAAGTTGACATAGAACCTTTTGGTCCTTTATGTACTATTGAGTCATCAAACTCTACAGCCTTTTCAGATGCTATGGCATTTTTTATAATATCAATCTGATGTTCGGTTACCCGCGGTGATTTCAGAATGTTCACGTTTAGTGTAGTTCCAACAAGTCGCCAAGACTTCCAAGTATCGACCGTATCACCCCTTAGGTTTTCAGTATAGTATCTGGTTTTCATCATTGTTTGTTGTGGTGCAGAGTCTGTGAGAGTATCTGTTATGCCAGAAAACATGATTAGCAAAAACACAACAGGTAGAACAGACAGTTCTGCAACAAGTAATTTTTTTGAGTGTGATTTTTTTATCTCTTTTTGAATTTTAGAGATTTCTTGAGCAAGTTCGCTTTCATGCTTTTTTAGATCATCAATTGATTTTCCTTCTACCAGATCAAGCGAATTCCATTCTGTACTGTTCTTATCTTCTAGTTTTTTAATCTGATTTGTTGTTTCGCCAAGCTCTCTTTTCATCATCTCCAAATGATCTCTTAATCGGTTCAATGATTTATTAGCCGACAACTTAGAACTCCTTACAAAGAAGATTCAGTATGTCATGAGGTGTGATCACCTGTTCAGATGTCATAACACACGGATAGCTCATGTTGAGCATGATCTTGCAAATTTCAGAAATTGTCAGTCTTTCTGAAATTAATGTCGGCGTAATTGTTTTGAAAGTGCTCGCACTTAGCTCTAAGAGGTTATCGTTCTGGGTTGTGTTTAGCTCTTTAATTTTTTCTAAGAGAATTTCATGATTGACAAATGATAATCCTCCTTCAAGTAAAACAAGCTTGTTTTCATCCTGCTCCAGCTTTCCGATGACATCTCTAATCGTGTTATCTCTTTTGAAGATAGGTGTCTGTTTTTTTGGAAATGAGGATACTCCAACATTAGTCTTGCAGAGCGTGCCTATCTCCAGAACTTGTCTAATTGAGAACTGGGAAAAGTTGGTTCTATCATTTTCAATTATGGTGAAAGGATTCTTTGACCGATTGATTCGTTTTAGGACATTTGCGAGATTGGTATTCCGAGAGTCAATATAAAAATCGGCATTCATTATTTTGGTAACACTTTGTTCAAAATATTGCGCTGTGGGGTTTTTTTGCAGCCCGGCAATTATTTCATAAACACTAATCGTACCTATTGGAAACTCGTCTTCGATTACCACCAAATTATTGGTAACATCGGATATTCGTGACAACATGGAAGTTGCAATCCAAACGTTGTCATTTGTGGTTACAGTTGAGATTGGAATGGACATTAACGAATATGGGAGCACTTCTTCAAAGGAGCAAACATCAAGCGTCATGTCTTCTCCCGTCAACAAAGACTGGAATACCAGAGGTTTTTTTTCTTTAGAAGAACTCTTGAGAATTCTTCCAAGTTTAAAGTTTAGATTAGCTAATTTATTCTCAACTCCTTTTTCCCTATTTTAGATTCTGAAACTAAATTTGATAATCAAGCTGATGTTCGAACTGAACATACGATTTCTTTGATTGTTTAATAAACAAAAATTCTGTTTGATCTTAATTTACAAAATTTATTTTTTTATTGTGAGCTGACCTTTCTTTTTTAACATAAAGCCAGCTGCACCTATTACTCCTGGTACGATGATCAGCACTGGATCTATGCCAAATACCTCAAATGGCTCATATTCTGGAGAAACAGCTTGTTGTTCTTCTACAAACACTTCAGCAGTATTAGAATTGATTTGGACTCTTTTTGTTACGGTAGATGCCTGATATCCTTCACCACTTACCACTGCTTCAATGTTGACTATCTCTGCCCGTGGAATAATTGAAATTATGGCCTCACCAGTTGTACCTGTTTTGCTATCGGAGATTTGTACAATTCCGCCATCTACTTTCCACTGCACATTTACTCCGACAAGCGGTTTTTCATTTACTTTAGCAGAGATTTTTGCTATAAATGTCTCAGTAGCATCTACTGAATCTGGAGCAGAAATGCCAAGCTGCAGTGCCAAGCTTGCTACGGTTATCTCTTTTTTGAGTAGTGGCAACTCCTTTGATAACAATGATACATCTGTCTTTCCACTAGCTTTTGGCGCAACATCAAATAGGCTATAATAACTACCTTTTCCTATCGTCACTTTAGCTGGCGCTTCTAGAATTCCCTGATCCTTTACTACCAAGTTGATCTCAACATCGTTTGTTGCATATGTAGGTAACCCCCCAGAATTGAGAATCTGAACCGAAAGGACATCATTAGTGCCAACAAACATTGTCTTTGAATAATCTAAGACAAGACTGACTGGATCTGAGGACAGACTATCAATTGTGGGCTCAGCCTTGAAATCACCAACCTCAACGGAAAGATCGACCGCTCCTTTTTTTAGCGATTTAGCATCAACTACTACTAGTCCGTCTTTTTGTAAAATCTTTTTTTTCTGAATTTCGACATATTCGTTTGGTGAAAGAAAGACATCAGCATCATCTAGGAAACTAGTGACCTGATCACTGTCCTTTAGATACAAAACCATTGGAAAACTAGTCCCTACTAGCACATCTGATATCAATGGCTCAGCTACAAGTTCCAACGAGTCTTTATTAGGACCGAAAACCGTAACACTCTCGCGCTCCCCTTCTTTTACAACAGGTCTTAGCTCAAGAGAAGTTAATACACTATGACCTACTTTGCCATAAACTAGTACCATCTGGTTTCCCCGTGAGAAAACTGCATCCTCGACAGAAAGTGATTTAGCGTCGGATGAGTCAATTTTCACAGCCATGTCATTTTTTGCAACAACCGGATTTCCATTTTCATCCTCCAAGTACGCTATGCCAATTAATTCCCTATTACCAGTAGCCAAAACAGGCACACTCTCAAATTTTACTAGTTTGTCATCCATTAACTCCAAATCTTCTGCCTCAATTTCTACTTCTTCAACTGTAAGTGGGTCTGCTGTAGAAATCGAAAGATCATATGTGTCCTCGAGTCCTTTGGGAAGTGAATATTCTATGTACCCCCAGTATGAACCCTTGGCTATATGAAAATAGCCAGATGACTTTTGTTTGTAATTGGTACTGTAGTTTGTGGCCTCAGAATAATCTGAATCTACAACTTTGTAAAAGACAGTAATGTCATTTTGCGCTAATACCGGGCTTCCACTAGAGTCTTGCAGCTGCGCTATGATAAACCCTCTTGAGGCGTCATGAATGGAGATTGTTTCTGGGTATGTGTAAAGTTTGACTGTGAGATCCTCATCTTTTTCTACGGTTACTGTACTGCTTTGAGTTTGAATTCCAGGTGCAGTGGCATACAACACAGCTTCTCCTGATTTTTTGATCTGAAATTTATCATATGCAAAATACTCGCCTTTTTTTATCATCATGCTTGAGCTAGAAAGCTCAACGATGTCTCTGTTTGCAGTGCTAAGTGAAATGGTCATGTCTTCTTTAGCTATTACGGGAAAACCATCTTCATCTGCAAGCTCAACTGAAATGTATCCCTCTCTGTGGCCACTCGTTGTAAAAGTATCGGGAGTTATTTTTACTAAAAGTGTTGCCGCGTTGTTTTTGTTACCATAAATTGTAACTGGGATCTCTTTTGAGGTAAAGCCGGGTGCTGCAAGATACAAAGTTGTCGTTCCAGGTTTACCAGACTTTACTATTACTTCTGTAGTAAAGGCATTACTTTGCTCAACTTTTTCAATATGCAGTATGGAGGAATCAAGCGATGTAACAGTAAGGTCATTGATCTTTTTTGGAATTATTTGTCCACTCTCTGAAATAAAAACATGCATTCTTCCTTGCGAGTTTTCAACTAGTTTTGATGGGAGAAATCTGATATCGAATTCCTCAGCATAGGCTAAGCTAGCACTGAGAGCATACACTATAAGTACAGCTAGGATTATTCCTACCTTCAAACAACTTGTTGCACTAAAAAAATCATATAAGACAGTGTTTGAGTTTTTTGAACAAATACTACGATATTAGAAAAAATCTTTGAAGTAAAGTAATGCTATGGGATCGCAATATGAAGTTGTACTAAATCAAATTCACCTAGTAAATGGTCTTATCAAGCGTTTAATTGAAAATCAGGACATCAAAGCTGAGCTTAGTCCAAGTGAACAGCCGCAGTTAACGTTTGATAACAAGTCAAAGATACTCAGTATGCTAAAGGTACGAGAAAAACTGCAAAACCGACTACCAAAACAACAAAACCAAATTGACAAAAATCTGGAATTGCTTATTGGAAATTTCTATTACTATGACAAACAATATGAAAAGGCAACCATTTTTTATGACAAATCGCTAAAGACAGATCCAAAAAATGTCAGCGCATTAATCAACAAAGGAATCACCACATCAAAGCTTGGTAACCACAAAGAAGCAATTACACTCTACGACAAAGTACTAGAAATTGATCCTAACTATTTTGATGCCTTGCACTGCAAAGGAGATTCGCTTTCACTGCTCTCAAAACACGATGAGGCGCTGTCGTGTTATGAACAGACGCTGACAATCGATCCCACTTATTTTGATGGGCTTTACAAAAAAGGACTGGCGCTCTTTAATCTTCAAAATTATGAGGAAGCCACATCATATTTTGACAAGGCACTAAGTATAGAACCAAAACACATTCCGTCACTAATCAACAAAGGAATCACCACATCAAAGCTTGGCAACCACAAAGAAGCAATTGCACTTTACGACAAAGTATTAGAAGTTGAGCCAAAATATTTTGATGCCATCTACAACAAGGGGCTTGCACTAATTGCCCTTGAAGAATATGAAGACGCATTATTGTGTTTTGATAAGACGTTGGAAATAGATCCTCATCACGCCGACGTTCTTTTCAACAAGGGACTGTGTCTTGCGGGCCTTGGGAAACATCAGATAGCAATTTCTTACTACGATAAGGCACTGGAATTTAATGCCCAACACATAGTGGCCTTATACAGCAAAGGCTGCTCTTTTTTGCAGCTAGGAAAAAAATCTGATGCCTTGGGATGCTTTGATAAGGCAGTCGAAATAGATTCCAATTTTGAGGATGCGATATTATACAAAGGAAAGGTACTGCTTTTACTACATGATTATAAACAAGCAATAAAACAGTTCAATACAATTCTGAATAGAAACCCCGCCAACATAGTGGCACTTTATGGCAAAGGAGTCTCATTATCTGGCCTTGGCCTGCATGAACAAGCTATATCCTATTATGACAAGACATTGGAAATCTTTCCAAATCATTTTGATGCAATTTGCAAGAAGGGCCAAATTCTTTCATTGCTTGGTAATAATGAAAAAGCACTTGAATGCTTTGAGCGGGCATTAAAAATCAAATCAGGACATCACGATAGTATTCTTAACAAGGCCTTTTGCCTATTCAGGCTTGAAAGACACCAAGATGCACTTGTCTTCTTTGACAAGGCGCTTGCAATTAACCAGGGCCACACAGACACACTGGTCGGCAAGGCAAACTCACTATCACAGCTTGGCCGCCATCAAGAAGCACTAACATTCTACGAC
>DASWKH010000023.1:0-15823 GCA_036396715.1 Candidatus Nitrosotenuis sp.
TGGTGTAGTCTAGCTCTTCATGTATTGTTTCGATGAATTGTGCTAACATCGAGTGAGCAGAAAAACGGAGATTTGGATCTACAAACCTCATTGCAAGTGGTAGGACTTTTTTTAGAACTCTAATGTCTTCTTCTATTATCTTTTCAATGTTGGGACGCTTGACTTTGAGAATTACCTCTTTGTCCTGAATTTTTGCGCGATAAACCTGGCCAAGAGATGCTCCAGATAGTGGCTTTGTATCAATTGATGTAAAGGCTTGACTAATTGGACCAAGATCTCCTTCGATGATTGGTTTTACCTGATCAAAGGGAGCTGCAGGAACATCGTCTTGAAGTTTTGCTAGCTCTTCCATGTACGGTTGCGGTAAAATGTCTGCTCTTGAGGAGAGCCACTGTCCAAGCTTTATGTAAACTGGGCCAAGCGAAACAAATGTGTTTAGAACTTTGCGTGCATTTTTTTGATATTTTTCATAATCAACATTTTTTCCTTCATGTCTTACCCATTCTCTTCTATCTTTTCTTAGTGCAATAATTAACGGTACAAGTTTGAAGACGACCTGAATTGTTCTTGTGGTTGTGATGATTATTACCTCCTTAGTCTTCTTTGATTTTTTTTGCTAGCCTGTATCCAACGTAACCAATTGCTAAAGATGACAAAAGGCCAACGGCTGTAGAAATTTGTTTGTCATTTTTTGTTTTGTTACTTTTGTTGTAAAAATACGATGCTATCTTTGTTCCACCCACTGCTGCGCTTGCCAGCCCAATGAGCACTTCTGGCGCGTCAGCTAAAAGATGCCCAAGGGGATTTTTGAGGGGATCAACCTTGTCCATGTGAACAAGAAACTTGTCGTTGTATTCTCGAATGTGCAGATTTCCATATCGGTATTGCTTGCTTGCGCCATTTTTGTGACCAAGTGAGGTCTCCTTTGCTTTCTCAAGCATAAATGGTCTTAGTTCCTTTGGGACTTCGATTTCATCCCAAGTCATGATCGGTCATTGCTTTTATCTGATATAATCTTTAGTGGGTTTAGCTTGGAATTGGGTTTTCTTTTTTTCTAATTTTTTTGATTATTATTGCGCCTACGCCAGATGCAGCTGCCAGACCAACTATGACTAAAAGATAGTCTGAGATTGCTGGTTCTGGCTGTTTGCTTATATCATTAAGAAAAACTGTTGTATCATGATTTAGCAGGTGTTCACTTCTAAGATCATCTTTGTACCTGAGAGTAATTCTGATCTCGTGTTCTCCGTATTTTGGTTCACCGTCAAATTCTACTGGAATATTGAAGGGTACCGGTGAGTCTATTTCCACTTCATCAATAAACTGGATTGTCTTTTTTATGTTAGAATCCCCAAGTGGTTCTAAAGTTACGAATGCAAACAAGGCGTTTATGTTTCCCTCGTTGATTATTTCGCCAATGATTGTTTGTTGGCCTGAAAGATCAATTACCCTAACATCGTAAATTTTTGCATCAATTAGACCATTAATGTAAAAATCAACTATTCTATTATCGATTACCCTATCACCGTGGGCGTTAAAGTATGTTATTTGCATAGGTGTACGAAGAGTCTCTGAGCGAACGTTTTCTGGAATGTATATTCTAAATGTGAATTTCTTTGAGGATTTAGGATCTATTGTCCCTATATCCCATTTGTTCTGATCAAATACTACACTTTCCACATTTGTAATTGGGTTTGCAGTAGCAGTTACCTCAGTGTTTGTATTTTGTAATACAACTTTTGCATTTGATAATGGCGCAGTTCCAAAGTTTGCAATTTCAACAGTTACGTCATTATTTGTAAGAGATGTCAGAAATGGATTCTGCGCTTTCAGATTTAAGACACTTTCACCCGTTACCTTAAATTTGAAATCAAAAAATGCATTTCTCTGGCCCGACTCTCTGAGTCTTGAATAGTCAACCTTTACGGTTCCTGGGTATTGTTGAATTGGGATGTTTTTGTCCAAATTCACAAAGAATGTCAGCGAAAAATGTTTTCCTGCCAAGGCTTCTGCATCGCTGTCTGCTAGAATCAGCGCACCTTTGCCATCTGCAGGACCAAAGCCTATGGGAAGTTGGAGCTGACCCTTTATGCCTGTAATGTCTTGCGAGCCAACGTTTGCAAACACTACCGTAAATGGAACATTTTTGTCGCCAGACGTTACCTCCATTTTTTCATCCTGCCTACCAAAATAGGCATCAAGGAATTTGATGTCCCCGAAATTTCGCTCAAAAGGCGAATCACCCGTTCCAAGCTGCCCATATGCCTGCAAACCAATGAATTGCCCAAGAAATACCAATGTAGCAATTCCAACCATCCTTGTAATCATACTGTAATCTCCATTTTGTGTGGTTGGTCTTCTCCTTCAAATGCTCGCCCATCTTTGATTGTGATGATGCGATCTGCATCACCAAACTGATGACGATCGTGTGTCACTATGATGAATGTCTGATTCAGCTTCTTTGCCATCGATCTCATAAGTTGAACTGTCGTCTCAGCTGTTATAGAATCGAGATTCCCCGTAGGTTCGTCTGCTAAAACAATTGCTGGTTTGTTAACTAAACCTCTTGCAATTGCCGCTCTCTGGGCTTGCCCACCTGAGATTTTGTTTGCTCGTTTGTACATTTGACTTTCAAGTCCCACGGCTTTTAGCAAATTGATCGTATCGTTTATCGCATTTTTGTCTGTTCGCTGAATGTTTCGCGGGAGCAATACGTTTTCCAGAACTGTCAGATCTGCCAACAAGTTTGAGAATTGGAAAATAAAACCAAGCTTTGAATTTCTAAAAGATGAAATTTGGTTGTCGGTTAGCTTCGTTGTGTTTACTCCGTCGATATAGATTTGACCACTTGTTGGCCTATCAAGCAAACCAATCATGTTCAATAATGTGGATTTCCCAGATCCTGAGCTTCCAACAATTAGTAAAAACTCGCCACGCTTAACAGAAAATGAGACATCCATTAATGCGTGAACTTCTGTGTCCCCCCGGCCGTAGACTTTGTTGAGGTTTTTTACCTCTAAGACAGTATCAGACATAGCGCATTGCCTCCACTGGTTGAAGTTTTGTTGCCTTGAATGCTGGATAAATTGAGGCAACAACTGCAAGCGCAAATGCCATCAGGGCAGTCTGAGTTATGTTTGGCCAATTGTAGCTTACCTCAAGTGGAAGACTACCTTGGAAGGACATTTTAGTTTCTTTTGCATAAAAAGTATAAGTCAAACCAAAGGCTGTTCCCACTCCTGCACCTATTGCACCAATCATCATTCCTTGGACGATAAATATTATCAGGACATCCATTCTTTTTGCGCCAATTGCACGCATAATTCCTACCTCACGAGTCTTGCTTGAAACAAGCATCATTTGAATTGTTACAACTGCAAATGCAGAAGACATCATTCCAAAATATCCAATCATGTTAATCATTGCAATGCCAGACCTGAATCCGCTTAATGCCTCCTCTGCTGATTCTTCTATTGTTTCAGCCCTAAAGTCATCATTTGGAAATGAACGTAAAAAGAGATCTTTCACATCAGCTGCCTTTTTTGGATCGTTTAGCTTAACTAGTATCTCTCCTGTTTCTCCGTTTCGTGATAACATATCACGGAGTGCGTCAATGTGTACAATTACACTAGTATCAAGCCCTTGACCACCTGGTGAAGTGGCAATACCAGTAACAAGAAAGCGTCGGATTTGATCTTGGCCAAATCTGTCAGTTACTTGTACTTGCAGGCTGTCACCAACTCTTACACCGCCAAGATCACGTGCAACAGATGATCCTACTACAATAGAATTTCTTGAAAAAACATATTGCCCTTCTTTTACTGTCTCATGAACTGTTGATACTCTAGGATCACGGAACGGATCAATGCCCACAACAGGTATTTGAAATTCTTCAATTAGTTTTCCATTTTTGGTTACATTGATAGATACAGAAGACCCTATCCTTGATGATGCTGCTTCCACGTATGGTATTCTCTCTAACCAGTTTACCAAAAATACGTCTGATTTTGTGATAAAGTCTTCTTCGTCTGTCACTCTGACATCACCAAATCTGTAACTTGATAGGTCACGAACTATTGCGTCGTATAGTCCTTGGAATATTACAAAATTTACATGAATTACCAAAATTCCAATCGAAACTGCCAAAACTGCACCAATGAGGCTGCCTTTTTTGTTAGCGAGCATTCGCTTAGCTAGCTGAATCCTATAGTCCACGTTATTATAAAAACAGTCTGATATTTAATGTATAACATGCATATTATGATGATTCAAGACATTTTTATTAAAAAAGAGTATTCTTTAATAAGAAATACCATTAAAAGAAGGATAAATTGGACAGATTAGACCTTAAAATTCTAAGTGTTTTGCTTGACAACTGTAGGGAATCAGATAGACAGATTGGCAACAGAATTGGCATTTCTGGCGCTTCGGTAAAATCACGCATTGAAAAAATGATTCAAAACGGAACAATTGAGAGTTTTGCATTAAAAATTGAGCCACCTGTTTTAGGTTACAATGTTTTGTACATTGTTATAACAGGGCAAGATGTTGATAAGATTCTAAAACAAGTTGAGTTGATCGGAGGGCCTTTTTTTGTGGTGCCATGTATAGGGGGAATAACTGTTTGTAGTATTGTAGTAAAAGAGAATGTTGAACAAAAAATTGAACTGGTAAAAAAACTGATGCAGAATGTTCGAATTCTTTCTATTTTTGAGGCAGAAAATCCTGGCATACGATCAGACCTAACAAAGACTGATCTTGAAATAATTAATCATCTTTTAAAAAATCCACGTATAAAAATCGAAGAATTATCAAGGCTAACAAAACTTTCAACAAAGACAATTGCACGATCATTGAAAAAGATACAAAATGATGAAGCGATATTATTTACAGTAATTTACGATCCATCAAAATTTGGCCAGTATATTTCATTTGCTGTTTTAGTTTGGGTTGAAGAAAATCTAAATGAAACATTAAAACAATTGAGGAAGGAATTTTCAAGCTCATTTTTACAAAAACCGTTTCTTGCAAAAAACCAGATTGTTTTGTTTTTGTATAGCAATAACATCTTTGAATTGGACAACATAACACAGAGGATACGAGATGTAAAAGGCGTTAAAACAGCAGATCTTTTCATTCCAAAAAAGATTAATTTGCCACAAAATTGGGTAAGCAACATAATCAAGGAGGCAAAATCTTCACAAAAACTACATTTAATGTATCAAAGACATTAAATATTATCTAATTAGAAAACCAAACGAATGAAAAAAAAGACAATTTATGATGGTAAAATTTTAGGTTTGAATATTTATGACATAACTGTTCGCGGTAAAAAGTTAAAACGAGAGATAATTGAACATCGTGGCGCTGCAGCAATTTTGGCCTTTGATGTGGAAGGTAAAGTCATACTTGTTAAGCAACACCGCTTTGGTCATGGTTATATTCTGGAGATTCCCGCAGGCACGCTTGAGAAAGGCGAAAAACCAGAAAAATGTGCCTATCGTGAAATCCAAGAAGAAACAGGCTACAAAGCCAAAAAGCTAACCCACCTTATCACATACTATCCCTCTGTAGGCTACAATAAAGAAGCAATTTACTGCTTTGTGGCCAAGAACGTTCAAAAAATCAGTGGTCAGGCCTTAGACGAGGATGAGATCATGTCCGTAGTAAAAATCAGCCTCAAAAAGCTTCTTAATATGATAAAAATGGGCAAAATAATTGATTCAAAAACAATTTGTGCTGTTTTGGCATATGCGCTAAAAAACAAAATTTATTGAGCATTATAAATTGGTTTTACTAGATCCGCAATATCTGACCAAGATCTCGATACACGTTCAAACATATAGATGAGATCTAGCAGATCAATTGGAAGCTGGTTTTTTTGCTCAATTGATGAGCGAATATCAGAGATCTTTTTTTGAAATTTTCTGTGACTTGAGATGGCATCAATTGCTAGCCTTCTATCTTGAGCAATAAATGCATCAGTTGATTTTTGGTGTATATTTTCAATATCTTTTGTCAGCTCATAAATTCTTCGTAGATCATTTTTTGAAAGTGATGTGTGCAAAATAGAATTAGCAATTTCAACTAGAGTATCACTTGCTGTCTCTAAAATATTTGCAGCAATTCTATAGTCTAGAACGTCAATGTTTTCTAAATTAAATGCAGTAGCTAGTCTTTTGTCAATCATTGAGCTTCGAATAAGTCTTACTAGAAGAAAGTATTGTCTGTCTACCTCATCATCTCTGTTTGGAAATGTTTGCAGATTTGATTTATCATCTGAGATCAAGGCAGATGAAATATCGTTAAACATTCCAAGAGCAATTGAGCTTATTCTTTTTAGAATTTTTTCAGGGCTTAGTGTTGTTGCATCCAAAAGAAATTGGACATTAACGTTTGATGAATCCTCTTCTACAATTTCCATTCCAACAAGCCTTCTCATCGAATTGCGAATTTTTTCTCGATCCTCAATTGGAATGTTTGTTTTTCCTTTAACTCGAATTATGTCATAGCCAAGAAGATATGCTCCGGTGATGTCTGCGACAATGTTTTCATCCTGTGGCAGAGGATACGAAATTACGACTTCTTTTGATTGTCGATCACCCTTGTTTACAGTAATTGAGACGGTGTTTTCATTCGTCTCAAGCTCAACTTCAGTACTTTTCTCAAGGTGGTTTTTCTCAACCCATTCCTTTGGTAATGAAACTAGCATGCTGCTTCCTATTTTTTGTAGGCGTCGAATGAATTTAGGCAATTTATACTAATTTAATTAATTTAAGCCATATTCTTATATTTTTGCTATAATTTAAATTTGAATCATGAAGGGAGTTGCTTTTAGTCCTGCACACATTACGGGATTTTTTAAGGCAGAGATGGACCAAAGCCAAAGACCAGAATTTCAAGGTTCTCTTGGTGCCGGGTTTTCGATTCAGGCAGGTGTCATAACAACAGTTGAAATTCAAGACTCCGATTTTATCGACTATACCATTAAGGTTAGTGGATACCAGCCGGATAATACGCAGGTATCAGAATTTGTCATAAAGGAATTTTTAAAACATGTACAAGGAAATTATTTTGTTTCGGTCCATCATGACATAAAAATTCCTGTAGGATATGGACTTGGATGTTCTGCTGCCGTTGCTCTTTCTTTGACATATGCACTAAATCAAGCATTTAATACTAATTTTTCAAAGGAGCGGCTTGGACAAATTGCACATAGCGCAGAGGTGATATGCCAAACAGGACTTGGTGATGTGTTAGCATCATATCATGGAGGGTTTGAAATACGTGTCAAGGGCGGCGCTCCAGGAATAGGGCAAGTCAAAAAGATTCCAGTTGAATCATTTTCTGCGATTATGATCTGTTTTTCTGCAATTTCTACAAAGCAGTTTCTCAAAGATAAATTACAATCAATCAATGGACTTGGTGGAAGAATGGTTGATAAACTTGTAAATACAAAAGATATTGGTCAATTCCATGATTATTCAGTCGAGTTTGCAAATTATGTTAATATTATAACACCAAAGATGAAGACTGTGATTGATGATCTACGAGCACATGGAATAAAGTGTGGCGTAGCGTTGTTTGGCGAAACCATATTTACGCTCGTTCCACAGAGTTTGGAAAGAGACGTTCTTAAAATTTTAGAAAAATATAATGACGGAATTATAATTAGATCAAAAATAGACGAGCATGGTGCAAGACTCGTCAGATAAATGACAAAATTAATAATTCCGAATTCTCATCCGCGAGCAAAATCGCTCTACATCAGAGAAAAGTTAGTGCATGCATTTGATGTCGGTCTAGTAGCAAAAGAGGGGCTAATGGCGCATGGAAGAGGTGAAGCCTTTGATTATTTGATTGGTGAAAAAACTTCCAAAACTGCGAAAAAAGCAGTAAAAGCAGCGGCGTTTATGCTTATTTCGGCAAAAAAACCAGTTATTTCGGTAAATGGAAATATTGCTGGTTTGTGCCCAAGGGAAATTGTTGAGTTAGCAAAAACAACTGGGGCAAAGATTGAGATCAATTTGTTTTATGAAAGCCAAAAAAGAAAACAAAACATTCTCAAAGTTCTCAAAAAAAATGGTGCAAAACAGGTATTTGGGATAGAAAAAAAGCATTTGGTAAAACTTTCTGGTCTTGACAGTGCGAGAAGAATGGTAGACAAAAATGGGATTTATGCCGCTGATGTGGTATTGGTACCACTCGAAGATGGTGATAGAACATTAGCACTAAAAAAAGCAGGAAAAAAAGTAATAACATTTGATCTGAATCCTTTATCGAGAACTGCTCAAACTGCTGATGTCACCATAGTTGACAATGTAATTCGCGGCATAAGAGAGATGATTAATTCATGTAAAATTATGAAGCGAAAAAAACCTTCAAAAATAAAATTTAATAATAAAAAAAATCTAGATCAGTCGATCATAGAGATAAGGAATCATCTTACTAGGAGAGCAAACCATGCATAAATCAGTTAAAGACATTATAGACAAGAAAAAATCTGGGAACAAGATTTCTGCGATTACTGCATATGACTACGCCATGGCATCATTATGTGATAAAGCCGGAATTGATATTTTGCTTGTTGGTGATAGCGCCGGGATGGTAATGTTAGGATATGAAAACACGATTCCAGTTACAATGGATCAAATGGTCTTGTTTACTGAAGCCGTAAGTCGAGCAAGACAAAATGCGTTAGTTGTTGCTGACATGCCATTCATGTCTTATCAGGCAAGTACAAGTGATGCTATTGCAAATTCAGGTCGATTGATAAAAGCTGGAGCTGATGCAATCAAGCTTGAAGGAGGCAGGGTTGTTGCACCGACCATACGAGCAATAGTGGAAACAGGCATTCCTGTTATGGGCCACATTGGTTTTCAGCCTCAAACTACTGCCTTAGCCCAAGGCTATAGAGTTCAAGCAAAAACAAAAGATGCTGCAATCACGCTAATTGAGGATGCCAAAGCGCTTGAAGAATCAGGTGTGTTTAGTATTGCGTTGGAAATGGTTACGTCCGAAGTATCAAAAATAATTTCAGAATCTGTTTCTGTTCCAACAATTGGTATTGGTTCTGGTAAATATTGTGATGGACAGGTGCTAGTAGTTCATGATGTTTTAGGAATGTATGACAAGCTCAAACCAAAATTTGTCAAGCAGTATCTTTCATTGTCTGATCAGATTACAAAGGCGGTAACAAGCTACAAACTTGATGTAGAATCTGGCAGATTTCCATCAAAAGAAAATTGGTTTTCTATGGACAAGGCTGAGCTCGATAAGCTAAGAGAAGAAATTGGTAGCTAAATCAAAACATCCTTCTTTTGATATTACTGGATCGTACGGCACTGAGCTGTCAGGTAAAAAAATTGTTTTGTGTGTTGCTGGAAGTGTCGCAGCATACAAGGCAATCGAGCTTGCAAGGCTTTTGATGAGGCATGGAGCTGATGTGACATGTGTTGCAAGTCAAGCTGTAACAAAGATGATACAGCCTGATTATTTTAGATGGGCTACAGGAAACAAAGTGATTACCAAGCTTACAGGAGAGCTTGAACACATTCGTCTTGCAGACTATAAAAGAGCTGATCTAATCATAGTATATCCATCAACTGCAAACACTCTGGGCAAGCTTGCAAATGGAATTGATGACACGCCAATATCTACTGTGTTAACTGTTGGATTTGGAGCAAAAATTCCTATTTTGATGGCATTAGCAATGCACAAGGCAATGTATGAAAATGCTGCTGTTTTGCGAAATATTGAATTCTTGAAGGATAAAATCGAGTTTATTTCCCCGATTATGATAGAGGGGAAAGCAAAGGCTGCTGAGCCTGAGGATGTGTTAGAGCACATTTTAAGAAAATTTGGATTTTCTACTATTCTTGCAGGCAAGCAGGTGCTGATCACTGCAGGCCCGACAATAGAACCCATTGATCCTGTGCGCGTGATAACAAACCAAAGTACAGGTAAAACAGGAATTTTGCTTGCATCTGAGCTGATTTCTGCTGGAGCAAAGGTAACTTTAGTTTATGGACCAGGAATAACCGAGCCGCCAAAGGGAGTCAAAATAATATCAGTGAAAACGGTAAATGAAATGTTTGATGCTGTCAAAAAACAATTAAAGTCCAAAAAATTCGATATTGTGATTTTGTCTGCAGCTGCAGCTGATTATACTGTAAAAGCAAACAAGTCAAAAATCAAAAGCACTGAAAAACACATTGTTATAAAATTACAAAAGGCACCAAAAATTATCGATCAAATAAAAAAGATCCAAAAGAATGTGTTTTTGGTTGGATTCAAAGCAGAATCAAACGTATCTAAGAAAGTACTAGTTGATTCTGCGATAAGAAAGCTCAGAGATTCAAGTGCTGATATGATAGTTGCAAACGATATTGGTACAAAATATCAAAAAAATCCAGAGCTAAACGAAGTAGTGATTGTAGATGGATTTGGTAAAACAGTAAGCTCCGGACGCAAGACTAAGCTTAGCATCTCAAAGTTTATCAGAAAGCAAATAGAGCTAAAATTAACTTGATTTATCCTCTGAATTTATTCAAGATATAGATTTTTCAGAAGCTAGCTTTCATTACAGATTGTTTGAGTCTGCTCTCGCAAGAACTGCGTTAGGTAATACACGCCGCCTGCTCCTTTTCCTGAAATACCAGAGTTTTTCCATCCAACAAAGGGTTGGGATTGTACAATTGCGCCTGTTGTTGCACTTTGTGCTCTATTTGCGTATGTTACACCAGCCTCAATTTTTGAGAAAAACTCGTCAATTTCCTTTTTGTTCTGACTGAATATTCCTGCGGTTAAGCCATATTCAGAATCATTTGCTTCTTTTATTGCGTCATTATAATTTTCAAATTCCTGAACACATAAGAACGGCAGAAACAGTTCTTCTTTGATTAGCTGGTGATTTTTTGGTAAATTTGTCACAATTGTTGGCTTGACATAATATCCGTTTTGATATGGGCCATCTTTGAGGACTTCTCCACCAAAAATAATTTTGCCATCCTTTTTTGCAAGCTCAACTGCCCTTTCAAATTTCTTTTTTGCAGCTTCGTTAATGACTGGTCCCAGATAGGTGTTCCTTTCCCATGGAAGACCAATATTGAGGTTTTGAGTTTTTGATATCAATTTTTCCGTGAATTTATTTGCAATGTTTTTTTGCACATAGACTCGAGAACATGCGCTACATTTTTGCCCGCCATACCCAAATGCGGCTTGTAATACACCATTAGTTGCCTTTTCAAGATCAGCTGATTCTGTAACAATTACTGGGTTTTTTCCACCCATTTCTGATATGAATGGTCGCGGATTTTTACTTGTGAATGTCCTAAATCCCGATAGCCCTACCTCTTTTGATCCAGTAAATGCAATTCCACTAACCAAAGGACTGTCGATTATAGCTTGACCCACCACATTTCCCTGTCCTGTTACAAGATTAATTGCGCCGGCTGGGATTTTTCGATAAATAGACTCGACAAACTTGAATGCGGAGATTGGAGTGTCGCTTGCTGGTTTGAGAACTATGGTGTTTGCAGTAATTAGTGCCCCACTGCTCATTCCGATTGCAATTGCTGATGGATAATTAAATGGAGAAATTATTCCCCAAACGCCGTACGGTTTTAGAACACTTTGAGTTTTTTCGTTTGGGTTTGCACTCTTGGTTGGTTTTACAAATCCCTGGTTTGTCTCAAGCTGATCAGCATAAAATCTAAGAAAGTCAATCATCTCATCAACTTCGCCCATTGCCTCAAGCCTATTTTTTCCGTTTTCCATACTCACTATAGCAGCCAAAGTGAATTTTTGTGAAGAGAGTTGACTTGCAATCTCTCGAAAAAGGCCAACGCGATGCTGATAATGACTTTGGCTCCACTCGGAGAATGCATCCTTTGCTGCCCTGATGGCGTACTCTGTTTCTTCTTTTGTTGCAAGCGGAAACTTGGCTAAGACAATTTTTGTATCAGCTGGAGACTTTACCTCAAAGTAATTGTCAGTCCAGACCTCCTTTCCCCCAATTATGAGTGGGTAGGTCTTGCCAAGCTCGTTTTTGAGTGATCCTAGTGCCTGGTCAAATTTTTTGTGAAACTCTTCTGTTGCGTTGCTTTGTACTGCCTTTGCCCAAGTGTTTTCGTTTTCAATCAAGGTATGTGATTTAGTAAATCATCTAATAAAATGATTTAGGACTGGTTAAAAAAATTACAGAAGCTGTTCTGATTCGGGGGCACAGTGTTTATGCACCCATTTTCCACCCTCGTTTTTGGCTATTTCTTTGCCAGGTGAGATCTTTTCACCACATGATACACATGAGGTTGCAAACTTTGCTTTCATAGTTTGGTTTGATCTTGATCTCTTATCAACAATATCATTGATTTATTGTTGAGCTGAGGTTAGCTAATGATCGATTCTACAGATCCTTTTTCATAAGACAAAAAAGCATTCTTTTATTCAATTCTTTCATTTTAAGATCGATTTTTTGTTGAGCAAGAATTTGGATTCGTTTTGATTTTTGTATGTAGGCTTTATTTTGCATAAAGTGCAAGATGGCATTTATTCCTGTTTTCGTTCCGTTTAGATATCCTATCTGCAAGACATCCCTGTCTATTTGCGATTTATTCCAAATGCCAATTGCTGATGTTTTGTTGTTTTGAGAAAACGTAATTACTCTGCCCTTTTTGACCAGTCTTGCAAGCGTAGTTTTGTCTAGTGGAAACCACTCCCACGATTTTGAATATGTGTTAGAGTCAAGTAAGCCTTCAATCTGTTTTACGCCAGTAGCTAGACGTGTTTTTGTGGTACATTTTTTTGGTCTTAGGTTGTATAACCACCACTTGTCTTCTATTTTATAGCCAATGGATTTTGCAAGCAATAATGATCTTGTATTATGTTGAGCAATCAGCATTCTTGATATTTTGCATCCTCTTTGTCTTGCAATCGCCTCTGCCTTTAAGATAAGCTTACTGCCATATCCTTTCCTTCTAAATTTTGGATTTATGCGCAAACCTTCAATCCAGATTTGGTTTTTTGAAAACGAAGTGTTGAAGATTCCAATTGGCTTGCCTTTTGCTTCAATTGCAAATAGGTTTCCTTTTGAAAGCCATGAATCCCAAACATTTGCAATGTAATCACCCCATCTAAAGGTCCTCTGGCAGAAATCCAAGATTGGCTTTTTGTCACTTGGTTTTGCGTTTCGAATTACCAACTTGAATTTTATGATATTAATCGATTATTTTTCTTGTTAGCTTTATGTTACTAATGGAATATGGAGAAGAGGACAGGCTTTTTGAACTTTAAGTGTCTACGGTAAATCAAGATCTTTGAGCTGGCATTTAGAGTGTTAGCTGAACTCATGACTCCACGTACCTTTTGATTTACTGGGTTATAGATTGCTTAAAAAGTACAAGTACAAATTATACGATTTTATTAAATACAAAACCACGCATGCAGACATGAATTGGGCATCACAAGACAATGGTTGCTCTCTGCGATCTTGGTTATTTTCGTCACCATTCCCGCATTTGGAGATGAAATCTGGGTTATAGTAGAGACAGACAAGACGCAATATTCTACAGGTGAATCATTGATTGTCACAGGCTACATCATAGAACGAAAAATGCCTGTAATTGCAATGAGTGTATATGATCCAGATGGCATCATACTTTCAGCAAATAGTGTTGATCTCGAAGTAGACGATAGTTTCACAAAAACGGTTTCTCTTGATTCGCCATTTTATGACAAATCGGGAGTTTACCTAATAGATTTTGATTATGGGAAAAACACTGAACAGATAACATTTGAAATCGTATCTTCTCAATTTCCACAAGAACAAGACCATCCTACGCCTGAAATAATTCCAGAAGTAATTTTTCTTACTACGGATAAGATATCATATCAGAACAATGAATTCATTACTATTTCCGGCATAGTTTCTATAAAAAATGACCCGACGATTCTTGTTGGCATATACGATCCAAGCGATATGCCAGCAGGGTTTTACACTCCTGAAATCAATTCAGGTTTGGAATTTTCCGTTTCATTTCTGGCAAAAGATGGTGTTAATTTCAAAACAGGTGGAATCTATTCAGTAAAGGCTCATTATGGCACATCAAAATATGTAACTAATTTTGAGTTTGTTGAGGTGTCTCCACCTACGAATCCTATTTCGCAGCAAAGTGACGTTCAAGATGAACAAGATAATGATGTGGTTACTCAGGTTCCATCCACAAGCATTGTAAACAAACCGCAGATACCGTTAGAAAAACCAAGCAGCAAACCTGCCAAAACAAAAATAGTCGATTTGAAGCCAAGCCCGGGAATATCTGGTGCCACTGACCAGCCAAAACAAGAAGAGGTGGATTACAATGATTTAGACAACCTTACAGTTGAAGATGTCGAGCTTGGAAAGATATTAAATGAAATCATGTTGAACTGCGATACAAATCAGTATCGTGACTCCATTGCCCATTATGATGGAATGGGTCCGGCATTGATGAGATTATGTAATTACGATCAAGCAATTTCATATTTTGATCAATCATTAATTGAAGATCCAAACAGTGTTGAAATTATCACTAACAAAGGCGCTGCATTAGATAAGCTTGGGCAGTCTGACGTAGCAATAGATCATTATGATTTGGCACTTGACATAGATCCAACATATCTACCAGCTATGAACAACAAAGCAAACGTATTAGCAGAACAAGGAGAGCTTGAAGAGGCAATTAAGATTTACAATTTGGTATTGAAACAAGACCCATCATATGCGATATCACAGACTAATCTACAAAAAGCAAAAGAGAATCTTGCTGCACATATGTCAAGTCGACAGATCAATTTACCAGATACCGAGTCTTCCACGTCAGTTGAAAAATTAGTTAAAACAGAAACAACGGTGTTGGAGCGTGCACAAACAAGCATGCCACCATCAAACATAATACAACAGATAGGTAGCATCTTTGCAAGCTTCTTTGGCTTCCTAAAATAAGATAATATGCACAGTATCGCGTATGATAGCAGTCTTTTTAATACAAAAACATATTTTTTGTACAAGAGATCTTGTGTGTTCATTTCAAAATCATAATAGATTATAGAATATCAAGCAAATGAAAGGTATGGAAGCTAAATGCAAATGTTGTGGTAAGAATTTGGAGGATATGCCGCCTGATGCCAAATATTGTTCCATAGAATGCACGTATGGTATTCCAGACTTTAAAAAAGAGGGTGAAGTTTACCCCTAAATTATTTTTAAATAAACTCTATCTTATTGTCACTATTTTGTTTGGATTTAGGATTAGATCTGGATCAAATTCTCTTTTTAATTCATTAAAGATAGAGTAGAGTTTTGGCCCATACTGCAACTTGACAAAATCTGTGCGTGCAAGACCATCACCATGTTCACCTGTGATTGTCCCACCCATCTGAATTACTTCGCTAAAAAACATCTTTCCAAGTCGTCTTGTTGTAGTTTTGTCGTTATATTTTGATGCAATTCTGATGTGTATGTTACCATTTCCAGCATGGCCATACATTACAAGTTTTGCATGAAATTTTTTTCTAATCTTTTGTGCCAGCGTGATAAGCTGTTCAAGCTTATCCAATGGGACTGTTGCATCTTCGATGATATGAGGAAGTGACTCTCTTGGAAGGAGATTTTTGAGACTATAGTACAGGGCTGAATTTCTATAATTCCACCATTTTGTGATTGATTGTTTGTCGTTTAGCGTACGCAGTAACTTACCTGTGGAGGTCTTCTTCAGTTTTTTGATACTTTGTTGAATTTTTGAATCAAACTCTACAAATAAAAGACATCTTATTTTTGGTGGAA
>DASWKH010000024.1:0-12956 GCA_036396715.1 Candidatus Nitrosotenuis sp.
AGAGGTACCAGTACCAAAACCAGTAGAGGTACCAGTACCAAAACCAGTAGAGGTACCAGTACCAAAACCAGTAGAGAAACGCGTAAAAAAGACAACAAAAAAAGTCAGGCCAGATCCAGTGCTCATTGTACTGTCTGTGGCAATTTTTGCCTTGTTGATTTACAATGTGTATAGCATCTCTACATACCTGAGTCTCATTTCGATTATCTTAGCAGCGGCAATAGCATTTTATCACATTCTCTCAAGAAAGCCACCACAAACACAATATCAATACAAATCTAGATTGGCGTCATCTTATTCTATGATAATTCTAGTTTTGCCATTTATCTTTGGTACAATTTTGGCCTTTGAGGGTTATCCTACGTATGTGACTCTGACACAAGCAATATTTGTCTGGGCGTTGACACTGTCATTTTGGCAAACGATGCTTTTTGTTCCATTGGCAGTGCGAAGTGCAGCAAGAGAAGCCATGCTAGAAGAACCTAACACTTGGCCAAAGATTAGTGTGATTGTGCCCGCGTACAATGAAGAAAATGTAATTCAAACAACAATAGAGTCACTTCTTTCGACTGATTATCCAGACAAAGAAATAATTGTAGTTGATGACGGAAGCGTAGACAAAACGCTTGAAATTGCAATGAAATACAAAGACAAAATTAAACTGATACATAAAGAAAATGGAGGTAAGGCATCGGCTCTAAATCAAGGCTTTCTGTATGCTACAGGCGAAATAGTTACCATCGTGGACGCAGATACAATAATTGGGCACTCCTCACTAAAACACATTGCAAAATCAATGGTGGCCGAAAACGTAGCTGCCGTTGCTGGCAATGTCAAAATTCGTAACAAGGTAAACTGGCTTACTTGGTGTCAGGCACTAGAGTATCTCTCTGGAATCCAAATTATGAGGAGGGGCTTGGATTATTTTGGCGCAATCACTATAGTTCCTGGAGCGTTAGGAGCATTTAGGAAAAAGAAACTAGAAGAAGCAGGTACATATCACAAGGACACTTTGGTTGAGGATTTTGATGCTACGATGAAGGTACTTCGGTCTGGCATGATAGTGAGTGGAAGCAGTGCCGCAACAGCGTATACGCAAGCTCCACAGACATTACGTGATTATTATGAGCAGAGAAAAAGATGGTACCGCGGAAACCTCCAAGTCCTAAGGAGACACTCTGACATTTTGCTAAATCCGAGATTTGGCTATTTGCAAAAGCTTTCATACCCACTTATGGCAATTCACATGCTTGTAATACCAATTGCAAGTGTTATGCTTTGGGTTTTTGTAGGATACCAACTAGTAATTGGCAACTATCAATTTGTGGCATTTACCTTGGGCATATACATCACATTACAATACCTGCTTTCGGCAATGGCAGTACGAATGGACAATGACGATAAAAGAGTGATCCTTTATTCGGTATTTTTGGTAATTGGGTACAAACAATTAATGGATGTTTTGCAGATCAAGGCAGTAATTGAAGAGGTTTTAGGGCAAAAAGCAAAATGGACAAGCGCAAAGAGGGTAAGACAGTAAATGATTGATGCAAAACTAGCATTTGTAATTCTTGCTGTTTGTTTTGTGGCAATTATGCCATCTGCACTTGCTCAAGAAAATACTGGTGCAATTGATGTATTCATAAAAAGTGAAAACAATGACAGGCTGTTCCCACAGGGTGTAAATATCAAAGTTTACAAAAACCAAGAAACTACCACAACTCAAGAGATTCTCTCACTTGAGAACAATCCCTTCTCGCTTTCATCTTTGCCGTTGGGACACAGATACAAAGTCGAAGTATACGTAAATGATATGTATGCTGGAGTGGGATTTGTTAATCTACAAAAAAGCAAAGAAAGTCTTGAGATCACAGTAAAAAATATGGGTGGTATGAGGCTAAACGTCTTTTACAAAGATGCTCAAACCCCGCTTGCCGGTGCTTACGTAGTGCTAAAATCACAAGATGGAAAAAGCTGGCACACCTCAGAGACCGATCAATACGGAAACTCGATAAGGGCATGGCTGTATCCATCTACAAAAGATGGCAATTATTATTATGCAGAAATCTCACTTGGCCCCAACCTCAAGTATACTTACACACCAATAAAACTGCAACCTGATGTTGCACAAGAATTCAAGGTCGTCACAAGCTGGCCTACAATTGTTGATAATCTAATCACAGTTGAGGTGTACAACTCTACAAAAAACAAAGTCACAAAACAGGATGGTGATTTTGTCGCACAACTATTTGATGCAAAAAAGAGCAAGGTTGCAGAATCTGCAGTATCCGATAAAGGATTGGCCTATTTTTCAAATCTCAAAGTTAACAATTATGCGTTGTACATTAAAACAAAGGATAGTGGTAACCAACTTCAGACAGTTGTCGGAAAAAGTGTGACAATAACAGATACAACTAACACAATCAAAGTTTACCTGAACAATCCTGAACTAAATAGTGACCACCTAAATTGTAACTGTGTCGCGTTTAGGCTCGATGATATACAGGACTTTTATCTCGCACCTGCCCAATTGGCAATAATTTCATTATTTGGACAAAATGATATTCCGCTTACAATAGGAGTGATAGGGGGAGTAATAGGCACTGACCAAAACCTAATTTCCACAATCAAAACTAGCTTGGTGTCTGATAATCCAATAGAGATTGCAAGCCACAGCTGGAACAACAAGGTTTTGACAACAATGACAAAAAAGAATCAAGAAGACCTAATCAATCAAACAAATGACAAAATAAAGACAGTATTTGGGATGCAGCCAACAACATTCATTCCACCGGAGAACGTGTTTAACGACGATACTCTCTCAGTGTTAAAAAACAACGGGTTCACACACATTAGCTATGATTCAAGAGAGATAAATCCACCACAATTCAAAAAATCAGACTTTCACCATTTCCCAGTAATGCCATCAACTGCGGATCTTGACACCCAAACGGGCATCTGGCACTCTTCATCAAATACTCAAATCATGGATAGCATTGATCAAAGTCTTCTTGACTATGGGTATGCTGTTGTTATGATGCACCCGTACGAATTTTCAGTCTATGAAGGTGGGTTTTACGTCAACAAGGTAAACACAACCAAGGTTCAAGAGTTACAATCATTAATTGAAAAAATACAATCAAAGAACCTTAAAATTTTACCAATTGGCTCAATCCAAGATTATGATAACTCATTGGTCGAAAAACCCTCTAATACAAAACCGGAAATGCCCAACTGCAACTGTGTTGCATTCAGGCTAGATAACGTTCAGGACTTTTGGCTAAATGACGTGCAAAACACGGTTTTGGATACATTTAACAAAAAAAACGCACCACTAACAATATCGATACTTGGAAAGTTTATTGGTGATGATCCAAAGGTTGTCGACCACATAAAGGAGAGTCTACAAAACAAAACTACCCAGATAAGGCTTGCAAATAGAAGTTGGGAGTACGTTGACCATACAGACTATGATTTACAAAAACAACTAGCAAGCATCAAACAAACAAACGACAAAATCTTTGACGTCTTTGGCTCAAGAGTGGTAATATTTATGCCCCCATACGATGCGTTCAACAAAGACACTATCGAGGCTGTAAAACAAACGAAAATGATCTACTTTAGTGCAAGCATAACAAATGATCCACCTCCCTTTCCTACTGACTCGCTAAAGCATATCCCTAGTACTGTATCTTTTGCTAATCTGTCTGGTGATGATCCTTTCTTGTCGGGCACTACACAACAAAAGGCACTGACAAAAGTACAGGCAAGCGTAAAGCAGCACGGCTTTGCTGTAGTCAGCCTTCACCCGCCCGACTTTGCAGTACAAACTGACGTGTTTGAGAATGAAGTTGATGCCGACAAGATGAAATTGCTTGAATCACTAATCGATGATATTAGATCAAGCGGATTGGATGTAGTGACCTTAGAAAAAATACCTGCACTATTGGATGAAAAATCAATCGTTATTCCGGATTGGGTAAAAGACAATGCAGCTGGGTGGTCTGAAGAAAAAATTACTGATTCTGATTTTACAAAAGGACTGGAATATTTAATTGATCAAAATATTATAAAAATTCCAAGCACACAAGTAGAAGGTGACTATACACAAAAAATACCCGGCTGGATCAAAATAAATGCAGCTTGGTGGTCTGAAGGAAAAATTGGCAATTATGATTTTGTAAAAGGTATTCAATATTTGATTGAAAATGGAATAATCAGAATCTAGCTTGGAAATGATGTGTCTGGACCAAGCTTGTCTTGTGGCTTTACGTCCTGATCCCACCTGCCTCTGACTCCTTTGATTAGAAAAAATATTCCTACACCTATCAGTCCCAAAACCAGAGCAAAAAATACGGTTCTGTCCTGCAATGCCACATTGCAGTCTATCTCCGTTTGAATACCATCCTCAAACTCAAAACATTGGCCGAATTCTTGGGCTTGCACTGAAATCTCGTAATGATGTTGGCCAAATATCCCTAAAATCAAAAAACCTGCAAAAATAAATGCAACTCCAAGGAGAATTATTCTTGTATCACTCATATCTTTGATTAGCTCAAGGTCCTTAAGTTGCTTTTTCTATCTTGGCTTTGAGGTTTTGAAGCGATTTTTCATAAAACACATCAATAAACGACAAAAATTCTTCAAATTGTTTTTTATCGCTACTGTCGCTAATCAAAAACGACGTCCATGTTAACTGAGACATTTTGCCTTTTGGCAAGATATCTAGTGTCGCATGATAGGCATCAAGTGGAAGGCCACTTGTTGCAATATATGACAAGTAATTTTCTGGTTTCCAACCAACCACATACTCAATTACTTGACTTTGATCCAAAAAGGTGATCTTCCTAATGGCACCAATCCCACGTCTAGTTTTGGACAAAAACTCAGTCTTTTTTACATCTATTACCCATTCTGTTATGCCTATGATATTGCTTATTTTATCCCAGATCGTCTTTGGCAAGGCATCGAGTGTTGCAGCCTGAGATACCTTCGCCAAATAATGACCGTTATTGCTGTGGTGTATGATAGTATATGTCATCCCTTGAAGAGTTTTTAATATTTTTTAAATTTTTTTTAACAAAAATTCGACAGATATACATTTACTAAATACTCAAAGTTAAACATGGTTTTTGGATGGGGTAAAAAAAAGGATGATGCCGCAGAACAAATATCAACACAATCTCAGGCGATATCTCTTTCAGAAATAGAATCAATTCTTCAAGAAAAAAAACACAAAAAACAAAAACTAGCAGTACAACAAACAAAGCCTCTTTTTGAAAAAATTCAAAAAGAAATGGGATCAATATATAAGATAATTTCTCATCTCAAATCAGACGACTTAAAAGTAGATGATATAGACAAGACTCTAAAAGTTCTAGTTGTTCGTAGCAAGTCTGAGGTAATAGAAATCATCTCCAAAGAATCACAAAAAACGCTTCCACAAATCTCATCATACGACGACTTGTTGAAGGCTTCGGAGATCTCTTCACATATATTAAAAAAAATTGGAGATGTGCTTGGAAAAAACAGCCGGGTTATCCACGTGTTTGCAAAAAAATATGCTCAAGACCTAAAGACACATCTTGAGCTAATCACGACACACCAATCGACAATATCAAAACAGATACATGTTATTTCTTCTTTTGACTCATCCGCATTAACCATAAAAAATATTGCAGAAAAAATTTTACAATTTAACAATGAAATTGTTGAAAAAACACAACACATTGACAAATTAAAAGAATTTCAAAACGAGTGTGTAGATACAATTAATTTGACAGAACAAAAAATTGTCTCAATGCGTTCCTTGCCTCAGTTTACTAAACTTCTAGAATGTCAAAAACAAATAAAACAAGTTGCCGTCCAACAAGGTGGTCTAAACAAGGAAATTGATGACGAATTTTCCAAAATTTCAAGGGCACTTGGCAAGTACGTTTACGTATCATCGCTTGAAAAACCATTCAAGGTAATACTGGAGAAATTGATTGCTAATCATGCTGATACAATATCATCAGAAAACAAAGATGCAATAGTAACGGTTTTGGAATCGTGCATGAAAGGGATCATGTCTGGAACAGTTTCGGTAAAGGAAACTGACAAGTCGGTTGCCCAAATAACCAATCTGATATCACTCCTTGATGACTTTATTGCAAGAAAAACCGCCCTGCAATCACAGAGCAAGGGCCTGCAAGAAAAACTTGGCATATTTGATTCTAGACAACTTGAGGAGCTAGAAAGGCAGTTAGATAGGGCAAAATTAGACAAAGCCGATACAGAGTCAAAAATAAAAACACTTCAGGCAGATCTAGACAATGACTACAACCAAAGACAAAAACTCATCGAAGATCTGCAGAGCTCACTTGAGGGAGCATCTGGAACAAAGTACACAATTCAATTCTGAGGTATGCATTGAAATCCAAAGTGGAGCGTAAAATTATACTCAAAAAACAAGCCAGGGATGGCATACTAACATACTGCAAGATAAAGCATCCAAACGAGGGAATCCTCATACTAAAAGGCAAATCAAAAAACGGCATCATCACAGTTGACGGACTGGTCATTCCGCCATTTTCGTACAGCGACCAAACGTTTGCTGGCTTTCCACAATCATTTCTTCCTCTGGATCTATCATATGTTGGCAGCGCACACTCACACCCCAGTGGACCTGCAAAACCATCCATTACAGATTTGCACAACTTTTTTGGTCTTGTCTCAATAATTGTAAAATCGCCATATGAAAACAATGATGATATCTTTGCTTGGGATAGTAATGGAAACCAGCTAGAGATAATCTTCGACGAGTAGCTGAGATAGAAAAAAACTCACAAAGCTTTATAAGGTTTTTGGAAGGTATGACTGTGTTGTTTACTTACAAAAACTATCTAATATTTCTATTTGCATCCTTGGCCGTAAGTATTGGCCTGCAGATGGTTTTACCATTTCCATACGGTCTTGCAGCCGCACTTGCAATTTTCATTGCTCTTCCACTTTTCATCCGCCGCAAATACATGAGTAGAATGCGAGGTTATGGCGACTCTGGCAGTGGTGGAGGGGGATTCTTTGGATTTAACTCTGAAGGCAGTGGTGGAGTCAAATATGTATGTCTTACCTGTAACCATAGATTCAAGGGAGCTGCCTGTCCTAGGTGTGGCTCTAAGATGAAGCGTGCCGATTTCTAAGTATGTCACTAGAAAAACTAAGGACGCAGGCAATCTATCAAAATTCTATAGATACGTGGATTGCGATATGTGAAGAAAAACAACTAGACTGGTACGAGACTGAAAGCTACAAAAAATTCATTGATTATCTTTTCAAAAATGGAATAACCATGAAAAAGTTCCCACTCTGTGTTAAGGAGACTGGAGGAATGTATGAACGTGGAAAGGACAAAACAAAATTTGCGGAAATGCTTGCCCAGCTTGTTGATCCTAATGCCGCAGCATACACAATAAAACTAAACGACCAAACACTAAAGGTAATACGGGATTTTCAGATTACGAGTTAGCGCCTAAGTTTCGGGTTTGCGACCGTTTCAAGTGAATTGCCAATGAATACAAACGCAAGGCCTGTGAGGGCTATCATTATTCCGGGTGGGAGTATCCACCACCACAGTCCTCTTGCGGCAGCACCATATGATTTGGCGTCGTGCAGTATTTGACCCCATGTAGTAAATGTTGGATCCCCCAAACCCAAAAAGCTTAGCCCTGCCTCGGTAGTGATTGCAGCTGGAACGGAAATGGCGATGCTTGCAAGCGCATACGGCAAAATCTGAGGTATGATGTGCCTAAAAATGATCTTAGAGTCTTTTTGGCCCATAGTCTTTGCAGCATCAACAAACTGCCTTGTTTTGATTTGCAGTGCCATGCTTCTTGAGACCTTGGCAACACCCACCCAGCCAAATATCATCAAAAATCCAATCAACAAAAATATGCTGTTTGAGGTTGTGACGGATAAAATGATCAGAAACGGAAGGGCGGGAAGCGCATAAATGATGTCGTTGAATCGCATCATGGACTCGTCGGTTTTGCCACCCTTGTAACCTGCATACACGCCAAAAACAAGGCCGGCTACTACAGAGCCAATAGATACTACTATTCCAATGAAGAGGGCAATGGGGGTTCCCCACATTAATCCAATCGATAGGTCGCGTCTCAACTCGTCTGTACCAACAAGGCCAAAGACCTTGCCACCCAAAATCAGACTAGACTCCGAAATCAAATTTTGTGAATCGACTCCAACGAGCTTTACCAAAAATACGTATCTGCCCTTTAGCACTTCGTGACTATCTGATTTTGAAAAAATGATCTCCTTTGAGGGGATTCTGTCAATTTGGTATGAGTATTCTGATGATTGCAGCAAAAGGTTCTTTTTAATGGCGTCATTTGTAGAAAAAATCTTGTCATGGTATGTACTCATACCGTTTGACTCTGGAAGCGACAAAGACACCAACCGCAAAGTCTTACCATCTGGCCTTATAACGTCAATTTGTAGGAGTGGCGAGTTTTCATATTTGGCGACATATTGGAATATGAAGTCGTTTGGAAAGTAGTCAAACTCATAGTCTGTTTCAAATTTTTCAAGCACTGTTAGTGTTGAGCCTCTTTGCTGAAGTGTAGTCTGAGGATTATCAATAATTTGATGTTCTGGAATTTTTTTCTCACTAAAAAAATTCACCCAGCTGGGCTGAGCTGATCTTGGGAATGATGTCCAGCTTGCGGGATTGTTCCATTGCTTGTATGTGTCTAATGGAATGAATGCAAAAGTAAACGCAGACAACAATATGAGCAAAACTAGGATTCCAATTCCAGCCAATCCTAATTTGTTTTTAAGAAAACTCTGCTTTATTTCGGATGAAAAAGTAGACATCTCAAATAGTCCTGATCCTCGGATCTAGATATCCGTACAACAAATCCGACACAAAAATGCTGACTAGGAAAAATGCAGTAAGCACATAGGTTGCCCCAATAATTACGGGCAAATCCATTACATTTATTGCCTCAAAATATAGCCGGCCCATTCCGGGCCAGTCAAAGACAGCTTCAGTAATTATCGCGCCACCAAGTGAGCCGGAGAGACTGAGCGCAAGAATTGTAACTATTGGCGGCGCGGCATTTTTCAGTGCACTGCCAAAGACAATCTTGCTTTGCTTTATGCCGATTGCTTTTTTTACAAAGATAAAATCTTCATGCATGACTCCGACCATAAAGTTTCTGACAAGGTATGCCCACGTCCCAAAACCAATCAGGACTATTGTGATCAACGGAAGTGTCATGTGGTAAAGCAATGCTCCGATATATCCGGGATCAGTTGGCGCAATTAGGGGGGTGGCCCTTGCAGGAAATAAATTGTATGAAAAAGAAAATGTAAAGATCATTATCAAACCAACCCACCAGACAGGGAAGCTACTGCTAATTATTGCAAATGATGACGTTACCTTGTCTAACTTGGAGTGAATATTGCTTCCAGACGCAGCGCCCACAAATATGCCAATTAGAGAAATTATGATTGTAGCTGTAGTAAAAAGCAAAATGGTTCGTGGAAGTTTTTCCAAAATTATGTCACTTACTGCAGTCGAGCCACCATCACTTGTCAAAAATGTCGCATGGCCAAAATCTAAAATGAGTATCTTGTACATGGAAAGGGCGATTCTGTTTGGAGAATACCATGGAGTATCGAGCCCTAGGTTCTTGGTTCTCTGCTCTATTTGGTTTTGAACGTACAAGTCGAGCTCCCCAGCACTCTGAAAGCTGCTTGCAAGTGCCTTGTTTTCTACTATTTCTGCTCTGACTTGAATTGCAACACCTTTTTTCATTATGGCGTCCATGTTGGAACCAACAAGAAGAATGGTGAGAAACAAAGTAGCTATAAGAACACCAAACAAGATGGTTGCTCGAGTAGCGAAATACCGCTTGAGGCCCATTGATCAGATTCTATTGAAATTTGCTTAAATCCTCTACTGTTGCACGGTTTTGATCTCCAAATAGGAAAGCAAGGTGATGAGGGCAAAAGGCTTGTCAACTAGGTCCAAGGTGGCCTTGACTGGCTCAAACCCCTTGTCGCGCTGGGTCATGTATGGTGAAAGGAAAAAGACCTTTTGTTTGGGGCTGGCCTGCCTTATTTGGTCCTCAAGGTTTGCGTGGTTGTCTAGCTTTGTTGGTTTTTCAAGAACTACAAAATCATATCCATGAGTTTGGCCCGTGACTCTGTCAAGACATGAGGATGTGTCTGAGACAAAATCTGCCTCGTATTTTTTTTGGGAAAAGATTTTTTTGTAAAGTTCGATAATTCTGTCATTGTCCTCAAGAACTAGTGCCCTCATCAGTTTAGCCCCACCGGATATAATTTCTTGGAAGAAATGCCTGGACTCCTTCCATTTTTGCAGTCTGCAACAAATCCCTATCAAAGCTTACAAGTGTGGAGCCAGTAACCTTTGCAGTCGCTAAAATCAGGTTGTCTGGACTGTGGCATTCGTAATATTTTTCAGCTAGTCTCTGAGACTCGAAGACTATCTCATTTGTCTTATCGACAGTTATTGGTTGCTTACAATATTGATATACCCGCTCCATCGTCGCAATCGGATCGGCACCTGTGATCTTGCTGATCTCGCCTAGGACTATTTCCGGAATCACAAGCTTTGACTTGTATCTTTTCATCCTCTTTGCAATGGGCCTCAGAACGCGGCCTTCTTGAATTTCTTTTATGAATACATTTGAATCTAAAACTACGGTTTGGGTTTGTACTGATGTCATTAACCTAGATTGGGTTTAGGTATAAAAGCAATTTTGCAAGAACTGTATCATGTTACAAATTGTAACAACTGGTTAAATACACACAGAAAAGCTCACCATCGTTGGCCGAAAACGGCGAAAAGTCGCTTGCAGAAAAGCTTGACATCGCAATAGAAAATCTCAGCATTTGGCATCGCGTGACACTTGTTATGGTAATTATTGGTCTTTTGTCGCTCTCCGTGGTAATCTCGCTCTCACAATATTACTTTCAGCAAGAAATAAGCAAACACGGTGAGATTGAAGAAACAAAGGATGAAAAAACTGGTCAAGTAGGACTGGAGTTTGTCCCACACTCAGACGAAGTCTTTTCAACGGAAAGCGTCCTTAGGTTATATGTTACTCAAATTTGGCTAATGGCAAGTAACGGTGTAGTCATAGGGCTTCTCTCGTTTCTGTTCTTATGGATTACATTCCGTGGCCAGGCGTACAAAAAAGATCTTAAAGAAATTGAAAACCAGCTGATAAGGCAATCATATCTTGTAAACTTTGAGACTTCGATTCCGGAAGGAGATACACGCGTGGATAAAATCCTAAGCCACTCTGCTCTTGTATTTCCAGAATTGCAATACCTCCTCAGAAAAGCTAAGCCTGAAAACAAAAAACTTCCATACAAGTTAAACCAGCCTATAAAAAATGACACAGTCGATGTACTTGTTTCAACAAAACGAGGGGACTTTATCGTCAAGTTTTTCGATAACGTCTCATTCAAAACACTAGAGGAATTCACAAACAACCTCTCCAAGTCTGGCAAGATGATATTCCGAGTTTTGTGTGTTGCAAAAAACTTTGATGAGGAGATGCAATCATCACAACTATCATCACTAATGCAGAAGCTAAACCTTGATTTTGATATAGACTTGATCTTTGAAGAAGAACAAGGATATTCAATGCTATGGATTAACTAATCAGCGTCAAAATCTCTTACCCCAAAAAGATACTTTACGTCGGGATCGAAACCGACACATTTTAGGAAAGCATTCTTGCCCCTTTCTGTGATCCTGTATTCAAATTTTGCCTTGGGATTTTGGCTGTCTCTGATTTCGGCAAATCCCTTTTTGTTAAAACTTTCCAAGATCAGCCTTAACCGCTCCCTGTTTAGGTCAGAGCCGGGAGTGCCTGTAGTAATCTGTCTTAGGTTCATCCATGTGCCTACCTTTGTCAGATATCCAAGAATAGCTATGTTGGTATCTCCTGGGGTCTGATTGAATTTTCGCTCCACTTGTTATCCAAAGAAAAACTCAATTGATATGCCTTATGTGTTATATGAATTAATTATTTGCACTAAAGATCGCAATCTATTCTAGTGACTAAAACGAAATATTCCTATTGAGTGCAAGCACGATCAGAAAAGCAAAAAAGCTTGTAGAGGAGGGCAACATAGTCAAAATAGCCGACGATCTATATCAGGTAAGATCCTCATCCGATCCAAACAAGTCATACGTGGTGACATTGGATGCATGTGACTGCCTCGGCTTCAAAAATTTTTACAAATTCCATCACGGAAAGGGAATAAAGGCAAACTGCTCGCACCTAGAAGCAGTTAGGTTATACCTCAAAGATCAAAAAGGCTAACTTGAAATTCAGATCTGTATGATTCCGACATTGGCAAGATATTCAAGACCATTTACAAATTCTGCATCTGAGATCAAACCGTCGACCCACCACGATGCATTTGTCTTAAGCCAGCCTGGTATGCTCTGAATGTGTTCAAGGGGCTGGGTCTTCTGAATTACAATGATGTTTTCTTTTGCAAGATATTCTACTGCATCAATAAATTCAGTATCAGAAATTTCACCAGATGCCCACCACTTGGCACCGTTTTTTATCCATGTCGGAATTACGGGTTCTTGTTTTGAGTCAAGTTTGAAGGTGGTAATGCCTACCTGTGTGGGTAGCCCGTACACAACTTTGAGTGTGTATTCTGATGCAGCCATGTCTATAGTCTTTATTGTTTGTGTGTATGATGCATCCTCGCCAAATTTTCCATCTACTGTGTCAACTAGTATGTCAGAATTTTTGTAAACTAGAATTTGATATGGTGTGCCTGCAAAATCACTGTGAACTTGGCCATTTACGGAAACAGTCTGGCCAGTATTGTAACTTGGCTTGTTTGTGACAATCGGGTTTTCAGTTTCTGGCTGGGCTTCTAGCGCAGTAACGACTACA
>DASWKH010000025.1:0-4953 GCA_036396715.1 Candidatus Nitrosotenuis sp.
GGCATTGCTTTTAGCTGGAATTGATGGGATAAAACAAAAACTTGATCCAGGAGACCCTATAGAAGAAAACGTCTACAAACTTTCTTCACAGCAAAAAAGGCAATACGGAATAGGTTCGCTGCCATCATCACTTAAAGAAGCACTGGACACACTTGAAACAGATAGAAAATTCCTAGAACATGTATTTACAAAAGATTTTCTTGACACCTACATTGAACTAAAATACAAAGAGTATACTGCATTTTCGCAGATTCCTACTGCATGGGAAGTTTCAATGTATTCAGACGCTTAGCTTTTAACAAAGTTAGAGCATGAGATTATGCTAAAAACATAGAAAATCATCACGTGTCATTTATTTTATTATCTTTGATAAAACCCCCGCCCTTTGGCTCTGGAGGTGGAATTTTTTTTGCAGAACCAAGACCTATTGTAGTGATTATTACAGATACCAATATTATCATAAACACGATTTGTGGATAGGCTCCTGCATTTGGTAAGCCCATTGTAATTGGAAATGTTGCTAGTACAGCTGCTGCTAACCCACGTGGTATCATTACTGAGATAACTTTCTTATCAAGACGAGAAAATCGTTTTGTTATAGTAATTTTTGTGAGAATTATTCTTCCCATGTATATTGCAATTGCTGCTATGGCACCAAATATCATGTACTCTATATTTCCAAAACTTGCAAGAAGGCCCACAAAAATAAAGAAGAACGTTCTTACCAAAAAGGTAAGTTGACTGTGCATAGAGTCATTGGTTTCTATCTTTGGAAGTTTGAATCTTAGAAATCTTGCAAAATGATGTCTGTTTCCAAGCATTAGTCCAAAAACAAGAGCAGTTAATGCTCCTGACTCACCAAAAGCATTTGCCATAAAGTAAAGAACAAACAAGATTCCAAGAGTGAGCATGTATACATGTTGACTGTTTGAAAGCTTTGATGCAACATACATCCATGGTATTCCAACACCAAAACCTAGAATCAACCCAACTGAGACTGCTCTTCCCATAGTTTCAGAAAACGTTGATAATTCAAAACTGCCAATCAAAATAGCTTCAAACATTACAAATGCGACTATAGTAGCTAGAACATCAGTTAATGCAGATTCTAAACTAAGCAATGATTTGGATTCTTCTGATATGTGTAAATTTCTAACCAAACCAAATACTATGACAGAGCTACTACCGCCTACAATAGATCCAAGTAAAACACTAGCCAACCAATCCCACCCAAATCCATAATGTGCAAGAATAGCAACTATTGCAAGGGATATGACAAACCCAAAAACTGACAATACAGTTGCAAAGTGTGCAGTGCGTGCCATACTTTTTATGTCAAGATTAATGCCACCATCAAACATGATTATAATTAAGGCAAGAGCTGCAAAGTATGGAACTATCTCAATGACCACTTCGGGCTGAATTAATCCAAGAACTGGTCCAAGAATTACACCCAAAATCATTACGAATGCGATATCTGGAATACCTGTTCTTTTGAAAAATGCCTCTCCTAATACGCCCAAGAAAATTACAACACCAGCTGCTAGGAGTAAAACTGGCGCAGAAACAATAGAATCTGAGGAAACAGAGCTTAGTGACTCTAGAACTCTAGCTAACCCAGCTTCAAAGAAATTGGAATCTGCATTCCCAATCTGGAAATTTGTTGGAAAAATATTTGATAAGATGTTTGAAAATTCACCTCGTTCCAAAGTTGTAAGATTAAACTCTCCAACATAAGACTTGAGCATTTCAAAAATACTATATAGTAATATCAGCATATATGGCCTTATTTACTTTGAACTTCACTTTGTAAAATTCGAGAAGATCAACATTTTTTGATTTTGTACATCTAAACGTAGTTTGATAAAAAAAGCTAGTATGTAAAGGAACTATAAAATTGGTTTACCTAATCCGACAGCAACATTCGTCCCATGTACAGTTTGGACATTCTTTTGGAGAACTGCTTTTCTTACATTCTTCAGGCAAACAATTACAGTCAGCACATCTTATCTGCATATTTTTCATAATTTTTCAAAAATAAAAATGAGAATCCATTACTGGAATGGATCTATAAATGGACAGTTAACTATGTGATCGCCACCAACCATTGGTCCTGCAAGCCCTACATCAATTAGGCCTGCTTTTGTGAAGGCACTAATATCAGTCGTGGTTTCCAAAAGTTTTGCACTTGTTGGGTCTTTCCAGCCAATCACAGAGATTCTCCACATTGGACTATAGTTTTGATCACCTGGTGCAGATACCGCAATTCCAGCTTGGAATCCCATAGGTCCTGATCCTGTGATTCCGTTCATAAACTGGAATAGATCAACTGCTGCCGAGTTTGCAATTAGTTTTGCAGAAGTTGGTGCTGAAGCGACTCCCATCATATTTGCAGGCATCTCAGGTGTTGCGTCTGTAACAATGTAGTAGATTGTTCTACCATCTGGACCCCATCCCCGGTGAGCAATGAATGTCACAGTCATTTTATCAAGATCAATGTCAAGTACCTGACCTCCACCATATGGTGTCTCATCAGAAAGTGTCTTGTCCTCTTTTACCATCATCTGGCCACCAGGCCAAACAATTTGTGGCATGTTGATTACAACTTTGAGATCTTGCAGCGAAACTTCACCTACAGATTGTGCGTCAAGAATTGCTTGTTCAGAGTCAAGCACTTTAGGCGTTGTACCCTCGTTCCATGTTACATGAACATGTGATGTTAGTGCGCTATAGATCTCTGGCTGAGCTGGTGTGCTTGTAAAAACCTCACCTTGAAATCCATGGACACCGTTTCCGTTTACACCATTAGTAAACATGTATGTTTTTGACAGTGCTTCTTTTGGTGCATTTGCAAGTGGTGGTGCAAGTTCGACTTTCCATCCCTGATTCTTTGTTATTGTATCAGCATGTGTCTTGTCACTTGAATCTGTGATGATAAAATACACTGCTTCACCATTGTAGAATCCCTCGTGCATTGGAATTGTGGCAGGAACATTTGCTCTTGAAAGTCGTAGTACAGAACCAAGATCACTTTCCTCAAATGTTTTAGTTTCTTCCTTTTGGGATGTTTCCGATGTAGTTGTTTTTCCAGCTATCTCTTGTCGCATTTTTTCGCGTTCTTTTTCAGCATCAGGACCATTTTGTGAAGTACAAATTTTATCTCCACAAACTCTTTGTCCTTCAGCTGAAGGGTTTTCAAAAGCTATGGTGGTTAATGAAGCCGTAAATAGCGGTAGAATTGCTAACAATCCTGCGTATTTTAGTGTCTTATTCATTGCATGCTCGTTTTTCTAATCAATTAAAAGCATTATTCCAAATTAGATCCAAAAGTGCAATAGCATTTGGAACAATTTTTTAATACTTTCTTAACCGTTTTTTTTGCAAAATGAATTATCAATATCCAATTTTAGGAGGCATAGGCGTAGTCGCTGTTTTAGTAATAATGTATGCAGCTGCAGTGATGACTGTACCATATCAAACGGAAATTGACTCTATTGAAAATACAAGTATTGAATCATCTATGACATCTCAGGAACAAAGTTTATCGCAAATTCAGATCACAGACGGAATCAAACACATTGTTCCACTCGATAAGATCAAAAGTGGCGGGCCGCCAAAAGATGGAATTCCATCAATTGACAAGCCAGACTTTGTAACTGCGTCTGAAGCCAATTTTATTTCTGATGATGATCTTGTTATAGGTCTTATAATAAATGGGAAAACAAAGGCTTATCCACTTTTCATTCTTGTTTGGCATGAGATAGTAAATGATGTGGTAGGTGGCGTGCCTGTTGCAGTCACATACTGTCCTCTATGTTTTACAAATCAGGTTTTTGAAAGAACAATCAACGGACAAGCTACTGAATTTGGAACCTCTGGCAAACTATACAACAGCAATTTAGTGATGTATGACAGAAATACTGATTCACAGTGGAGCCAAGCAATTGGAACTGCTATAACTGGCGAACTAACAGGCCTAACACTAAAAAGAGTCCCATTTGATGTTGCCAAGTGGTCTGACTGGAAGACACTGTATCCAGAAACACTTGTTTTGACAACAAAGACAGGTCACATAAGGGCCTATGGCTCTGATCCTTATGGTGATTACTATACAGATCCGCAAATTATTTTCCCAGTTGAAAACAAAGATGATAGGCTTCATCCAAAGGAGATAATTTTAGGATTTGATAACGGCAATATCTACAAGGCATACAAACTTGCCGATGTAGAAGAAAAAAGTGTGATAAACGACGAAATTGGTGACAAAAAATTACTTTTGGTCTCTCTATACCCAGACATGGCAAGGGCATTTAACAGAGTTGTAGACGATACAATTTTGGAATTTCAGTACATTGATGGTAAGATAATTGACACGCAAACAAACAGTCAGTGGAATCTTGAAGGAGAAGCAATCAAAGGTCAACTAATTGGTAAAAAACTTGAAAGAGAAGTCTTCAATCCCGGATTTTGGTTTGAATGGATTGCATTTCATCCAAACTCACTTGTTTATTGAGATGTGAAATGAAACCTCTGCTGAAGGGAATTTTTGTAGGAGTAATAACAGTGATTGTGTACCTTGGCGTAGTTGTAGCTACTACTCCTGCACTTGCTCCAATTGATGCTATTTCTGCTGCACTGCAATTGAATTCTATAATCATTGCAGGTATGGGAATAGGAGTTGGGCTCCAGATGTATCTTTCAAGCTATGCTAAAAGTTTTGGATGCAGACTAGCAATTAAAAGAAAAACTTTTAGTGGAAATTCGGGTGGTACTGCATTTACATCATTTTTATCATTTTTCTCACTAGTTCCTCTTGGTTGCTGCGGTTGGTGGCTATACGCACTTTCATTTCTTCCAAGTATTTTTGGTACTGGGATTTCTGCAGTTCTGATTGAGTATAGTCAGCCTTTATCATATTTGGGGTTAGTTATTATCTTTGGATTTGCAGGATTG
>DASWKH010000026.1:0-4187 GCA_036396715.1 Candidatus Nitrosotenuis sp.
TCGAGATTTTTAGCTGTCATGCATTACAGAGCTTCGTTATGTTATAAATAGATTATACACTGCTTACTAGTTGTCTGACGGAGTAGGGACAGCTAAGATAGCTTAAGCTAATGAAAAAATATTTTTCATCGCTTCAAATGCGCCGGGAACTGTGTGAACATCTGCAACTTTTGGTTTTGCGTTAAATTTTTTCAGCTCGTCTGCTGTGAACGGCCCTATTGCAACGATCTGTATTTTTTGCAAACGCCTCAGTAGATCAGCTTGCTCAAATTCTTCTGACATTATTTCAAAGAACCCTCGAACAGATGATGCGCTTGTAAAAACAATTCCATCAACTTTGTTTTTTGAAAACGTTTCTTTGAACTCCTGCCACTGTGCAGTGTCTGAGAACGCCTGCACGTCATAAAGATAGTTTTCTTTTACCACCAGTCCAATCTTTTGCAAAAGCTTTGCCAAAAATTCAGTTGATGCGCCACTTCGAGGTATGATGACTTTTTTTCCCTCGGCATTTAGTTTGGTAAACGTCTCTCCTACGCCAACTGAGGAGTACCTCTCCGGCATGTACGAGACACGAATCCCTTCTGATTCTAGTGCGGCCTTTGTCTTTGGGCCTACTGCCATGACTATGGTATTTGCAACTGCAAGCTGTAGCTGCGAGTGCTTGGAGTTGTTTTTTGCCACATCAAAGAGCAGTTTTACTGCCTTTGAGCTCATAAACACCGAATAATCTGGGCTAAACTCGGCAATGTCTGAGAGGAACTCATCTACTATTTTGTCCCCCTTGCTCACAAGCTCAATTGTCGGGAGCGGCATTGGTATTGCATTTTCCTTTGTTGCAAGCTCGATGAACTCCTTCGAGTCCTCCTTTGAGCGCGTAATTGCGATTGTTTTTCCTGAAATCATTTTTTCCATCCCACTATTTTGTGGAGTTTTACTACGTCTCCTATTATAATTATTGATGGGGGCGTGATCTTGTTTTGCTTTATTTTGTCGACAATGTTTGCAATAGTACCAATTATCATTCTTTGATTTTTCGAAGTGCCGTTTTGGATTACTGCGACAGGTGTGTTTTTGCCAAGGCCCCCGGCAATCAGATTTTTTGATATCACTCCAATTCTTGAGAGGCCCATCATTATTACTATTGTATCAGCAGATTTTGCAAGCGCCTTCCACTTTACTTGCTCCTTTGACTTTTGTGGGTCTTCGTGTCCCGTAACAAACACAACAGAAGACGAATATTTTCTATGGGTGAGTGGTATTCCGCAATACACAGCTGAGCCAATCCCAGATGTGATGCCGGGAATTATTTCAAATCTTATTTTGTGTTTTCGCAGATATTCCGCTTCCTCCCCTCCCCGTCCAAAGATAAACGGGTCCCCGCCCTTGAGTCTGACTACATGTTTGTGGGATTTTGCGTATTTTATCATCATCTGATTTGTTGCGTCTTGGTGCTTGTAGTCATCACCTACCTCCCTGCCCACATAGACTTTGTCTGCTTTTTTTGGAATCATTGAGATTATTTTTTTGCTTACCAGTCTGTCATACAGTACAACGTCTGCCTTTTTGATGAGCTCAACTGCACGCATCGTGATGAGCTTTGGGTCCCCCGGTCCTGCACCAACTAGATACACTACTCCACTCATTTGTTCCATTCCTCCAGTTTTTCTCTCCAGTCAGCTGCTAGCTCCTGAACCCCTTTTTGTCTTAACTCCTCTGCTGCTTCCTGGCCTAGCTTTTGCGGCTCGTTTTTTGGGCCAGTTTTTTCAACAACTAGCGCTTTTTTGCCATCAATGGAATACGCCACAACCGTAAGAGTCATGCTTGCACCGTTTACGCGCCCTAACGCACCAACTGGAAACCTGCAGCCAGACTCTACAAATTTTGAAAGTGTCCGCTCTGACTCTATAGCAATTCTCGAATCCTCATCTTCGATTTGTTTTAGCATGTCTAGTGTCCTAGTGTCATCTGCACGGCAAACTATTCCCAGTGCACCCTGCCCGGGGGATGGGGAAAACTCGGAAATTGGAAGCTTGGTGTACCTGACATTTACTCCAAGGCGATTAATTCCTGCTTGTGCTAAAACTATTGCGTCATAGTTTCCGTCTTGGATCTTCTTTATTCTGGACTCTATGTTTCCCCGGATCGGCTTTACCGTAACATCGTTTCTGATTCTTGAGATTTGTACTGCGCGCCGCAGGCTGCTTGTGCCAATCACAGAGTTTGCCGGGATTGTTTGCAGCGTGTAGTCTTGTTTTGAGATAAAGACGTCGTTTACGTCTTGGCGCCTTGGAACGCACCCAAGTACGAGGCCCTCCATTAGTTGTGATGGAATGTCCTTTAGGCTGTGCACTGCAAAGTCTATTGTTTTATTTACGACTGCCCTGTCTATTTCTTTTTCAAATATCCCTTTCTGATCTATGGTGAAGAGCGGTCTTGCGTCAGTGTCCCCCTTTGTCGTAATTGTCTTTATTTCAAAATCATAGTCCGGGTTTTTCTTTTTCAGCTCAGAGACAACCCAGTTTGTTTGCGCAAGCGACAGCTGGCTCCCCCTGGTTCCCAATATGAGTTTCAACTTTTCACCATCTTTAGGCCGTATTGGTATGCGTCCATTGCCTTTCGCAGGTCAGATTCTGTGTGCATATATGAGAAAAACCCGGTCTCAAACTGCGATGGTGCAACAAAGACGCCTCGCTTTAATAGATAATGAAATAGCCAGTGGAATTTTTTTGTGTCGGATTTTTTTGAGCTTGCATAGTCTACGACTGGAGAACCAGTAAAGAATACCTGAAACATTGAAGCTAGGGAGTTGACCTGGTGAGGAATTTTGAGGTCGCATGCCACATCATCAATTGTCTTAGACAGTACACGACAGTATTTTGCAAGCCTTGGATAGACTTTGCTTTTTAGCCTAGTCATCGTCTTAATTGAGCTGATTGCTGCTGCGACTGAGACTGGGTTTCCTGCAAAGGTGCTTGCTTCGTACACTTTGCCTGCAGGCGCAAGCTGATCCATGATCTCCCGTTTCCCCCCCACTGCCGAAATTACAAATCCATTGCTTAGTGCCTTCCCAAGTGTTGTGATGTCCGGCCTTATTCCAAAGTATTCCTGCGCCCCGCCAAGCGATACTCGAAAGCCGGTAATTATCTCATCAAAGATTAATGGAATGTCATTTTCCTTTGTTATCTTTCTCATTTCTTGCAAATAGTTTTTTTGCGGCAATACCAAGCCCATGTTTGCTAGGACCGGCTCCACAATCACCCCTGCAACGTCTTTATTTTTTGAGATGACTGATTCTAATTGTTCGATGTTGTTGTACTGCACAACTATGGTGTTTTTTGAAAAATCTTGCGGCACGCCATCGGAAATTGAAATCCCACTGTGTGCGGAACCAGAGCCCGCCTTTACAAGCATCGATTCGTGGGCCCCGTGATAGCATCCTTCGAACTTGATTATTTTTTTCTTTTTTGTAATTCCTCTTGCAAGTCTTATTGCAGTCATTGTGGCCTCAGAGCCGCTGTTTACCACCCTGAGCTTTTGCATTGATGGGAATATTTCTGTGATCAGCTTTGCAAGATTGATTTCAAGCTCGGTTGGCGCCCCATACATTGTACCTATGTCTAGTTGTTTTTTGACGGCAGAAATCACATCTTTGTTTCTGTGGCCAAGTAATAACGCCCCATAACCGTTGCAAAAATCCACGTAACGATTGCCATCCACATCCCAAATCGAGCTGCCCTGTGCCCGATGTACAAAGAACGGATATGGCTCAAAGTAACGAACTGGGCTGTTTACCCCAGACGGGATTACCTTTTTTGCTGCGCCAAAGAGGCCTTTTGATCTCGACAACGATTTGACATAATTTTTTGTTATTATTAATCCTAAATGTTATTGCGTCAGCCTAAGATTAGGACTCGCAGCTAAGTAGAATGTCGTTGTCTGTTGGTGTTACAATGCAGGAATCATTGCCGTCGCCACCGTCAATAATGTCATTGCCAGTCAATCCAGTTAGTGTGTCATCACCAGACTGGCCTTTGATTATGTCTGCGCCGTCTTCGCCGTTAATTGTGTCACTTCCATCGTTGCCGTAAATGATGTCGTCGCCGTCACCAGCAAAGATGCAGTCGTTTCCTTTCTCGCCAGATATGATGTCATCGCCTCCGAGTCCGAATATCAGATCAGCAAAAGTC